>CAZYXS010000014.1:0-543 GCA_964650955.1 uncultured Desulfuromonadales bacterium | reverse complement strand
TCTCCACCCGCTTGATGGAGTCGATGCCGAGGTCGGAGTCGAGCCCCATGTCCAGTTCGAGCATTTCCGCCGGGTAGCCGGTCTTTTCGGCGATTACCTCGAGAAGCAGGGTGGCGGCCCGGCTGCTGTCGGCGGCGGGAGCGGCCGAAGTGCTCTGAGGTATTTCAGGGGCATGGGATATATGGGAATCATGGGAATCATGGGATGCAATCCTCCCATAATTCTCAGACTTCCCATAATTCCCAGCTTGTGTCTTAACTTCACCAGCTCTGACCACACCTCCACCCCCAAGTAAAACCTGCTGCTGCTCGAGCAGCGCCTGGAAGGTGCGGCTGGCCGTTTCCTGGCCTTCGAGGAACTGGCGGTGCAACTGGGCGGTCTGCTCCTGCAGTCGCTGCAGGGCGGCCATGTTCTCCTGGGTCAGGCGCAGAGCTTCGGCGATGGCCGGGTTGCTGGCAGGAGCCACCGGAGCCGACACGGGCGGTGCTGCCGGTGTCGTGGCCGTGGCAGCAGAGGCTGCCGTCTGGGGCATCTGCAGGGGGG
>CAZYXS010000013.1:37448-38872 GCA_964650955.1 uncultured Desulfuromonadales bacterium | reverse complement strand
GCCTCGACCCGACCGAAGCGCTGCGGGCGCTCTAGGTCGACGGGAAAGGATTGCGTTACCCATGGCATTTATCGAAATCAACAACCTGATCAAGCGTTATGTGGGGGATGCCGACTGCGTAGAAGCCCTGCGCGGGGTCGATATCCAGGTGGAGGAGGGGGCCTTTCTCGGCGTCATGGGTCACTCCGGTTCAGGCAAGAGCACTTTGCTGGCCATTCTCGGCGGCCTCTGCCACCCAACCTCGGGCACTGTCAAGGTGGACGGCATCGACCTCTATGCCCTCAACGGCGAAAAACGAGCGGATTTCCGCCGGGAATACCTCGGCTTCGTGTTTCAGAGCTTCAACCTGATCCCCTACCTCTCGGCCCTGGAAAACGTCATGCTTCCCCTGGCGGTCAAGCCGATGGCCGCGACGGAGAAGCGGGAGCGGGCCATGCAGGTGCTGGATCGGGTCGGTCTCTCGGCGCGGACTGCCCACCTCCCCAGCCAGCTCTCCGGCGGCGAGCAGGAGCGGGTCGCCATTGCCCGGGCGCTGGTGAACAACCCGCCGCTGATCCTGGCCGACGAGCCCACCGGCAGTCTGGATACCGCCACGGCCGCCGAAATCATGAACCTGCTGCAGCAACTGCACCGGGAGGGGCAGACCATTCTCATGGTCACCCACAACCTGGAAAATCGTGCCTACTTCGACTGCACCCTGACCCTGCGCGACGGTCGGGTGGAAAGCAGCGATTGCCGGCGCCCGGTGCTGGCGGCGGCCAGCTGAGGGGGATGACGTGGTCCTGGTGTTTCTGGTCCTGCTGGGGATATTGACCTGGGCGATTCTGGGAGAGATGGAGCGGGCCCAGGAGGAGCCTCGGCCGGTGTCCGGCCAGTGCCCAAGCTGCCGTGGGACGGTGGAGGCCGACTGGCTGCTCTGCCCCCGCTGCCGCCACCTGCTGCGGGAGAGCTGCTCCTGCTGCGGCCGGGCTACCGCCAGTTGGCATAGCTTCTGCCCCTGGTGCGGCCGGAAACGGGGAGGGGAGGGATGAAAACCCCACGCCTGGTCGGGACCCTGACCCTGCTGCTGCTGGGGGTGGGGCTGAGCGTCTTCGGCTACAACCTTTGGGCCTTCAGTTGCGGCCACTGCACCCTGCAGACCCTGATCTATTTCGGCCCCTTCGGCTGGTTGCTGCTCGGCCTGAGCGCGGGGGCCGCCCTCAGCCTCTACTGGCTGCGGCGTCGGCGCCTGCGCCACAGCGCCTCCCGCGCCTGCACCTGCGGAGCCCCCCGCGAGGCCGCCTGGTCTTTCTGCCCCCACTGCGGCCAGGCCACGACGACGGTCAGGGCGGTTTAAGACGGTTGGCCAAAACAGAGTCGGGCCGGAAGCGGGACTTCATCCCGTCTCCGGCCCGGTTGTTTTTCCGATTCCCCTCGAATTTACA
>CAZYXS010000013.1:10061-37438 GCA_964650955.1 uncultured Desulfuromonadales bacterium | reverse complement strand
ATCTGTATTCCTCTGTGTCTCCGTGTCTCCGTGTCTCCGTGTCTCCGTGGCAAAGCCCGCTTTTTTTATTTTTAAACCAACAACTGGGTGAGATAGGCGTCGATCGCCTCGGCCACCCGGCGTCCCTCGCGCATGGCCAGGATCACCGTCTGCGGCTCATGCACCACGTCGCCGGCGGCGAACACCCCGCCCCGGGTGGTCATGCCGTAGAAGGGCTCCTGCTGGGTCAGCACGTAACCGCCGGCATTGGTCTTGATGCCGGTGGTGGTGGAAACGATGCGGGCGAAGGGCTTCTGGCCGATGGCGACGACCACCTTGTCGCAGGGGTGGAACCGCTCGCTCCCCGGCACCGGCAGGATGCGGCTCTCCCGCCCCTCGATGCGGCGGGGGGAAAAGCCGATCAGGGTGACGCCCTCGACCTTCCCCGTGCCGTGAATCCGGCTGATGCTGGTCTGGAACTGGAAGCGCGCCCCCTCGTGCAGGGCTTCCTGCACCTCCTTGTCGTTGGCCCGGCATTCCGCCTCGGTGACGATGTCCACCACCTCGACACTGGAAGCGCCAAGGCGCAGGGCGCTGCGGGCGGCGTCGACGGCGACGTTGCCCGCCCCCACCACCAGCACCCGGTCGCCGGTCTGGATCGGCAGATGAGTCACGGGCAGTCGCTTTTCGTGCACCAGTTCGATGGTCTCCAGGAAGTAGATCGCCTGCATCACCCCCGGCAGGTCCTCCCCCTCGACCTCCAGTTTGCGCGCCAGGCCAGTGCCGGTGCCGATGAACACGGCTCGGTAGCCCATGCCGAAGAGTTGGTCCATGGTGATGTCTTCGCCGATGATCACCCCTGTCTCGATGCGCACCCCCAAATGGCGGATGGTCTCGATCTGCTTGTCGACCATCTCCTTGGGCAGGCGGTATTCGGGAATGCCGTAGCGCAGAACCCCGCCGGGCAGCGGCCGGGCTTCGAAGATGGTGATGCGGTAGCCCTGGCGGGCCAGCAGGGCGGCCACGGTGAGGCCGGCCGGTCCGGAGCCGATGACCGCGATCTTGTCCCGCACCCGCCCCAGGGCCAGTTCCACCTCCTTGTCGGCCAGAAACCGCTCGAGCTTGCTGATGCGGATTCCCTGCCCCTTTCTGCTCAGCACGCAGTTCCCCTCGCACTGGTCGTTGTGCGGGCAGACCCGGGCGCAGATCACCGCCAGGTTGCTGCGTTCGTTAAGCAATTCGATGGCGGCGCGGAAATCCCCGGCGCGAATCGCCATGATCATTTCGGGAATGCGGTTCTCGATGGGGCAGCCCTGCACGCAGAGGGGGTTTTTGCAGTTCAGGCAGCGCTCCGCCTCGGCGATCGCCTCGGCCTCGCTGAAGCCCTTTTCCAGTTCGTCGAAATTCAGCATGGCTTGTTGACCTTCAGGTGGGAAATCGAATCGGATAATTCTTGGACAATTGCAGTCAGCTTAAGCGCCCGGCCTCGGGAAAGTCAAGCTGTGGTCCGCCAGTTTTTCCTCGCTGCCCCGGCTTGACAACCCCCGGGGATTTCTTTACCCTGCCTTCGCTTTTCCCCTGCATTCAGGAGTTTTCCCCATGCGCGTCACCGCCATTATCCCGGCCCGCTACGCCTCGACCCGTTTCCCCGGCAAGCCCCTGGCCGACCTGCTCGGCAAGCCGATGATCCAGTGGGTCTACGAGCGCACCGCCCGCTCCGCCACCGTCGATCGGGTGATCGTCGCCACCGACGACGAGCGCATCGCCGCTGCCGTGCAGACTTTCGGCGGTGAAGTGCAGATGACCCGGGCCGATCATCCCACCGGCACCGACCGCCTGGCCGAGGTGGCGCAGCGCATCGACACCGACCTGGTGGTCAACGTGCAGGGAGACGAGCCGCTCATCGACCCGCGCATGATCGACCAGGCGGTGGCGCCGCTGCTGCAGGATCCCGCCATCCCCATGGGGACGCTGATGACCCCCCTGGCGGGCCCCGAGGAGTTTCTCAATCCCAACGTGGTCAAGGTGGTCACCGACCGCCAAGGCTTCGCTCTCTATTTTTCCCGCGCCCCCATCCCCCATCCCCGGGATTTCCAGGATGACCTGGCGGCCCGTTTCGCCGAGTTGAGGGGCTGCAAGCACATCGGCCTCTACGTCTACCGGCGGGAGTTCCTGCTCGCCTATCCGACCCTGCCGACCACGCCCCTGGAGAATCTGGAGAAACTGGAACAGCTGCGGGCGCTGGAGCATGGCCACCGCATCCATGTGGCCCGCACCGAACTGGTCTGCCAGGGGGTCGACACCCCTGAGGACCTGGAACGGGCGCGACAACTGGCCGCGGACCTGGCCTGAAAGAGGGACCCCCGAGAGATTTGGGGGTTTTCTTTTTGGGGGGATCTGTGTAACATCGAACCTTTGGATTTCTGCCCGTAATATCCTGCTTTTGATGCAGATTTGTTCGTAAAGGAGCTTCCATGAAAACCAAGTTCATATTCATTACCGGCGGCGTTGTCTCCTCCCTGGGCAAGGGGTTGGCCGCAGCGTCCATCGGCGCGCTCATGGAGGCCAGGGGACTGCAGGTGTCGATGCAGAAAATGGACCCCTACATCAACGTCGACCCGGGGACCATGAGCCCCTTCCAACATGGCGAAGTGTTCGTCACGGACGACGGCGCCGAAACCGACCTCGACCTCGGTCACTACGAGCGCTTCACCACCGCCAAGCTCTCCCGCAAGTCCAATTTCACCACCGGCCAGGTCTACGATTCGGTCATCCGCAAGGAGCGCCGCGGCGATTACCTCGGCGGCACGGTGCAGGTCATCCCCCACATCACCAATGAGATCAAGAGCAAGATCCTGGAGAACGCCAAGGGGGTCGACATCGCCATCGTCGAGGTCGGCGGCACCGTCGGCGACATCGAATCTCTCCCCTTCATGGAGGCGATCCGCCAGTTCCGCACCGACCGCGGCCACGAAAACGTCCTCTACATCCACCTGACCCTGGTCCCCTACATCCCCACCGCCGGCGAGCTCAAGACCAAGCCGACCCAGCACAGCGTCAAGGAACTGCGGGAAATCGGCATCCAGCCCGACCTGCTGCTGTGCCGCTGCGACCGGGAGATCCCCCGGGACATGAAGGCCAAGATCGCCCTGTTCTGCAACGTCAAGGAGGAGGCGGTCATCACCGGCCGGGACGTCGGTTCCATCTACGAGGTGCCGCTGGCCTACCACGAGCAAGGGCTGGACGAGCGCCTCATCGACTATCTCAACATCTGGACCAAGGCCCCCGACCTATCCGACTGGGAGCGGATCGTCAAGCGCATCAAGGAGCCGGCCTCGGAGACCACCATTGCCATCGTCGGCAAGTACGTGGAGCTGACGGAAAGCTACAAGTCCCTGGCCGAGGCCCTGATTCATGGGGGGATCGGCAACAACTGCCGGGTCAGCCTCAAATACGTCGATTCCGAGGCGCTGGAGCGCCATGGCGTCGGCGATACCTTCGACGACGTGGATGGCATTCTGGTCCCTGGCGGTTTCGGGGAACGGGGGAGCGAAGGGAAAATCGACGCCATCCGCTACGCCCGGGAGAACAAGATGCCCTTCTTCGGCATCTGCCTGGGGATGCAGATGGCGGTGGTGGAGTTCGCCCGCAACGTCTGCGGCATCGAGGACGCCTATTCCTCCGAGTTCCGCGAGGAGGCGAAGAACCCCATCATTCACATCATGGAAGGCCAGAAGACCATCGCCCGCAAGGGGGGCACCATGCGCCTGGGTGCCTACCCCTGTGCGCTCACCGAAGGGACCCTGGCCCGCCGCATCTACGGCCAGCAGAAGATCAGCGAGCGCCACCGCCACCGTTACGAGTTCAACAACGCCTATCGCAAAACATTGAGCGAGTGCGGGTTGATGATCTCCGGTGTCTTCCCCGAGGCGGACCTGGTGGAAGTGGTGGAAATCGCCGACCATCCCTGGTTCCTCGGCTGTCAGTATCATCCCGAGTTCCGCTCCCGGCCGATGCAGCCGCATCCGCTGTTCGAGTCGTTTGTCGGGGCCTGTCTGAAACAGAGAGGGGAGAAGTAGCATGGTCCGTGAAATTTCCGTCGGCAACGTCACCTTCGGCGGCAATCGACCTCTGGTGCTGATTGCCGGACCCTGCGCCATCGAGGACGAGACCCAGACCCTGCGCATCGCCGAGTTTCTGAAGAAGCTCACCGGCGACCTCGGCATCGGGCTGGTGTTCAAGGCCTCCTACGACAAGGCCAACCGCACCTCGGTCACCTCCTTCCGCGGCCCCGGCATCAAGGAGGGGTTGCGCATCCTCGCCCGGGTCAAGGCCGAGTTCGATCTGCCGGTCGTCTCCGACGTTCACGACGTCACCCAGGTTGCCCCCGCTGCCGAAGTGCTCGACATCATCCAGATTCCCGCCTTCCTGTCCCGTCAGACCGACCTGCTGGTGGCCGCCGGGGAAAGCGGCCGGGTGGTCAACGTCAAGAAGGGGCAGTTCCTGGCCCCCGGCGACATGCGCAATGCCGTGGGCAAGGTGGAGTCGACGGGCAATACCAAGCTGCTGCTGACCGAGCGGGGGGCGAGCTTCGGCTATAACAACCTGGTGGTCGACATGCGCGGGCTGGTGATCATGCGGGAGATGGGCTGCCCGGTGATCATGGACGCCACCCACGCCGTGCAGTTGCCGGGAGGCGCCGGCGGCTCCTCGGGCGGCCAGCGCCAGTTTGTCGGGGCTCTGTCCCGGGCGGCGGTGGCCACCGGTATCGACGGCCTGTTCTGGGAGGTGCAGGAAGACCCCGAAAAGGCCCTGTGTGACGGACCCAATTCTCTCTATCTCAAGGACCTGGCCGAGATGCTCAAGGATATCCTGGCCATCGATGCCATCGTCAAGGGGCGCTGACCGTGAACCACGATGTTTTGCAGACCGCAAAAAACGTACTGAAAATCGAGGCCGACGCTGTGGAGGCCCTGATCGACCGAGTCGGCCAACCCTTCGCCGACGCCGTGGCCATGATCCTGGGCTGCCAGGGGCGGGTGGTGATCAGCGGCATGGGCAAGTCCGGTCTGATCTGCCAGAAAATTGCCGCCACCATGGCCTCCACCGGCACCCCGGCGCTGTTTCTGCATCCCGCCGAAGGGATTCACGGCGACCTCGGCATGCTGATGAAGGGGGACGTCGTCATCGCCGTCTCCAATTCCGGAGAAACCGAGGAGATCACGCGCATTTTGCCGGTGATCAAGCGCATGGGCCTGCCGCTGATCGCCATGAGCGGCAATCCCCGCAGCGCCCTGGCCCGGGCCGGCGACGTCTTCCTCGATATCTCCATCAAGGAGGAGGCCTGCCCCCTGGGTTTGGCCCCCACCGCCAGCACCACCGCCACCCTGGCCATGGGGGATGCCCTGGCCGTCTCCCTGCTGATCGAGCGGGGCTTCCGCCCGGAGGACTTCGCCCTGTTCCATCCCGGCGGCGCCCTCGGCAAGAAGCTGTTGCTGCGCATCGAAGACCTGATGCACGTGGATGAGGAGATGCCCCTGGTCCGTGAGGAAACCCTGCTGCGGGACGCCCTGTTCGAAATCACCAGCAAGAAGATGGGGGTCACCGGGGTCGTCGATGGCCAGGGGACCCTGGTCGGGGTTTTTTCCGACGGCGACCTGCGCCGCTCTCTGGAAAAGGGGCTCGACGTGCTCAACCGCCCCATCAGCGAGGTGATGTCCCGGCGGCCCAAGCGCATCCTGCGCAGCAACCTGGCCGCCAAGGGGCTGCAGAAGATGGAAGAGCACGCCATCACTTCCCTGTTTGTATTCGAGAACGAGGAATCGACTGCGCCGGTGGGTATCCTGCACATGCACGATCTGCTCAAGGCGGGGGTGGTCTGATGCGGGAGCGACTGGAGAAAATCCGCCTGCTGCTGCTCGATGTCGACGGCGTCATGACCGACGGCCGCATCGTCTACAACAACCAGGGAGTGGAGACCAAGGCTTTTGATGTCAAGGACGGGCATGGCCTGAAAATGCTGCAGCGGGCCGGCATCCAGATCGGCATCATCACCGGCCGGCAGTCGGAGGTGGTGGCCTTTCGGGCTGCCGAACTGGGCATCGACATCCTTTACCAGGGGGTCAAGAACAAGCTTGTTCCCTATCAGGAAATCCTGGCCCAACAGGGTCTGAAGGATGAGGAAGTCGCCTACGTCGGGGATGATGTGATCGACCTGCCGATTCTGCGGCGGGTCGGCTTTGCCGCGACCGTGGCCGACGCCGTCGACGATGTCATGCCCTACGTCCATTTTGTTACTCGCAGGGCTGGGGGACGGGGGGCGGTGCGGGAGGTGTGTGACCTGCTGCTCAAAGAGACGGGCCGCTGGGACAGCCTGGCCGATCGTTACTTTTCCTAGGCTATTCAAGTCTCGTGCCAATTGTTGAACTATCGGCTTTACACTCCGGTAATCGGGTGGTATACTGACACCGCGTATGAAAAAAAAGTATAGTGCGCGCAGCCTGTTAGCTTTGGCGATCCTGATCCTGAGCGGGGCGCTGGCGGTGACCGTCGGACGCAACCTGCAACGTTCGCTCCCCGACGCGTCACTGGATCTTCAGGTCGGCAGCGCGGATCTGACCCTGAAGCAGATCGACTATACCGAAACCCGGGACGGGGTGCCCCGCTGGACCTTGAAGGCCGATTCGGCCACCCACGAGGTCGGGCCCGGGGTGACCAGCATCGAGAACATCCACTTGACCTTTCTCGATCCCGTCAAGGGAGATATGGTTCTGACCGCCCGGCAGGGAACCGTGATGTTCGACAGTCGGGAAGTGACCCTGAAAGACCAGGTCGTGGTGGAAAACCCTCGCCAGGGTTATACCCTGACCACCGATCGGGTGGAGTACCGCGAAGCTACCCGGCTCATCGAAACCGACGCCGCGGTAGCGCTGAATTCCCAGGCAGGACTGCAACTGACCGGCCGGGGAATGAAACTGAACGTCGACGATATGACCCTGCGCCTGCTGGCCGATGTCAAGGCCCGGGTGGCGGGGAAGGGAGCGCGCTGAACCCGCCATGGTGCGTATTGGAATCCTTTTCTGCCTGCTGTTGGTGCTTGCCGCCCCGGTGCTGGCCACCGACCCCATCGGTAGCGGCTTTTCCGCCGACCAGCCGATCGATATCCGCTCCGACCGCCTCGAGGCTAACGACGCCAAGAAGCAGGTGCGGTTTCTCGGCAACGTGGTGGCGCGGCAGGGGGACCTGACCATTTATGCCCAGGAGGTCGCCATCTTCCATGCCGAAAAGGCTGGGGAAATCGATCGGGTCGAGGCATACCGCGATGTGCGCATCGTCCAGGGGGACAAGGTTGCGACGGGCCAGAAGGGGATTTTTTTCAACCGCGAAGGGAAGATCGTGCTGACCGGAGCCCCCCGCATCAACCAGGGGGAGGATTTCATCGCCGGCGAGGAGATCACCGTCTTTCTCAACGAGGAGCGTAGCGTCGTGACCGGCCAGGATGGCGGGCGGGTCAATGCCGTCTTCCATCCCAAGGGCAAGTCCCAGTGACCCGAACCCTGGCGGCGCGCGGGCTGTGCAAGGCCTACAAGGGGCGCGAGGTGGTGCGGGGCGTCGACCTCGACCTGAGCTCTGGCGAGGTCATCGGTCTGCTCGGACCCAACGGCGCCGGCAAGACCACCTCCTTTTACATGGTGGTCGGACTGGTGCGGCCCGACCGCGGGCAGGTTTTCCTCGATCAGACCGAGTTGACGGGCCTGCCCATGTACCAGCGGGCCAAGGCCGGCATCTCCTACCTGCCGCAGGAGGCCTCGGTCTTCCGCAAGTTGACGGTGGAGCAGAACCTCCTGGCCATCCTCGAGGTGCTCGATCTGTCGGCGGCGCAGCGGCGGGAGCGCAAAGATCAGCTTGTGGAGGAGTTTCGCCTGACCCACGTGGCCCGCACTTACGGCTATGCCCTCTCGGGCGGGGAGCGGCGACGGACCGAGATCGCCCGAGCACTGGTCATCGAGCCGGCTTTCATCCTGCTGGACGAACCCTTTGCCGGCATCGACCCGATTGCGGTGATCGACATCCAGAACATCATCGTGGAGCTGAAAAAACGGGGGATCGGCGTGCTGATTTCTGATCACAACGTTCGGGAAACCCTCGGTGTCTGCGATAAGGCTTATATACTCAATGCCGGCGAAATTCTGGAATATGGCGAGCCGGCGGCAATTGCCGCCAGCCCCAGGGCACGGGCGATTTACCTGGGCGACAAGTTCCGCCTCTGATGTCCATCCATTGACTTGAGGGGCACTGCCCCGGGAGAGCCATGGCTTTAGAACTCCGACAGCAACTGAAACTGAGTCAGCAACTGGTGATGACGCCCCAGCTGCAGCAGGCGATCAAGCTGCTCCAGCTCTCGCGCATGGAACTCGTTGACGTGGTGCAGCAGGAGCTGGAAGAGAATCCGGTCCTGGAGGAAGGGCTGGACACCGCCGAGGAAGCGGAAGAGCGCAATGCCTCCGAATTCACCGAAACCACCGAAGGGCCCGCCGCCAGCGAAGGGGGGGAGGAAGTCCGGGAGGTCGCCGGGGAGAACGAGGGGGTCAACGACATCGATTGGCAGACCTACCTCGAGGGGTACAACCTCGGCGGGTCGGTGGCGGACTCCTACGAGGAGGACGAGAATCGGCCCTCCTTCGAAAGCATGCTCACCAAGAAGTCGTCCCTCACCGACCACCTGATGTGGCAGCTCAACCTCTCCCGCATCAGCGAGCGGGATCGTCTGGTCGGGGCCGAAATCATCGGCAACCTGGATGAGGACGGCTATCTGAAGGCTTCCCTCGAAGAGATCGCCGAGGTGACCGGTACCGAGGTTGGCCTGGTGGAGCGGGTGCTGGGGGTGGTGCAGGAGTTCGATCCCCCTGGGGTGGCTTCCCGGGACCTGCAGGAATGCCTGCTCAAGCAGATCAAGTTACTCGGCATGGAGGATTCGCTGGTCGAGGCGATTCTGCGCAACCATCTGACCGATCTGGAAGGGCGCAAGTATCCGGCCATCGCCAAGACCCTGGGGGTGCCCCTGGAGGAGGTGCTGGCCGCCGCCAAGCTGATTTCCGGCCTCGATCCCCGACCGGGGAGTCCCTACAACCAGGAGGAAGTCCACTACATCAGCCCCGACATCTTCGTTTACAAAATCGGCGAAGATTACGTCGTGGTGCTGAACGACGAGGGCTTACCCAACCTGCGGATCAATTCCTTCTATCGCAACGCCCTCTCCGGCGGCACCAAGGTGGACGAAAAGGCGGGGGAATACATCCAGGAGAAGATGCGCGGCGCGGTCTGGCTGATCAAGAGCATCCACCAGCGGCAACGAACCATCTACAAGGTCACCAAGAGCATCGTCAAGTTTCAGCGGGAATTTTTCGACAAAGGGATCGAACATCTGAAGCCTCTGGTGCTGCGGGATGTGGCCGAAGATATCGAAATGCACGAATCGACCATCAGTCGCGTCACCACCAACAAGTACGTGCAGACCCCGCAGGGGCTGTTCGAACTGAAGTATTTCTTCAACAGCGGAATCAACACCTCCGACGGCGAGTCGGTGGCGTCGGAAAGCGTCAAAAGCAAGATCAAGGAAATCATATCCGGCGAAAACGCGCGCAAGCCCTATTCGGACCAGAAGATGGTGGAACTGCTCAAGGAGCAGGGGATCGAAATCGCCCGACGTACCGTCACCAAGTACCGGGAGATGCTGGGGATCGGCTCTTCGACCGAACGCAAGCGCCATTTCTGACCGCAGGCCCCCATGGCAATCGGGGCGCAAGGGGCTATACTGAAAACTAAGAGGCCGTACCACCCCAACGGGGATTTTTATCAGGAGGAGTTTTCTATGCAAGTTTCCGTCACATTCCGTCATATGGACGTCAGCGAACCGGTCAAAGCCTATGTCGAGGAGAAAATCGCCCGGGTCAAGAAGTATATTGACGAGCCGATCGACGCCCAGGCGGTACTGTCGGTGGAGAAGAAGATCCGTCACAAGGCCGAGGTGACCATTGTCGCCAAGGGGATCACCATCAAGGGTTCTGAGGAGACCAACGACATGTATGCCGCCATCGATGCGATGGTGGACAAGATCGAGCGCCAACTCAAGCGCTATAAGGAAAAGCTCAAGGAGCACAAACCGACTTCCGGGCGGGAGCGGGAAGTGAAAAAGACCGTGATCGAAGCCGCCAGCGTCGATGAAGGGGCGGTGGAGCCGGTGATCATTCGCAGCAACAGCTTCCAGGTCAAGCCGATGTCGGTGGAAGAGGCGGTCATGCAGATGGACCTGCTGCACAAGGACTTCCTGGTCTTTACCGATTCCTCCACCGAGGATATCAACGTCGTCTATCGGCGCAAGGACGGCAACTACGGCCTGATCGCACCGCAGCAGAACGGCTGATCAGTATTTTCCTGAGCGGGGGGCAGACGCTTGCGTCTGCCCCCTGTGCTGCTTTCGCACCTTAAACAATCCATCGTACGGACATCATGAAGATTGTCGACCTGCTCCAGCGTTCCGCCATTGCCGCCGATATGAAGGCCGTTGGGAAAAACGAAGCCTTGGCGGAAATGACCGAGGCCATCCTGAAGGTAGCCAACGGTTTGAATCGGGATGAAGTCATCAGGGTTCTGCAGGAGCGTGAGCGGCTTGGCAGCACCGGTATCGGTGACGGCGTCGCTATTCCCCATGGCAAGCTCAAGGATATCGACCGGCTCCTTATCTCTTTCGGACGCAGCCGCCGTGGCGTCGATTTCGAATCCATGGACGGCAAACCGGCACAGCTGTTTTTCTTGCTGGTTGCACCGGAGGAATCCGTCGGCATTCATCTCAAGACCCTTGCGCGAATCTCCAAATTGTTGAAAAATCCCGATGTGCGCCGGCGGCTGATTGAAGCGGTCGACGGCGACGCCATTTATCGCATCATCATCGAAGAAGACGAAAAGCTCTGATGTGTGTCCGGTTCATTCACCGCTCGGTGCCAAGCCTTGGCAGGCTCTGCCAGACCTTGGTGGCCGGGCTTGGTGGGTGAACTGCCCCCCTCCCCATTGACGGCAGATACGGTGGCATGGCTGGACTGACCATTCAGGAACTGCTGGCGGAAACCGAAGCCGGTCTTGATCTCGAGCTGCTTGCCGGCAAACGTGGTCTCGGCAAACAGATTCAGGTGCCCCGGATTCAAAAACCCGGATTGGCCCTGGCCGGTTATCTCACCAACCTGCATCCCGATCGCATCCAGGTGCTCGGCTCGACTGAATTGAGCTACCTGGCGCAGCTCGACCCGGAGCGGGCCGAAATCAACCTGCGGGGACTCTGCGCCCTGGATATTTCCTGTTTCATCATCACCAAGGGGCAGCAGGTTCCGGAAATGCTGCTGCGCCATACCGAAGCCCAGGGCATCGCCCTGCTGCGGACCCACCACCAGTCTTCCATCTTCATATCCCTGATCACCAAGTTTCTCGAGGAACGGTTGCTCCCTTCGACCACTCTGCACGGCGTCCTGGTCGACGTGTTGGGTGTCGGCATTCTTTTGCTTGGAAAAAGCGGAGTCGGAAAAAGCGAATGTGCCCTCGACCTGGTGCTGCGGGGGCATCGTCTGGTGGCTGACGACATTATCAAGGTGCGGATGAAGCTGCCCGCCGTGCTGTTCGGCGAAGGGAGCGACCTGCTGCACTACCATATGGAGATCCGCGGTCTGGGGATCATCAATATCAAGCACCTCTTTGGCGTGGCGGCGGTGCGGAAACGCAAGAAAATCGACCTGGCGGTGGAACTGGTGGAATGGGAACCGGGGCGGGAATATGATCGTCTCGGGCTTGAGGATGAGACCCTAACCATTCTGGGAATCGACATTCCCCGGTTGGTCATCCCGGTTCGACCGGGGCGCAATATCACCACCATCGTGGAGGTGGCCGCCCGTAACCAGTTGCTCAAGGAAATGGGCTATCACAGCGCCCGGGAATTCCAGATGCAACTGGAAAAACGGATGGCAGAGGCCGCCCATCTGCATGCCCACACCATTATCGGAGACAATCTCGAATGACCCAGGGCCAGCGGCTGATATTGATCACCGGCCTGTCGGGGTCGGGAAAAAGTTCCGCTGCCCGGGCGCTTGAGGACGAAGGCTTTTTCGTTGTCGACAATCTGCCCCTGGCGCTGCTCACTTCCTTTCTGACCTTAACCCGCCAAGGAATGGCGGCGGCGAGCGAAGTGGCGGTGGTTATCGACGTGCGCAACCGGGAGTTCCTGGCCGAGGTGGAACAGACCCTGGAAACCGTGAGGGCGGCCGGGAATTCACTGGAAATCTTCTTTTTCGATGCCTCCGACGAAATCCTCATGCGTCGGTATTCGGAAACCCGGCGCCGGCATCCGCTGGCCGCCAGGGACAGCGTGGCCGAGGGGATTGTCCAGGAACGCAGGCGCCTTGCCTATCTGCGCAGCCAAGCCACGGTGATCGTCGATTCCTCCCAGTTGACCGTGCACCAATTGCGGGAAAAGGTAGTGCGTATCGCCCGTGGCGAGGAAGGGGGGTCGCCCCTGCAGGTGCAATTGCTCTCTTTCGGTTTCCGTTATGGCCTTCCTCCCGGCTCGGACGTCGTCATGGATGTCCGCTTCATCCCCAATCCCTTCTTTATTCCCGAACTGCAGCCCCTGACCGGGCTTGATCGGCCGGTCAGCGACTACGTGCTGGCGCAACCGAGCTGTCAGGATTTCCTGCAGCGCTTCCGGGATCTTCTGCTTTACCTGCTGCCCCAATACCAGCGGGAGGGGAAGAGCTATTTGACCATTTCCATCGGTTGCACCGGCGGCCGGCATCGCAGCGTCGCCCTCGTCGAGGCACTGCGCCCCTTTCTGAGCGGTGCGGGGGCCGCCCTGAAAGTCTGTCATCGCGACATCGAAAAGAGGTAACCCATGATAGGACTGGTGATTGCCACCCATGCCAATCTTGGCCAGGAGATCCTGCAGGCCACCGAAATGATCATCGGCACCTTGTCCCAGGCCCGAGCCGTCGGGATCCGCAAGGAAGACAGTGTCGAGGATATCCGCGCAGCCGTGGCCGGCGCCATCGAGGCGGTCGACAGCAATAACGAAGGGGTGATCATCATGACCGACATGTTCGGCGGCACCCCCTCCAATATCAGTCTGGCCTTTCTCGAAGCGGACAAGGTCGAGGTGCTGACCGGGGTCAACCTGCCGATGGTGTTGAAGTTTTTCAACAGTCAGGAGGGGTTGAGGCTGGGGGAACTGGCCAATCTGCTGCAGTCTTACGGGCAGCAGGGGATCACCCTGCCCAGCCAGTTTCTGAATCGGTAGGGATTCTGGATTGATCTCATGAGCATTGTGTTGACCCGCATCGACAGCCGTCTGATTCACGGCCAGGTCCTCGAGGCCTGGGTGCCCCATATCCATGCCAATTGCATCGTTGTTGCCAACGACGCGGTGGCTGCCGCCGGCTTCCAGAAAAGCCTGATGATGGCTGCCGTGCCCAAGGGGATCAAGGTGATCATCGGCACCGTGGCCGAGGTGGCCGCCCTGTTTGCCGGGGCCGATCTCGATGCGCTGCGGGTGCTGCTGCTGTTCGCCAGTAGCGAGGATGCCCTGCAGGCCCATCGCCTGGGGGTCCCCTTTCAGTTCCTCAATCTCGGTAACATGCATGGCGGCGAAGGCAAGGTCCGTTGTTCCTGTACCATCGCTCTGGACGCCACCGATATCGCCAATCTGACCAACCTGGAAATCCGTGGGCCGCGGATCGTGTCCCAGTGCGTCCCCTCGGATCGGGAGCAGGACTGGCGCAAGCTGGTCCCCGCCAAGGGCCCCTGAGATGCCCTGGAGCGAGTTCGGCATCGGTGCGTTGGTGGCGGTGGTGGTCGGGCTCGATCGCACCGCCGCGTTGCAACTGATGATCTCCCGCCCCCTGGTGGCCGCCCCTCTGACCGGTTGGCTGCTGGGGGATCCCCTGGCCGGGCTGCTCATCGGGGCGCTGGTCGAACTGCTCTGGCTCGGGCGGCTGCCGGTTGGTGCCGCCATCCCACCCGACGATACCCAGGTGGCCGTGGGGGCCAGCGTCCTGACCTGTTCCCTCGGCCCCCAATTGGAACTCTCCGAATTTCCCCTGGCCCTGTTATGTACCCTGGTGGCGATGCCCCTCGGCAAGGTGGGACAGGTCTTCGACCGCCTGGCGCGGCAACGCAATGGCCCCTTGGCCGCTGCCGCCGAAGCCGCGGCCATGAGCGGCGAACTGGCCCTGATCGGCCGCCTGCATCTGTTCGGGCTGGGGCATTTTGCGCTGTCCTCCTTGGCGACCTATCTGACCATTGTGGCAAGCGGTTGGGTGCTGTTGCACCTGCTGGCGCCACCTCTGGTCGGGCCGGTGGCGCGGGTGGGCAACTGGCTCTGGCTGGCCTTTCCCCTGGTCGGGATGGCCTCATTGCTGACTACGGTCAACGTCGGTCGGGCGTTGACCCTGTTTGCGGCGGCATTTTCCGGTGCCTTCCTGATGCTGTGGCTGTTGTGAGGATGCGATGACCCAGAGTTTCCTGCCTTCAGGCGTCATGCTCCGCGTTGTGTTGCGCAGCTTCCTGCTGCAGGCCAGCTGGAATTTCGAACGGCTGCAGAGCCTCGGGGTGGTCTTTGTGCTGGCGCCGGCCCTGCAGCGGTTCTATCGGGACGAGGACCTGGCTCTGGCCTATTCCCGGCATTTGGAATACTTCAACACTCACCCATTTCTGGCCGGACCGGTCTTGGGGATCACCCTGTCTCTGGAAGAGTCGCGCAGCCAGGGCAAGCCTTGCTACCTTGAGGTCAAGGAATTCAAGAACATGATCATGGCTCCCTATGCCGCCATGGGAGACGCCTTTTTCTGGGGTGGGGTCCGGCCGCTGGCCGCCGCCATCGCCCTGTTTCTGGCTTTTCGCGGTTCGCTTTGGGCGCCGGTTGTCTTTCTGCTGCTGTTCAATCTGCCCCACCTCTGGTTCCGTTGCGTCGGGCTGCTGCGGGGCTATGCCCTGGGGTTGGGGGCCATCGACGATATCGGCCGCTTGCATCTGCCGGATTTGGCCATCCGTTGCAAGGAGGCTACGGTCATCCTGCTGGGGGCGCTTTGCGCCTATCTCTGCTTCATTGCTCTGCGCAGCGAGGGGCTGGATACCTGGTGGGGATTGCTGGCGCTGCCGATGGTGGCCGGTGGTGGCTGGCTGATTCGCAAGGGCGTTTCCGCCCTGATGCTGGTTTTGACCTTGTGTGCTTTGGTGCTGTCTCTGCACCAGTTGATGGAGTGAAGGGAGGGACATGGAAACCAAAACCTTTGTGATCAAGAACCGGCTTGGGCTGCATGCTCGCGCTGCAGCACAACTGGTGCAGACATCCAACCGTTACCGCTCCGATGTCCTGGTGGAAAAGGAGGGGCTGGAGGTCAACGGCAAGAGCATCATGGGGATTCTGATGCTGGCCGCCCCCCAGGGATCCAGGATCCAGGTGACGGTCAAGGGGGAGGATCAACGGGACGCCATGGCCGCCATCGGGCGGTTGATCGAGGACGGGTTTGGAGAAGATTGAGGTCAGCCAGGATACCTATCTGATCGGGATCGGGGCCTCGCCGGGGATCGCCATTGGCGCCACTTTCCTGCTCAACCGGGCTCGCACCGCGGCGGTGGAGCGGCGGGTCGCCTCCGCCGAGATCCCCGGGGAGCGGGAGCGGTTTCTGCGTGCGGTGGCCCTGTCAAAGCAGCAGCTCGAAGAGGTCAAGGCCCATGTAGCAGACCCGCTGGTGGCCGAGCACCTCTATATTATCGACACCCACCTGCTCATTCTCGACGACCAGATGCTGCATGAGCAGACCCTGCAGGCCATCGAGGGGGAGCAACTTAACGCCGAAGGTGCCCTGAAGCGGACGTTGCAGAAGTTTCGCGCCGTTTTCGACAGCATCGAGGACGAATACCTGCGGGAGCGGCGCAGCGACATCGATTCGGTGGGTGACCGGTTGCTGCGCAATCTGGTGGGGGCCCGCCAGCAATCCACGGGCGAGATCGAACACAAGGCGATCATCGTCGCCCATGACCTGTCGCCAGCGGACACCATGCAGTTGGACAGGGGCAAAGTCATCGCCTTCGTCACCGACGTCGGCGGCCGCACGTCCCATACCGCCATTCTGGCCCGGTCTCTCGGCATTCCGGCGGTGGTGGGCCTGGAAACCGTCAGCACCCTGATCCCGGCAGGACTGCCCCTGATCGTCGACGGCAGTGCAGGCCTGGTCATTCTGAACCCTTCCGCCGAGGTGTTCCGCGAATACCTGCGGAAAAAACAGGCCTATGAATATTTCGAAAGCGAATTGCTGGCCTACAGCTCGCTGCCGGCCCAGACCCTCGACGGCGTGGCCGTCACTCTACGGGGCAACCTGGAACTGGCCGACGACTTCGAATCGTTGCTGAAGCAGGGCGCGGAGGGGGTCGGCCTGCTGCGGACCGAATATGCCTTCATGAATCGTCTGGTTCCCCCCGACGAGGAGGAGCAGGCCGCTGCCTACCGGCGCATCATCGAAGCCGTGGCCCCCCATCCGGTGACCATCCGTACTCTGGATGTCGGCGGCGACAAGTTCGTCCCGGAAATGAATCTTTCCGACGAGGCCAACCCCGCCATGGGTTTGCGGGGCATCCGATTCTCCCTCAAGGAGCGGCGCCTGTTCCACACCCAGTTGCGGGCGGTGCTGCGGGCTTCGGCAGCGGGGCAGGTGCGGCTGATGTTCCCCATGATCTCCGGCCTGGCGGAAGTGCGGGCCTGCCATGAGGCCCTGGCGGGGGCCAAGGAAGAGTTGCGGGCCGAAGGCATTGCCTTTGACGAGAAACTTCCCGTCGGGATCATGATCGAAACTCCGGCTGCGGCCCTGCTTGCTCCGGCCCTGGCGGGCGAGGTGGATTTTTTCTCCATCGGCACCAACGACCTGATCCAATACTGCCTCGCCGTCGACCGTGGCAACGAACATGTGGCCTATCTCTATGAACCCCTGCATCCGGCGGTGCTGCAGGCACTGCAGATGGTGGCCCGGGCGGCCGCTGCGGCCGGGATCCCAGTCAGTATCTGCGGGGAAATGGCCGGGGACCCCCTCTACAGCCCGGCCCTGCTCGGCCTCGGGTTTCGCGATCTGTCCATGAACGCCACCTGCATGCCCAGGGTCAAACGAGTCATCCGCCATATCCGCTCCGGCGATGCCGTCGAACTGGTGGAGCAACTGCTGCAGATGGGAACCGGCCGGGAGGTGGTCAGTTATCTCGAGGCGGAAATGGAGCGACGCTTTCCCGGTATCCTCAACGGAGGGATCGTTTGAGCCAGGGGATTACACCTTGACAGAGGCGGCTTGCTGCCGTTACGATTCCAGACTCATTTATCAACAATAAAGGAGACTTTGCACCATGGCCATGACCGACTTCCTGTTTACCTCCGAATCCGTGGGCGAGGGCCATCCGGACAAGGTCGCCGACCAGATCTCCGATGCCATCCTCGATGCCATCCTGGCCGAGGATCCCAAGGCCCGGGTGGCCTGCGAGACCCTGGTGACCACCGGTATGGCCATGATCGCCGGCGAGATCACCACCTCGGCCTATGTGGATATGCCCGACATCGTCCGTCAAACCATCCGGGAAATCGGCTACGACGACTCCGCCATGGGCTTCGACTACGAAACCTGCGCGGTGCTGACCAGCATCGGGCGCCAGTCCCCCGATATTTCCATGGGTGTGACCGAAGGAGAAGGGATGTTCAAGGAGCAGGGGGCCGGGGACCAGGGGCTGATGTTCGGCTACGCCTGCAACGAGACCCCCGAGCTGATGCCCATGCCCATTACCTTCGCCCACAAACTCACCAAGCGTTTGGCTGACGTGCGCAAGAGCCGCCTGTTCAACTTCCTTCGCCCCGACTGCAAATCGCAGGTTTCCATCCAGTACATCAACGACAAGCCGATGCGGGTGGACACGGTGGTCCTCTCCTCTCAGCACACTCCGGAGGTCAGCTACGAGACCCTGCGGGAAGCGCTGATCGAAGAGGTGGTGAAGAAGGTCGTTCCCGCCGAGCTGCTGGATGAAAAAACCAAGTATTACATCAATCCCACCGGCCGTTTCGTGGTCGGCGGTCCCATGGGGGACTGCGGCCTGACCGGCCGCAAGATCATCGTCGACACCTACGGTGGCCAGGGGTCCCACGGCGGCGGCGCCTTTTCCGGCAAGGATCCCTCCAAGGTCGACCGCAGCGCTTCCTACATGGCCCGTTATGTGGCCAAGAATATCGTTGCCGCCGGCCTTGCCGCCAAGTGCGAGGTGCAGGTGGCCTATGCCATCGGTGTGGCCGAGCCGGTTTCCATCATGATCAACACCTTCGGTACCGGCAAGATTCCTTCCAACAAGCTCGCCCAGATCACACGGGAAGAATTCGACATGCGCCCCGCGGCGATCATCAAGACTCTCGACCTGCTCCGCCCGATTTACCGGCAGACCGCCGCTTATGGCCATTTTGGCCGGGAACTGCCGGAATTCACCTGGGAGCGCACCGACCGGATCGAATCGCTGCGCCGCCGCGCCGGTCTCTAAGATCGGAAATCCTCCCGCTCCTTCGCACTGGCGGGCCCTCGGGCCCGCCAGTGCTGTTTCGGCCCTTGCGGAGTCGGCATGGTCCCTCCCCCCGAATTGTCCATCATCATTCCGGTGCTCAATGAGCGAGCGGCCCTGGCACCTTGCTGGGAGAATCTGCGGGCGCAGCAGGGGATAGACTTTGAAGTGTTGTTCGTCGACGGCGGATCCAGTGACGGCACCAGCGAATGGCTGCAGTCCCTGGCCCTCACCGACCCGGACCGGGCGCGGTTCTGCCGGGGGACGCGGGGTCGGGGGCGGCAACTCAATCTGGGTGTCAGGGCGGCGACAGGACCCTGGCTCCTGTTTCTTCATGTCGACAGTCGCCTGACCCACCCAGACCAGTTGGCCAAAGCCCTGGCCACGTTGCGACAGGCCTGTATCGAGGCGGATCATACGCGGCTGGCGGGACACTTTCCGCTGCGCTTTTCCGAACCGAAAACCGAATCGGCTCTGGGGTACTTTTACTGCGAGACCAAGGCCCGCCTCGACCGGCCCGGCTGCACCCATGGCGACCAGGGGTTCCTGCTGTCCCGGGAGTTTTTCCAGGAGGTCGGCCCCTTCGAGGAGCACTGGCCGGTGCTTGAGGACACCCGGCTGGCCGAACGGATCCGGCAGGAGGGTCGCTGGCTGCTGTTGCCGGGAGATCTGCTGACCTCGCCGCGCCGCTTCGAGGTGGAAGGGCTGCGACAGCGCCAGACCCTGAACGCCCTGATCATGAATTTCGCCGCCCTCGAATGGATGCCTTTCTTCGAACAGTTGCCCGGGCTCTACCGCAGCCAGGATCGTACTCGGCGGCTGTTGCTCACCCCCTTCTTCAACGGTCTGCAGGAGTTGCTCGACCGGTCGCCCAGGCGCCAACGCTGGTCCTTGTGGTACCGGACCGGCAGCTACGTCCGCTCGCAGGGGTGGCAGTTGGCCCTGGCTCTGGATGTCCGTCGGCAGTTCCGCCAGGGATTGCCAGTCGGGGAGGGGGAGTTTTTCTGGCTCAGGCAGTGGGATAAGGCCTTCAATCCCTTAACGGATCATCCTCCCGCGCGAGCCTTGACCGCCTTGCTGGTCTGGTGCTGGTACCGTCTCAGCCGCCGGCGCTGGGGGCGCAACGAAGCGCTGCTGTTAGCTTCATCTTCCCAACCCGCTTCCAAGGAGCCATCATGAAGCCAGCCACTCTCGAATCGGGTAACCAGATCCCCCTGTTGCGTACTCTCGACATCCAGTTGCTGGAAATCGGCCCGACCCATGCCATCTTGCGGGTTCAGGTCGGGCCGAAGCATCTCAACTACTACGGAGGGGCCCACGGTGGCCTGATCGCCACCCTGATCGATACGGTCCTGTTTTTTCCCGCACCGATGCTGCCGGCAGGGCGGACGGTTACGACCAGCAACCTCAACATCCACTACCTGCGTGCCGCCAGCCTCGGTGATACCCTCACGGCTCGAGCGAGTATGATTCACCTCGGGCGGCGCACGGCCAACTTGCGGGTCGAGGTGTTCAACCAGCATGATCACCTGATTGCCCATGGGACCGGGACGTTGCAGGTTCTGGCCGAACCGCCGGTTGACTCTGGCCCATGAAGAACCGGCGGCTTTTTCAGTGTATGGTACAATCAAAAGTAGACAATTTGAGAAAGGGGATGCCATGAAACGGATCGTAGTTGCGCTGTTGCTGATGCTGGTTCCGCTGGTCGGCTGCTCCGCCTACAAGAGCCAGGAGGTTGGGTTCAAACCCCCCTCCGCCTACCCAGGAATGCAGCTGGTCAATGGCGCGCAGGTTGCTGCTCAAGCCTTTGCCGAAAAGTCGCAGGCCAAGGAGACCTTCGGTTTCGACATCCGCGGCGCCGGCTTGCTGCCGGTGCAAGTGATCATCGACAACGCCGGGTCGGCGGCCTTGGTGGTGGTTCCCGAACAGACTTTCCTGATTGATGGGCAGGGCAACTATTGGAACCTGCTTGACAGTCGCACCGCCTATCAACGGGTGGAAAGCAGTTCGGAGTATGCCACCATCGGTAAGGGCGCCGGCAAGGGGGCATTTCTTGGGGCGGCCGGTGGGGCGATCGTTGGTGCGGCCCTCGGTATCCTGACCGGTGAGAACGTTGGCGAGGCCATAGGCAAGGGGGCTGCGGTTGGTGCGGCCGGCGGTGCGGTTTTCGGCGGGGCCGATGCGGGAACTTCCGGGGAGACCGGACGGCAGATCTCTCGTGACCTGGCCAACAAGCAGCTCGACAACAAACCGATCAAGGCCGGGGTGCTTGGGCGCGGGTTCCTCTTCTACCCAGGAGAAGCCCCATCAGCCAGCCAGTTGCGGTTGCAGCTCAAGGAACTGGAGACGGGCAAATTGCACAATTTGACCCTGCCGCTGTAGGGGCGGGAATCGGATGGTATCAGCGGGGCGGTCCGGCAGGGTCGCCCCGCTTTGCCTCTTGACCCGGGCAAAAGGGCTATGTTATATCAAGAAAACTTGATTTAATAAATTCGCTCCCGTAGATATTATGCCTCTCGAGACTTTGAAAGCCCTGGCCGATCCTACCCGGCTGCAGCTGTTGCTGTTGCTGGCCGAGGCCGAGCTCACGGTGCAGGAGTTGACCGAAATTCTCGGCATGGGGCAGTCCCGCATTTCCCGCCACCTGAAAATTCTCGCCGACGCCGGGCTGGTGAAGGTGAAGCGTCAGGGAACCTGGGGCTACTACCGGCAGAGCCTGGAGCAGCCCCTGTTCCAGAAACTCTGGCCGCCCCTGCAGGAAGCCCTGCAGGCCGAGGCCGCCAGCGCCGAGCACCGGCGGCGACTCGCCGCGGTGCTGGACCTGCGGCGGCGGCGCAGTGCCGAGTTCTTCGAGCGCCATGCCGGGCAGTGGGATGCCCTGAGCGGCCGGATGCTGCCACTGCCGGACTACCGATCCGAACTTGAAACTCTGCTGTCTCCGGCCACCTGCCTGCTGGAGGTTGGCCTTGGGACCGGAGGCCTGCTCTCCCTGCTGCGGCAGCGGGCCTCCCGCCTGGTCGGTGTTGACCAGTCGCAGGCCATGCTGCAGCAGGCCGCCCGGCGCATCGCTGACGCTGGGCTCGATGGCATCGACCTGCGCCTGGGGGAGATGGCCCACCTTCCCCTGGCCGATGGCGAGGTGGAGGGGGCGATACTCAACATGGTGCTCCACCACGCTCCCCAACCTGAGGCGGTATTTCGGGAGTTGCGGCGAGTGGTGCGCCCCGGGGGCTGGGTACTGGTGGCCGATCTGCAGCGCCATGAGCAGGAATGGGTGCGGGAGGAGATCGCCGACCAATGGCTCGGTTTCGACGAGGCGGAATTGAACAGCTGGCTGCAGCAGGTCGGACTGCAGCCGCAAATCTATCGGCCGATTGCCGGCCAACCGGGGGAGTCCCCGGTGTTTTTGCTGCTGGCCCGAATTCCGGGCTGAGTCTGTCCGCGGCCCCTTCCCGACGGGTGGTCCGGACCACAAGGAGTATCCTCATGGCCCCAAATGATTTCAAAGTCAAAGACCTCAGCCTGGCCCAGTGGGGGCGCCAGGAGATCGAAATCGCCGAGACGGAAATGCCCGGCCTGATGGCGTTGCGGGAGGAATTCGGCGCAGCCAAGCCTCTGCAAGGGGCACGCATCGCCGGGTGCCTGCACATGACCATCCAGACGGCCGTGCTGATCGAGACCCTGATCCACCTCGGTGCCGAGGTGCGCTGGAGTTCCTGCAATATCTTCTCCACCCAGGACCATGCCGCCGCCGCCATCGCCGCCGCCGGCATCCCCGTCTTTGCCTGGAAGGGGGAGACGGAGGAGGAATACTGGTGGTGCGTGGAACAGACCATCCGCGGCCCCGGTGGCTGGACCCCCAACATGCTGCTCGATGACGGCGGGGACCTGACCCAGGTTCTGCATGAAAAATACCCCGAGCTGATGGCCGAGGTGCGGGGGCTGTCGGAGGAGACCACCACCGGGGTCCACCGGCTCTACCAGATGGCCAAGGCCGGCACCCTCAAGTGTCCAGCCTTCAACGTCAACGATTCGGTGACCAAGAGCAAGTTCGACAACCTTTACGGCTGCCGCGAATCCCTGGCCGACGGCATCAAGCGCGCCACCGACGTCATGGTGGCCGGCAAGGTGGTGGTCATCGCCGGCTATGGGGATGTCGGCAAAGGCTGCGCCCAGGCCATGCGGGGCCTCGGGGCCCGGGTGCTGATCACCGAGATCGACCCCATCATCGCCCTGCAGGCGGCCATGGAGGGGTACCAGGTGGCGACCATGGAGACCGCCGCCCCCCTGGGGGATATCTTCGTCACCACCACCGGCTGCCGCGACGTCATCACCCGCAGCCACATGGAGGCCATGAAGGATCAGTCCATCGTTTGCAATATCGGCCACTTCGACCTGGAAATCGACATCGCCTCGATCCGCAACCTGCGCTGGATCAACATCAAGCCCCAGGTCGATCATGTGGTCTTCCCCGACGGCAAACGCCTGATCGTGCTGGCCGAAGGGCGGCTGGTCAACCTCGGCTGCGCCACCGGCCACCCTTCCTTCGTCATGTCCGCCTCCTTTACCAACCAGGTGATGGCGCAGATGGAGCTGTGGGCCAACGCGGCCGCCTACCAGAACCAGGTCTACGTGCTCCCCAAGCTGCTGGACGAGAAGGTGGCGCGGCTGCATCTCAAGAAACTCGGTGTCGAGTTGACCCGTCTCACCGAAGCCCAGGCCGATTACCTGGGGGTGTTCGTCGACGGCCCTTACAAGCCCGAATTCTATCGCTATTGATCAGGGTTTAGGACTGGAACGGCCTGAAGGCCCCGTCGCATGCGGCGGGGCCTGCAGGCGTTTGGGGGCGGAATTCAGGGGATGGTCGCCTGGAAGATCGAGCTCTGGTTGCCGCCGGGGTTGACCACCTGCAGGTTGACCTGCTTCGGCTCCCGGCTGTAGGGGAAGCGGTGGTAAACCAGGGTGCGGCAGTCCCGGTAGCTCAGATGGTCGGCCTGGGTGCGGTTGGAGGCGGTGGTGACCAGGCGGCCGTCGACCACGAGCACCGATGAGAACAGGAAATTCTTCCCCTCGATGATCAGGTCGTAGACGGTCACCTGATCGGTGCCCTGACTGACGCCAAAAATTTCCGGCTGACCGTCGATGGTCAGGGCATGGGCCTCTGAGCGTTTGCCGCCGGCGCTGACAATTCGGACCTCGTGCAATCCCGCGTCCAGCGGCGGGACGCTGACCTGGAATTCGCCGCCGCTGAGGGTCGCCGGCACGGTGGCGCCATTGATCTGCAGGCTGGCCCCAGGCCCGAAGCCGTAGCCGCGCACGCTGATTCGGCGCTCCTCGGGGTTGGAACACTCATCCAGCGAGCCGGGGTCCACGCTGAGAATCCAGGGAGTCGGCTCCACGACCCGCAGGGTGATGGAGCGGGAGGAGGTCCTGCCCCCCTGGGTTACCACCAAGGCATAATCTCCTTCGGCCAAATCGGGCAGGGTAAAGCTGATGCGGTTGCTTTCCAACTCGTCGGGGGTGATTTCCAGCAGTCCCAGGCGTACCCGGGAGCCTGGCGGAAATGGGCCTCCGGTGAGAGTGACTGCCTGGCCGATGCTCGCAGCACTCGGGGCGACGGAAAGGATGTCCAGGGCCGCAGCCGGGGTGGCGAGCAACAACACTATGCCGAGAAACAGTGGGATAAGGCGGTTCATGCAGCCTCCACGGGTGGGAGTATACTACAAATAAAGCAGGCTCCGCCCGCTCGGCAAGGGCTATTCCCGCACCGACAGGATCAGCCAGAAACCGACCAGACAGAACAGCAGGTTGGCCGACCAGGCGGCTACCAGGGGGGGAAGTACGGCGGAGTAGCCAAGGGCGATGGCAATGGACTGGAGGATGAAGAAGGTGACGCCAATGCCCACACTGACGGCGATGCCGAGGGCGATGCTGGAATGGCGCCCTTTCTGCAGAGCGAAGGGAATGCCGAGAAAGGCCATGATCAGGCAGGCGAAGGGGCCGGCCAAACGGGCATGCATGTCGACCCGGTAGCGGGTCGCGTCGTACCCCTCCTCCCGGAACTTGCGGGCCAGATTGCGAAGTTCCCGGAAGCTGAGTTCTTCCTTCTTGCTTTCGACGATGCGGAAATCGTCAGGCGTTTTACCCAGATCCATGGGGAGGGTGTCGAACCGCTCCTGCTTTGACAGGTTGCCCCCTGAATCCTCGAAATAACGGACCGTGCCCTTTTCCAGTTGCCAGCGGCCGTCCAGAAACCGGGCCGAGGCGGCGTCGATGCGGCCGGCCAGCAGCTCGTTTTCGCCGAGCCGGTAAACGGTGAGCCCCTGCAAGGTCCCTTCCTCGGGGTTGGCGAGGCGGATGTTGATCAGTTGCGCCCCTTCCCGGTACCAGATGCGGTCCCGCCGGTAGCTGATGTCCGGCTTGCCGCGCACCTCGGTGTAGAACATGTAGTTGGCTTTTTTCGCACAGAGGGGAGTCAGGAATTCGTTGGCGGCGAGCACGCCAAGGGAAATCAGCAGGGCGACCCCCACCAGGGGGATGCTGAGCCGCAGCAGACTCAACCCGCCGGAGCGCATGGCGGTGATCTCGTTGCTGCGCGAAAGGGTGCCCAGGGTCATGAACACCCCCATGAGCACCGCGAGGGGCGCCACCTGGGTGGCAATCAGGGGGATCTTGACCAGGAAATAGCCGAGATATTGCCTGATCGTGGCCTGTTTGGCCAAAAATTCATCGACCTTCTCGAAAAAATCGACCAGCAGGTAGATGCCGACGAAGGTTGCCAGGGCCAGACCGAAGATCTGGAAAAACCCCTGCAGCAGGTAGCGATGCAGTAGTTTCATGGCCCCCCCCGGCTCAGGCTGCGGCGCACCCGCAGCAACAGGCGGTGCAGCAGTTCCACCCCGGGCAACGGTCGTTCACTGGCCGCCCGCTTGAGCAGGGCCAGTCCCGCGCCCAGAAACAACAGGTTGGGCAGCCAGAGAACCAGCCAGGGGGGAAGGCCCCGTTCCAGGGCCAGGGTTTCGGCAAAGGTCGCGCAGATATAGTAGGCCATGAACACCCCCAGGGCGGTGGCGAAGCCCCCTCCCTTGCCGGAGCGCTGGTTGCGGATGCCAAGGGGGACGCCGACGAGGGCGAAGACCAGGGGGGCCAGGGGGAGGGCGAAACGCTTGTGCAGTTCCACCAGCAATGGCCGGCGTTCCGCCTCTGCGGTGGCATTCTGCAGTTTCTTCCAGATCTCCGGCAGCGGGTATTCCCGCAGCTTTTTCTGGCGGCTGGCCCCCTCGTCAAGCGTCTGTCCGAGGTTGAGGTTGATGTTGATGTCGTAGGTATCGAATCCGATGATCTGGTAGGTGTCCCCCTTCTTGTCCACCGGCCGGCGGTGGATGGTCCCCTGTTCCAGGCGCAGGGTGAGGATCCGCTGCTCCTGGTTGGAAAGCACCCGCCCCTGGGAGGCAAGGATCACCGCCGGAGCGCTGCCGATGCGTTCGTCGGAAATGAACACCCCCCGCATCTCCCCACGGCGTTCGTCGATATCTCCCGTGTAGAGCACCAGCCCTTCAAATTCGTCATTGAACACCTGAGGTTGAATGGCCACGTTGGCTCGCGAACGTGCGATCTCGAACACCTGATCGCGAAAGGCGGTCTGGCCCGCCGGGTCGCCATAAAGGGTGAGCCAGGCGGTCGCCAGGGTGCAGATCGCGGCCAGCAGCAGCACCGGGCGCAGCATGTTGTAGATGGGGATGCCCGAGGCGCGCAGGGCCGTCACCTCGTTGTCGGCGGAGAGCCGCCCGAAACCGAGCAGCACCCCCAGCAGGAAGGCCAGGGGCAGGGTGAACACCAGGAAGGCGGGGAGCAGGTAAGCGAACAGCTGCAGGATATCCCCCAGGGGAACCCCCTTGTTGACCACCAGTTCCACCAGTTTCAGGATGCGCCCCATGAGCAGGACGAAGGTGAAGACCACCAGCCCGATCAGGGTCGGAACGGCGATTTCCCGGGCGATATAGCGATGGATGCGGGGGGTCGACATGGGGCGTGATGTTAATACAGAAGCCCCGGGAAGTAAACCTGGTTTGCCGATTTTTCCCTTGCCATCCCCGGAATGCGCGTGGTATACACGGGCGTTGTTTCAAAACACACGCCTCCCGACCTGTTCGAAGGGTGCCCGCAGGGTCTTCGACGGGGATGACGGTGGCGGAGGACCTCAACCCAATCGTAAGGAGAACCACCCGCATGTCCCAGATCAGCATGAAGCAGCTCCTCGAGGCCGGTGTTCATTTCGGCCACCAGACCAAGCGCTGGAACCCCAAGATGAAACCCTATATCTTCGGGGCCCGCAACGGCATCTACATCATCGACCTGCAGAAGACCGTCCGCTACTTCCGTTCGGCCTACCAGTTCGTCAAGGAGACCGTGGAAGGGGGCGACAAGATCCTCTTCGTCGGTACCAAGAAGCAGGCCGAAGAGGCGATTTCCGAAGAGGCGCTGCGCGCCGGTCAGTACTACGTCAACAGCCGCTGGCTGGGCGGGATGCTGACCAACTTCCAGACCATCAAGGGGAGCATCGATCGTCTCAAGAAGATCGAGACCATGTCACAGGACGGCACCTACGACCTGCTCACCAAAAAAGAGGTTCTGAACCTCGAGCGCGAGCGCGAGAAGCTCGAAAAGAGCCTCGGCGGCATCAAGGGGATGACCAAGATGCCCGGCGCCATTTTCGTCATCGACTGCAAGAAGGAAACCATCGCCGTCAAGGAAGCCCGCAAGCTTGGCGTCCCCGTGGTGGCCGT
>CAZYXS010000013.1:0-10051 GCA_964650955.1 uncultured Desulfuromonadales bacterium | reverse complement strand
CGATGACATCGACTATCTGATTCCCGGCAACGACGACGCCATCCGCGCCATCCGCCTGTTCACCGCTCGCATCGCCGATGCCTGCATCGAAGGGTCCCAGGCCCGCGAAACCAACCTCCGCAGCCGCTCCGAGGGAGCCGACCCGGTGGAGGCCATGGCCGCCGAGGCCGCGGCCGCTGAGGCGGAAGAGGTCCCTGCCGCAGAGGCCTGATCATCCGCAAGGTAACATAACCAGAAGGCGGCCGGGGTTCCTGGCCGCCTTTTTGCCGAATTTCACAACCGAATCCTGGACCAGGGGTCCAGAACCAGCATTGACAGGAGGAATCCCGTGGCTAATATTTCCGCTTCCATGGTCAGCGAACTGCGCACCAAAACCGGCGCCGGCATGATGGATTGCAAAAAGGCCCTCAGCGAAGCCAACGGCAACATGGACGAGGCCGTCGATATCCTGCGCAAGAAGGGGCTCTCCGCCGCTGCCAAGAAATCCGGCCGGGTAGCCGCCGAAGGCCTGATCGTGGCCACCGGGCAGGGGAACAAAGGGGTGGTGGTCGAAGTCAACTCCGAAACCGACTTCGTCGCCAAGAATCCCGGCTTTCAGGGCTTTGCCGCTGGTGTTGCCGAGGTGGTGCTGAGCAACAATCCCGCCGATGTCGCCGCCCTGGCCGGCACCGCCTACCCCGGCACCGGCCGCAACGTGGGGGAGGAGCAGACCCACCAGATCGCCACCATCGGCGAAAACATCAACGTGCGCCGCTTCGCCCGCTTCGAAGTAGCCGCCGGCGCAGTCGTCTCCTACATCCACGGCGGTGGCAAAATCGGCGTACTGGTCGAACTGACCACCGAGAAGGGTGAAGATGAGCGCGTACTGACCCTGGCCCGGCAGTTGGCCATGCACGTCGCCGCCGCCAGCCCCCAGTACCTGCGTCGCGAGGAGGTTCCTGCCGAGGTGGTGGAGAAGGAAAAGGAAATCATGCGGGTCAAAGCCAAGGAAAGCGGCAAGCCCGACAACATCATCGAAAAGATCCTCGAAGGGCAGGTCAACAAGTTCTATGGCGAAGTCTGCCTGCTCGAGCAAGCCTATGTCATCGACCCCGACCAGAAGATCAACAAGGTCGTGGCCGCCCTCGCCAAGGAAGTCGGCGCCCCGGTGGAACTGACCCGTTATGTCCGGTTCCAGCTCGGTGAAGGCCTGGAGAAGCGCGAAGACGACTTCGCCGCCGAGGTTTCCAAACTCAGCAAATAAAGAGAGGCGCCATGGCGCAGAACAAGCCCAGCTACAATCGGATCCTGCTCAAGCTCAGCGGCGAAGCCCTGGCCGGGCAGCAGGGATACGGCATCGACCCTGACGTCATCGCCGGTATCGCGGCGGAAATCCGCGATGTCGTCGACCTGGGAGTGCAGGTGGCCGTGGTCATCGGCGGCGGCAACATCTTCCGCGGGGTGGCCGCCGCATCCCGGGGCATGGACCGGGCCAGCGCCGACTACATGGGAATGCTCGCCACGGTGATGAACAGCCTGGCGCTGCAGGACGCCCTGGAAAAGGTTGGGGTCGTCACCCGGGTTCAGTCCGCGATCGAAATGCAGGAAATCGCCGAGCCCTATATCCGCCGGCGTGCCGTGCGGCACCTCGAGAAGGGGCGGGTGGTGATCTTCGGGGCCGGCACCGGCAATCCCTACTTCACCACCGACACCGCCGCCAGTCTGCGGGCGATGGAGATCAACGCCGAGGTCATCCTCAAGGCCACCAAGGTCGACGGGGTCTACAACGCCGACCCGGCCAAGAACAAGGATGCCGTCAAGTACTCCAGCCTGACCTATCTCGATGTCCTGAAGATGGGGCTGCAGGTCATGGATGCCACCGCAACCTCGCTGTGCATGGACAACAACCTGCCCATCGTGGTGTTCGATCTCACGGCACGCGGAAATATCCAGAAGGTCGTGCTCGGGGAGGCCATCGGCACCATCGTCAAAGGAGATTGAAGACCATGATGAAGGATGTCATTACCAATACCCGCAAGGGGATGGACAAGACCATCGACGCGCTGAAGAAGGACTTCACCAAGGTGCGCACCGGCCGCGCCTCTGCGAGCCTGCTCGACGATGTGCGGATCGATTATTATGGGACTCCCACCCCTCTCAATCAGGTGGGGACGCTGGCGGTGCCCGAACCGCGGCTGATCACCATCACCCCCTGGGAGAAGAAGCTCATCCCGGATATCGAAAAGGCCATCCTCAAGTCCGACCTCGGCCTCAATCCCGCTTCCGACGGGGTGCTGGTGCGGGTTGCGATTCCGCCCCTGACCGAGGAACGGCGCAAGGAGATGTGCAAGGTCCTCAAGCGCATGGGGGAGGAAAGCAAGATCGCCCTGCGCAACATCCGTCGCGACGGCAACGACAGCCTGAAGAAGATGGAGAAGGACAAGGAGATCTCCGAGGACGATCTCAAGCGCGGCGAGAAGGAAATCCAGGACCTCACCGACCAGTACGTCAAGAAGGTCGACGAGGCGGTGGCCGCCAAGGAAAAGGAAGTCATGGAGGTCTGACAGGGATCAGCTCCATTTAGCACCCAAACCAACCCAAAGGAGAGAGAACTATGAAAATCAACGAAGAGTGCATTTCCTGCGGCGCCTGCGTCGACACCTGCCCCGTCAGCGCCATCGTCGAAGCCGGCGACAGGTACTCCATCACTGAAGACTGCACCGAGTGCCGTGCTTGCGTCGACAGCTGCCCCGTCAGCGCCATCGTCGAGTAAGTTCCAGGGTCTTGCGACCTGCGAGGGGCGTCCATTCGGGCGCCCCTTTTTTCTTGAAAATTCGACCGGAAAGTTAATCCTCAGCCCATTAATTCAGTGCAATTTGTGCTTGTCTGGGTCGTAGTTTTGCCTTATGTTAAAACCCTTTCAAATGAAATTGTCCATCCTTGGAGGGGAGCATGTCCGAGTACTTCAACCGCTCCCGCCTGCAGTTGCAGGTCGGGTCTTTGCCCCTGCCGGTCCTGACCCTCGAAGGTCGGGAGGCTCTCTCCGAACCCTTCAGTTTTCATATCGAAATTCTCGATGACGGCCCCTTCGGTGGAACTTCTGCCATTGGCCAGCCGGGGGTGGTTCGCCTTTCAGGTCGTGACGGCTCCACCCGGGAGTTGGCCGGCGTGGTCACTGCCGCCCAGGAGTGTGGCCGCCATCATGACGGCCGGCAACGAATCAAGGTCGAACTGGTTTCCCGTTTGGCTCTGCTGCGCCATCAGCGGGACCAGCGGTTGCTCCTCGGGCAGAGCGTGGTCGAGATTGCCCGCGACCTGCTGCAGCGGCACGGGTTCGAAGCTCGCCAGATCCAGTTTTTCCTGACCCGCCAGTATCCCGCTCGTTCCACCACCTTGCAGACCGGTGAAACCGACCTGGAGTTCCTGCAGCGGCTGCTGGCCGACGCGGGGATTTTTTTCTGGTCCGGCATCGAAGAGGGGGTGGAGGTGGTTCGTTTCGCCGACCACAACTGCCATTGCCCTGCGCTGGGTCTGGTCCCGGTGCGCTATTTACCCAAGGCTGGCCTCGACGCCCCCTTGACCGGGCTGGGGGCCCAAGGGGGAATCGATCGGCTGCAGGTGCGACATCGCCTGGTGGCCGAGGAGTTTCAGGTGACCGATCGCAACGACCAACAACCGGGGGTGGCCATCCAGGGTAGTGCCCGAACCGCCAATGCCACCGGGCGTGGCTGCCAGGTTCATTTCGGCCTCGGGGCGGCCGATCCCGAACAGGCCCGGGCCCATGCCTTGCTGCTGGCCGAACGGGCCGGACTCGAAGCGGAGCGACTGGTTGCCGGCAGCGACCTGGTCCAGCTTTCCGCCGGAGGCACCTTCAGTCTCGATGCCACGCAACTCTCGGGCACCTTCAGCGGCGAGTACCTGATCACAAGCGTGCGCCACCGCGGCAGTCAGAAAGCCGGGCTGGGGATTGCCGGTGCGGATATCGCCTACAGCAACGAAGCCGTCCTGATCCGGAGGGAGACCCCCTTCCGCCCGCCGCGGTTGCCCCGGCCGCAACTTCCCGTCACCTTCACGGCCCGCATCGAAGCCAGCGGCCCCTACGCTCAACTCGATGAACAGGGGCGATACCGGTTGCGTCCCCACTTCGAGCGGGATGCCAAGCCCCACGCTGAGGCCAGCATTCCCATCCGTCGACTTTCCCCTTATGGGGGGCCGCCAGGGGAATCTCCCACCGGTTGGCACCTCCCCTTGCAGGACGGAGCCGAAGTGCTGCTGAGCTGCCTCAATGGCGATCCCGACCGGCCGATGATCGTCGGCACCCTGCCCAATCCCCGCCAAGCCAGCCCCGTGACTGCCGCCAATGCTCACCAGAATCGGCTGGTCACTGCCGGTGACAACGAACTCTGCCTCGACGATCAACTGGACCAGGAAGCCATCACCCTGCGCACCTTTGGCGGCCATAACATTCTGCACCTCAATGCCGCGGCCCTCGGCCACCAGGTTCGCCTGGCCAGCGCCCAGGGGGGCATGCACTGGCAGGCCAAGAAGACCATGAAGGTGCAAAGCGGCGACACCCTGACCGAACAGATCGGCGGGGATCGCGTCCAGATCGCTGCCCAGCAGCACCGGACCACCACCAACTCCGGCGAAATCCACTACCAGGCCGCCACCGACCTGCACCAAAGCGCCTCCAAAAACCTGGAAATGCAATCCGGAAAAAATCTCGAAGCCCGCAGCGGCAAGCATCTGCGCATCGACGTCGAGCAAGGCAAACAGGTCACCATCCAGGGGGCCCAAGCCAGTTTTACCGTCCAGGACGGCAACCTGCAAATCCAGGCCGCCAAGGAGATCCAGATCCGCGGCCAGGGTGGCGGTGACATCAGTGTCGGCCAACAAGGCGGCGGCTTCATCATCCGCCCCGACGGGAGTGTTCATCTCTACGGCAACAAAGTCACCCTCAAAGGCGGCCGCCTCAGCCTCAATGGCGCGGTCCGCTATGAGATGGGGGGTGGGGCGGCGATGCCGAAAATCCAGGCGGCCGTTCCGATTGAACCACGGGGGATCCCTGAACTGAAAAGGGCAGGGGATCCCGCAATCATCAATTTGGCCTGGAGTCGAAAAAGGGTGCCCGTTGGTGAAACGGTCGAGGCGGTGTTTTTAGTCAAGAACTTCCAGGGGGGAGAAACCGCCAGGCTGACGATTTACGAATGTAATGGTGAAATGGAACAACGGGCAGTGGATACGTTGGAGACGCAAATTGATGACGGGTTTGGGCAACATCGAATCCAGTGGCAGCGCGCCCCAGAAAAGGTGCGAGAAGATCTGATTCACGACAGAGAACAGGGAGACCCGCAGGCTTTGAGGTACGTATTCATTGTAGCTATCGACGATGTACGATCGGAAGCCTCTGAAGGACTTCACCTTACAACCACCATAACAATGACGCCTCAGTTCTCAGATGGAACCCTCTTGGAAGATGGGGTGGATATTGTCCTTAGAGATGCCGAGGGCAAGGATCATATCGAAAAGATTACACAGGGTTCAGCCCAATTTTCCGATGTTCTTGTTGGACCATGGAGTTGGCAGATCCCAGGTGAATCGATTGAGTTGATCAATGGAGACCTGTCGTGAGCAATAACTTGAAATATGCACCGTCGTCGAGAACTCCTTATCTGAACCCTGGCACCATTCAATCGCACCATAATTTGGCAACCAAACTATTATTTCCGCCCATCATCGTCAATTTGCGCGAAGACAGGAACCCTGCCGACCCTTGTTCCAGGGACGTTTTGACAGTTCGCGAGCTCAATTACTTTAAAAATAATGGCAATAATGCAACCATCTTCATTCATGGGTTCAATGTGCCATATGGGGAATTTTCAAAGCAGATTGATACCCTCACGGTACCGCAATCACTGATTCGCCAAAGGCCGAATCTTCCCCGCGTTAAATTTTCAAATACAGATTGTACGGTTTACCGAGAAATCGAAGTATTGAAACAGAGTTTTCCTGTGCTAGGAGCACCTGACACTGACCTCTCTAAACCTCTGCAAGAGGAAAACATCAATGGCTCCGGTACCCATAGTTGGTATTTGGCCATGGAGGACAACCTCAATCGGGCAACTGGGCAGTTTGATCGCACCGATTATTCAAAATACTCGCGGATCATCAATGTGGCATGGTCAGGAGATGTGGCCATTTATAATTACATAGAAGCGGAGACCTATGCCAATCAGGCTGGTTTTGGGGTGGCAAAACTGATCGACCAACTTGTGAGCGAAGGGATAGCGGTCAACGTCATTGCTCACAGTCTTGGTAACCGGGTATTGTTGGTGGCGATGAATATACTTGGGCAAATGAGCAACCGGCGCGAGTGCATTCGCAATGCCTTTCTCTGGCAACCCGCAGTCCCTGATACCGCCCTTTCTAATGACCCTTCCAAGGACACAAGCGTTCTACGAAATTGGAATTTCATACACGCCCATCTTGCGGCAAAAACTATAGTGGTACTTTATTCAAATCGCGACAATGTCCTCGGTGAGCATCCGGATGATTCGTCTTTTCATGAGGACTTTGACGGTGAAGGAGGTTTAAAAGAGGCACTGGGCGGGAAAATTGGGAGTGCATACGGTATTGCAACAAATATTGGAGTACCTGGAGAAGAGTATATTACTAAGCCATTTAAGTTGAAAGCTCTGAAAATACGAAATTATTATAAAGACAACTGGGCCGCCTTCGAAAACGCGATGAAAAATCAAATTGCTATGGATAGCAACGGGTTATTTACTGACCATTTAAAACCCCAGTGGCCGGAAAAATCCTTACCAATAATCGGTCCTTGGTTTTATACGAGGCGCATAACACGAGAAATGGGGGAGGACGCTATTAAGACAGTAAAGGCGTTTGTGGAGGCTGATTTCGAGGTCAAAAAGCCTAGACCTGCGATGGGATATAGCGGGCCGGAGATGGTGGAGGACAGGTTTGTCCGTGATATGAGAGACAAAGGGAAGCTGATTCCTGTGGATCAAAAACTCTGGTTATTTAGTCATTCAGGGATGAAACTTCCGAGTGCTTTGCTACTTGAGAAAGTCTATGAAGAGCGGATTATGCAAAGATTGTTGCGTGATACTGGTTTTGGAAGGTACTGATGCGACAAAATACTTATTCATTAATCTTTGTTTTTTTATTTTTTTTTACGGCGGGGTGTGAACGGGTTGGCCATTCTCATGCCAACACGCAGACAGTTAGTGGTATTCCCATGGTGGTAAGTGTCTCCAGCGATGGGAAATTCGTTGTCAGTTCTCATCAGGACAATCGCCTGGTTTTCTGGGACATAATAAACCGCTCTAAGAATGTGTTGTCGGGGAATGCCAATATCTACAGCGCCTATTTCGTGAAAGGCCGACATGTTTTTCTTTGGCAAGATTTGGATGATGTGGTCTATGTTCAGAGTCATGACGGAAAAATCATAAATAAATTCAAAAACATTTCTACGTATGGGCATGTTTTGGATGGTGACTTAGAAATATATGTTGCAAGTGACTCCCAGTTCAATCTTTTTTTAGATCATGGAACAGACATTCGAGAAATAAAAAAAGATGGTAATATTCCAAGTTTTCTTGGTACAGGAAAACTTCTTAACCTTTCAATCAGCAATAATGGCACTCGGTTGCTGTCCGCAGGGGATGGCTATGACGTTGCCGATACTTTAAAAATCGAGGACTTCAAACCCGTTCAACTCGAGCAGAGGTATTCCAATTACTCTGGAGTTGTTCTGTGGGAGCTCCCCTCTGGACGACCGCTTTTCAAATTCTCTGGAAATTCGGCTAAGACCAACGCCACTTTCAGTCCCAATGGGCGATACGTTGTCAGTGGGTGTGAAGGAGGTTCGTCGTTTGTTTGGGAAACAAAAACCGGCGAACTTGTCCACCAAACCGCTAGCCTTTATCACGGAATTCTTCAAAAAAATGGAACCGATGATTATGAAAAATGGACAAGGGATAAGACAGGACTAATTCAACCCCCAAAAGATCTTGATTCAAATGAAGCCACGATAGCTCTTAAGTTTATCGACGAAGAGCACTACCTTCGTTTTCTAACCTATTCTCCCTACGCCGTGCTCTACCACATCGACAATCCCCTCCCACTCAAATACCTCCCCCTAGGCCGCAACCCCTTCCCCGCGGTCAGCGACTATTCGCGCAACGCTGCCATCGACACTGCGCCCGAGGCAGGCATTTTGGTGATGGGGCAGCGGGATGGTGGGGGGATCATTGTCTACAAGTACGATTCGGAAAAACAGGAGCTGGAGAAAATCTGGACGGCTGATTGATCTCAAGGTACTGTAGACTGTGATTGGAGTTCACTTGCATTGTCTGGGGATGCCATGAAACGTCTGCTGTGCCTTGTTGTCCTGTTGTTTTCCTTCCTGCAACCCTGCCTTGCCTCCTCCCTTTCCGAGGGGCAGCCTGTCCCTGCGAATTCTTCCGACCTGTCCGACAATCTAGCCGCCGAAATGTCCTCCTTTCGTTCGCTGGCCGAAGAAGCTCTGGCCCTGCGGGCCGAGACGATCAAGGTGGGCAAGCGTCTGCTGGCGGAGCAGCAGGCGGGTGTGGTGCTGAGCGGGACGGACCTGGCGCTGCTCAACGAAGGGTTGCGGCAGCATCTGGACCTGCGGCACCGGTTGCTGGCGGTGGCCGAGGCTCGCAAGGGTTGGTTGGACATGGGGCCGAAGGAACTGGCCAAGGCGGGCATCGGCCCGGAATTGCGGCGCCACGGGGTGGCACTGTCGCTGGCGGCGGCCCTGGTGCTTTACGACAATTACCTGCTTTCCATCTCCCTGTTCGAGGGGGACGCCAAGCTGCGGCGGCTGCTTAACGAAAGCGATCCGGCCTATGCCATCCGCCGGGCGGAACTCGACAAGGTGACCCTGAGCTACAACTCGGAGATCAACCGCCAGCGGGTGCGGCAGGCGATCGGCATCTTCGAGAAGGCCCGCTCCAGCCTGCAGCGGGAGGCCGAGACCTGGCCGGACCTGGATTACGTGATCACCCTGGTGACGCAGAGCCCTTCGTACAGCATGGTCAACCGCTGGGCGCCCCTCTACGTGGTGGGGCGAAAACTCGGTTTTCTCGGAGCGGTGACGGGCGATACCCTGGCCGGGTTGGAACGCAAGGGGGTGAGCCTGTTCAGCATGGTGTTCGGCAATGCGGTGGGGCTTGTGGAAACCCGCAAGGGGAAACTGCTGAACAGGACGGAATTGCGAAAGTCGCTGCACGACAATCTGCGGGCAGGGGATATTCTGCTGGAGAAAACCCCCTTTCGCCTCACCGACAAGCTGATCCCCGGTTATTGGGGGCATGCGGCGGTGTGGGTGGGCACCGAGCAGGAGTTGCGCGACCTTGGTGTTTGGGACGATCCAGCGGTGCTGCCCTACCAGAATGATATCCGCATGGGCAAACGGGTCGTGGAGGCTCTGCGTTCGGGGGTCGAGATCAACTCCTTGGACCAGTTCATGAACATCGACTCGCTCGGGGTGATGCGGCGGGTCAACGACCTGCCGGAAGCCCGCGCCCAGGTGGTGTTGCAGGCCCTGCGGCAGGTGGGCAAGCCTTACGATTTCAATTTCGAGGTGGAGTCGAAGCGGGGGGTGTACTGCTCGAAACTGGTCTACCTGGCCTATGGGGATATCTCCTGGCCGACGGAAAAATCCTTCGGCCGGACCACTTTCACGCCGGATCACGTGGCCGAGCAGGCATTGCGGGGGGAGGAGCTGGAACTGGTCCGCTTTTTCCATGATGGTCGGGAGGTCAAGCATCAGCCCAAGGAAGCCATGGCGCAACTGATGGGGCTGGTCGCCGAAGGGCGCTGATGCTGGGGGCGCTGGCGGGGGATATCATCGGGTCACGCTTCGAGTGGAACAACTGCCGGAGCAAGGTGTTCGAACTGTTCACCGCCGAGAGCCGTTTCACCGACGACAGCGTGCACACGGTGGCCTTGGCCCAGAGCCTTCTGACGGAGATTCCCTACCAGGAGCTGCTGCGGACCTACTTTCAACATTACCCCGATGCCG
>CAZYXS010000012.1:29963-39485 GCA_964650955.1 uncultured Desulfuromonadales bacterium | reverse complement strand
CGGAATGACAAGCGAGAATTCGTACTTGATTTGTTCGCCCGCCCCCGGCATCGTCGCGCCATGCCGGCGAACGCGCTCGTCTCGCTCCTGCCCCCCGATGGCCGCCAGTCGCAGACCGCGCTCACCGTCGCGCGCGGCACCGCGCGGCTGCTGCACCAGTTCGGCTTCTCGTGCGTCGCCGAGCTGCCGCTCCCCTCCCAGGTCAAGCTGCTGCGGTTCCTGGAGGACGGGCGGGTGACCCGCCTTGGCGGCACCCAAGCCAAGGATGTGGATGTGCGCATCCTGGTGGCGACCCATCGCAACCTGGAGGAGATGGTGGCCCAGGGACGTTTCCGCCACGACCTCTACTACCGCCTCAACGTCATTCCCATCTACGTTCCGGCGGTACGGGAGCGCAAGGAATGCCTGCTCCCCCTGATCCGCCATTACATCGACCATTTCGGCGCCAAGGCCGGGCTGCGCCGGAGGCTGACCCGGGCGGCCCTCGACCAGTTGCTGGCCTATGCCTACCCGGGCAACGTGCGGGAGCTGATGAATATCTGCGAACGCCTGGTGGTGATGGCGGAGACGGAACTGATCGACCTGCAGGATCTGCCCCAGAAGATCATCAGTGGCGCCGCGGGGGAAGGGCAGGGGGAGATGGTCGACTGGCCGCCCCAGTTGACCCTGGCGCAAATCCTGGCCAGCGTCGAGCGCGGCGTGCTGCGCAAGGCGGCCCAGGCCCATCGCACCCAGAGCCGCATCGCCGAGGTTCTGGGGGTGAGCCAGCCGACCATTGCCCGCCGGATGAAGGAATATGGCATCGCCGCGGGGGGCGAAGGGCAAGGCTGAACGGATAATTATTCATTCGTGAATAGATTGATTGCGAGGGTCGCCCTTACCGGATTCGGAAGGAGCGGCCCTTTGTTTTTGTAACCACACGAATTCATTTGTTTATTTTTCTTGAGCGGTGACCGGGAGCTGGCTTGGCATCGGCCTTGCTCTAGTGGGATTCGATCCGGCACGAGCTACGACCCGTGCCCTCATCCCTAACCAACTCGAGGAGTCCGCGTGAACCTGCTGAACAACACCATCGTCAAGCTGCCCGTCCCCGTCAACGAGCCCCAGTTCAGCTACGCTCCGGGGAGCAAGGAGAAGGCGCAGCTCAAGGCCGAGCTGGCGCGGCTGCAGGCCGAGCGCATCGAGATTCCGCTGGTGATCGGCGGCCAAGAGATCCGCACCGGCAAGACCCTGCCGGTGGTGCAGCCCCACAATCACCAGCATGTGCTCGCCGACTGCCACCAGGCCGGCGCGGCCGAAATCCAGCAGGCCATCGCCGCTGCCATGGCCGCCAAGCCGGCCTGGGCCAGCCTGCGCTGGGAAGAGCGGGCGGCGATCTTTTTGAAGGCCGCCGACCTGCTGGCCGAGCGCTACCGCTTTACCATGAACGCCGCCACCATGCTCTCGGCGAGCAAGAACGCCTACCAGGCCGAGATCGACTCGGCCTGCGAGCTCATCGATTTTTTGCGCTTCAACGTCTACTTCGCCCAGCAGATCTATAGCGAGCAGCCGCTGCACTCCTCCCGCGGCTGCTGGAACATGGTCCAGCACCGCCCCCTGGAAGGCTTCGTGCTCGCCGTGACCCCCTTCAACTTCACCGCCATCGGCGGCAATCTGCCCACCGCTCCGGCGATCATGGGCAACACCGTGCTGTGGAAGCCCGCCTCCACCGGGGTCTACGCCGCCCACTTCTTTTTACGCATCCTGATGGAAGCCGGCTTGCCCGCCGGGGTCATCAACCTGATTCCCGGCTCCGGTGCCCAGGTCGGCCCCCTGTGCCTGGCCGACCCGAACCTGGCCGGGGTGCACTTCACCGGCTCCACCGGGGTGTTCCACGACATGTGGAAGAGCGTCGGCGAGAACATCGCCCTCTACAAGAGCTACCCGCGCATCGTCGGCGAGACCGGCGGCAAGGACTTCGTCATGGTCCACCCCTCGGCCAAGGTCGAGCAGGTGGTCACCGCCCTGGTGCGGGGCGCTTTCGAGTACCAGGGGCAGAAGTGCTCGGCGGCCTCCCGCGGCTACATCCCCCGCTCCCTCTGGCCCCAGGTCAAAGAGCAACTGGGCACGGTGCTGGGGAGCCTGAAAATGGGGGATGTGTGCGACTTCTCCAACTTCGTCAACGCCGTGATCGACCAGAAGGCCTTCAACAGCATCCGCAAGTACATCGAGTTCGCCAGAGAGGCCCAGGATGCCGAGATCCTGTTCGGCGGCCACTGCGACGACCGCAAGGGCTACTTCATCGAGCCGACGGTGATCCTGGCCCACAATCCGCGCTTCAAGACCATGGAAGAGGAGATCTTCGGCCCGGTGCTCACCCTCTACGTCTACGAGGATGCCAAGTTCGAGGAAACGCTCGATATTCTCGATGCCACCTCCCCCTACGCCCTGACCGGGGCGATCTTTAGCACCGACCGCCTGGCCACCAGCCTGGCGCTGACCAAGCTGGAGAACGCCGCCGGCAACTTCTACATCAACGACAAGCCGACCGGGGCGGTGGTGGGCCAGCAGCCCTTCGGGGGGGGACGGGCCTCGGGGACCAACGACAAGGCCGGCAGCGTGCTCAACCTGCTCAAGTGGTGCTCGGCGCGCACCATCAAGGAGACCTTCGTCTCCCCCGAGAGGGTCGAATATCCGTTCATGCTGGAACCCTAACCCTTATTTTTCTGAGGTTCGACCATGTCGCTCTTCACCCAACTGGTCAGCAAGACCATCATGCACGTCCCCGGGCCGATCGTCGGCCACTTCGCCAAGGGCTACATCGCCGGCAGCGCTCTCGGCGACGCCGTGGCCCTGACCCGGGACCTCAACCGCCAGGGGATGCTGACGACCATCGACATCCTCGGGGAGTTCATCACCTCCCTCGACCAGGCCGAGTTCTTCAAGCAGGAATGCCTGAAGATCCTCACTGCCATCCATGCCGAGGGGCTGGGCTCCAACCTCTCTCTCAAGCCGACCCAACTCGGTCTCTCACTTGACCCCCAGGCCTGCTTCGCCAACCTGCGGGAGATCGTCGCCCAGGCGGCACGGGTCGGCAGCTTCGTGCGCATCGACATGGAAGACCACCCCTGCACCGACGCCACCCTCGATTTCTACCGGCGGCTGCGGAGGGAGTTTCCCGGCCACGTAGGGACGGTGCTGCAGTCCTACCTGCGGCGCACCCCGGCGGATATCGACAGCCTGGCCGACGCGCCGATGAATTTCCGTCTCTGCAAGGGGATCTACAACGAGCCCCGCCAGGTCGCCTACAAGGATCCGGCGGTGGTCAACCGCAACTATGTCTTTTGCCTGGAAAAGCTGTTCCAGCAGCAGGCCTACGTCGGCATCGCCACCCACGACGAGAAGCTGGTGTTCGAGGCCCTGCGGCTGATCGACCAGTACGGCCTGAAGCGCGACCAGTACGAGTTCCAGATGCTGCTCGGGGTCGACGAGGAACTGCGCCGCATCATCGTCGAGGGTGGTCACCGCCTGCGCATCTACGTCCCCTTCGGCAAGGACTGGCTCCCCTATTCCCGCCGCCGGTTGAAGGAAAATCCCAACATCGCCCGCCATGCCCTGCGCCAGATGCTCGGCCTGCACGGTGCCTGAATCGAGGGGCCAAGATGGACACCGCACCGTTTCATGAACTTCAGGAAGAAGATCGCAAGCTCGCCGTCGGCACCCGGGTCACCGCCCGCTGGAACCATCAAGGCTACCTTTGTCGGGGGCGGGGCGAAATCATCAGTTGCGGTCCTCGTTCAGTGAAGGTCAAGGTGTTGCAGCGGGATGCGATCCCCGGTCTGACACCGGATATTCAGACACCGGGCATTCATATGCTGACCCTGCCGCGCTTTTCCGCTCAGCAGGCCTGGAGCCTCGATCATTGCGTCCGCCTCGACCGCACCCCACGCAGCCGGGTATTGCATCTGCCCCCGGGGTCGTTGCGGGGGTAGGCGCGGCTCAGGATCCCTGCGCGGGAAACTCCAAAAACAGGCTCCATGTCGTCGCAGCAGGGCCAAGAGGCTCCGAGGGATCCGATTCCCTTGGGGCCTTGTTTTTTCGCCAGCCTGTCCATTTGATTCATTTTTGAATAATCGCCATCGTGCCTGAATAATCCCGCTTGCGCGGGACAATCGCAGAATATTTCGTGGTTTGAAGGCCCTGTGACTGTCAACAGCCGGTCCCGGGGCGTGCCCGGAACTTGGCATCAATTCAATGCTGAATAGATTGCCGGCTGACCCGGTTCGCGCAGCGAATCCGACAGGATGAAATCACCGCCGCGGAAGTCCGCAAATCCAGGGTTGTGGCTGCTTTGGTCGGAACCTTGGCAGCGTTGAAAAATATAAAACCTTGTTTGGCATCTGTCTTGCTCTTATCGGACAGCAGCGGCCGAGCCCGCCTGGTCCTCGGACGGAAAAACGCTATACTGAAACCCGGTTGGTCCTTTTCCGGGTGCCCCTTCAGCGGCTTGGTCCAAAACTGCAGTTTCCAACTTCAAAAGGTGCGGCCATGAACCTGCTCAACAACGCCATCGTCAAGATTCCCCTGCCGATCAACGAACCCCAGTTCAGCTACGCCCCCGGCTCCCCGGAAAAAGCCAAGCTCAAGGCCGAGCTGGCGCGGATGAAGTCGCAGCGGATCGAGATCCCGCTGGTGATCGGTGGCCAGGAGATCCGCACCGGCAAGACCCTGCCGGTGGTGCAGCCCCACAATCACCAGCATGTGCTCGCCGACTGCCACCAGGCCGGCGCGGCCGAAATCCAGCAGGCCATCGCCGCTGCCATGGCCGCCAAGCCGGCCTGGGCCAGCCTGCGCTGGGAAGAGCGGGCGGCGATCTTTTTGAAGGCCGCCGACCTGCTGGCCGAGCGCTACCGCTTTACCATGAACGCCGCCACCATGCTCTCGGCGAGCAAGAACGCCTACCAGGCCGAGATCGACTCGGCCTGCGAGCTCATCGATTTTTTGCGCTTCAACGTCTACTTCGCCCAGCAGATCTATAGCGAGCAGCCGCTGCACTCCTCCCGCGGCTGCTGGAACATGGTCCAGCACCGCCCCCTGGAAGGCTTCGTGCTCGCCGTGACCCCCTTCAACTTCACCGCCATCGGCGGCAATCTGCCCACCGCTCCGGCGATCATGGGCAACACCGTGCTGTGGAAGCCCGCCTCCACCGGGGTCTACGCCGCCCACTTCTTTTTACGCATCCTGATGGAAGCCGGCTTGCCCGCCGGGGTCATCAACCTGATTCCCGGCTCCGGTGCCCAGGTCGGCCCCCTGTGCCTGGCCGACCCGAACCTGGCCGGGGTGCACTTCACCGGCTCCACCGGGGTGTTCCACGACATGTGGAAGAGCGTCGGCGAGAACATCGCCCTCTACAAGAGCTACCCGCGCATCGTCGGCGAGACCGGCGGCAAGGACTTCGTCATGGTCCACCCCTCGGCCAAGGTCGAGCAGGTGGTCACCGCCCTGGTGCGGGGCGCTTTCGAGTACCAGGGGCAGAAGTGCTCGGCGGCCTCCCGCGGCTACATCCCCCGCTCCCTCTGGCCCCAGGTCAAAGAGCAACTGGGCACGGTGCTGGGGAGCCTGAAAATGGGGGATGTGTGCGACTTCTCCAACTTCGTCAACGCCGTGATCGACCAGAAGGCCTTCAACAGCATCCGCAAGTACATCGAGTTCGCCAGAGAGGCCCAGGATGCCGAGATCCTGTTCGGCGGCCACTGCGACGACCGCAAGGGCTACTTCATCGAGCCGACGGTGATCCTGGCCCACAATCCGCGCTTCAAGACCATGGAAGAGGAGATCTTCGGCCCGGTGCTCACCCTCTACGTCTACGAGGATGCCAAGTTCGAGGAAACGCTCGATATTCTCGATGCCACCTCCCCCTACGCCCTGACCGGGGCGATCTTTAGCACCGACCGCCTGGCCACCAGCCTGGCGCTGACCAAGCTGGAGAACGCCGCCGGCAACTTCTACATCAACGACAAGCCGACCGGGGCGGTGGTGGGCCAGCAGCCCTTCGGGGGGGGACGGGCCTCGGGGACCAACGACAAGGCCGGCAGCGTGCTCAACCTGCTCAAGTGGTGCTCGGCGCGCACCATCAAGGAGACCTTCGTCTCCCCCGAGAGGGTCGAATATCCGTTCATGCTGGAACCCTGAGCTTGCAACCTCCCCCTTTGCAAAGGGGGTAACACCTGGGAAAAAAGAAATTTCCGATAACGCCAATCGAGGCCCGACCATGTCCCTCTTCAACTACCTGGTTTCCAAAACCATCATGCATGTCCCCGGGCCGATCGTCGGCTACTTCGCCAAGGGGTACATCGCCGGCAGCCATCTGGACGATGCGGTGCGGGTCACCGAGGAGTTCAACCGCCAGGGGATGCTGACCACCATCGACATTCTCGGTGAGTTCATCAAGACCAAGGACGAGGCGCGGTTTTTTCAGGACCAGTGCCGGCAGATTCTCGAGGTCGTCAAGTCCCGGGGGCTGCAATCGAACCTGTCGCTGAAGCCGACCCAGATGGGGCTGTTGCTCGACGCCGAGTTTGCTTTCCAGAATATCCGCGAGTTGGTCCAGCTGGCGCAGGAGACTCGGAGCTTCGTGCGCATCGACATGGAGGATGTCGCTTGCACCGACGCCACCCTCGATTTTTACCGGCGGCTGCGGGCCGAGTTTCCGGGCCATGTGGGGACGGTGCTGCAATCCTACCTGCGGCGCACTTCGGCGGATATCGACTCTCTGGCCGATGCGCCGATGAACTTCCGCCTCTGCAAGGGGATCTACAACGAGAAGCGCAGCCACGCCTACAAGGATCCCTACGTCATCAACCGCAACTTCATCTATTGCCTGGAGAAGCTGTTCCAGCAGAAGGCCTACGTCGGCATCGCCACCCACGACGAGAAGCTGGTGTTCGAGACCCTGCGGTTGGTCGAGGAGTATGGCCTGAAGCGCGACCAGTACGAGTTCCAGATGCTGCTCGGGGTCGATGAGGAATTGCGGCGGATTCTGGTGGATGGTGGGCATCGGCTGCGGGTCTATGTCCCCTATGGCGAGGCCTGGATGCCTTACTCCCGGCGCCGGTTGAAGGAGAATCCGATGATTGCCCAGCACGCCCTCAAACAGCTGCTGGGGATGAAGCGGTTTTGACCCGGGTAGTACAATGTTTTGTTTCGCCGAACGGGGCGAAGTGTTAGAATGCCCCGGTTTGTTGCTCGTTTGGTTTCACCTCACCCATTGATGGAGGAAAAGGATGAAAAGAACGTTCAAGCTCATGTCCACCCTGCTGGTCCCGGCCCTGCTCTGGGGCAACGCCGCGCTGGCCGCCGACACCCTCAAGGTCGGGGTTCAGGCGCCGATCACCGGCAGCTATGCCAATGAAGGTCAGGGGATCGACCGCGGCACTCGCTTGCTCGCGGAGCAGATCAACGCCAAGGGTGGCGTGATGGGCAAAAAGATCGAAGTGATCACCTGCGACGATCAGGGGACCGCCATGGCCGCCGCCATCTGCGCCAAGGACCTGGTCAACAAAGGGGTCAAGATGGTCATCGGCTCCTACACCTCGACCTGCGCCGAAGCCGCCCAGAAGACCTACTTCGACGCCGGCGTGCTGCAGACCTCCGACGGCACCGCCGACAACCTGACCGAGAAGGGCTACTGGACCTTTCTGCGCAACTCCTTCCCCAACAGCGCCGAAGCCCAGTTCGCCGCCGAGTACATGGTCAACGTGAAGAAGTACAAGCGGATCGTCGTGATCTCCGACTTCTCCACCTATGCCGACGGCCTGGCCAATGCCACCGAAGCCGCCATCAAGAAGCTTGGCGGAACCGTGGTCTCCCGCGACAAGATCAAGGCTGACTCCCAGAACTTCACCCCGGTGCTGACCAACATCAAGTCGAAGAACCCCGATGTCATTTTCTTCGCCGGCTACTACTCCGACGGTGGTCAGTTGCGCGCCCAGCAGATGGCTCTCGGCATCAAGGCCGACTTCATCGGCGGCGATGCCAACGACAACCCGGACTTCGTCAAACTGGCCGGTTCTTCTGCCCAGGGCGCGATGATCATCAACGTGCCTTCGCCGGACGTGCTCCCTTACCCGATCGCCAAGACCTTCATCGCCGACTACCAAAAGAAATACGGCGAAATGCCCCCTTCGATCTGGGGCCTGATGAACATCGACGGCATGCGCGCCATCATCCATGCCATGGAGCAGAACAAGAGCTTCGACACCAAGAAGGCGGCCGAGTATCTGCACAACATGAGCAAGCCGCTGGACGGAATCACCGGCCCCATCGCCTTCGCCAAGGACGGCAACCGCAAGGGTGGCTCCTATGTGGTGAAGAAGATCCAGGCCGACGGCAGCTACGCCAACGAGTACGTTCAGTAAGTCCCAGTTGACGGTGTGAAAGGGGCGGGGGAGAGGTTTTTCTCCCGCCCCTTTTTTTACCCGGAAGCTGGGCTGGCTCTGCCCCTCAGGGGCGAAGGGAGGATCCCGGGTCCTCCCCTGGCCCCTGGTTGGCAATGTCCGGCAGTCTGGTCCCCGGAGGACCGCGAAAGAGGGTTGGTTATGGATATTTTTCTGCAACAGCTGGCCAACGGCCTGACCATCGGCAGCATGTTCGCCCTGGTGGCCCTCGGCTACACCATGGTCTACGGGGTCATGCGGCTGATCAATTTCGCCCATGGCGACATGGTGGCGGCCTCGGCCTTCGTCGGCCTGACCATCTACACCCAGGCGATGGGACAGGCCACTTCCCTTGGCGCGGTGATCGGCATTTTCCTGCTCGCGGCCCTTTCCATGGCCTGTATCGGGGTGATCCTCGAGCGCCTCGCCTACCGCCCCTTGCGGGAGGCGCCGCGGCTGTCGGCCGTGGTCTCGGCGCTGGGGGCCTCGCTGGTGATCCAGAACGGCGTCATGCTCATCTGGGGGCCGCGCATGCGCATCTTTCCCGAGCTGGTGCCGCAGGTCTACTGGGACTTCGGCGGGGTGGTGATCAGCATGATCCAGGTGATCATCCTGGTGCTGTCGCTGGTGTTGATGATCGCCCTCTACCTCTTTGTCGAGAAGACCCGCATGGGCGCCGCCATCCGCGCCGCCTCCATCGACCAGGACGCCGCCCGGCTGATGGGGATCGACGTCAACAGGGTCATCGCCCTGATCTTCATCATCGGCTCCTCCCTCGGGGCGGTCGGCGGCCTGTTCATCGGCCTCTACTACCGCGGCATCACCTTCAACATGGGCTGGCAGTACGGCCTCTACGCCTTCGTCGCCGCCATCATGGGGGGGATCGGCAACATCCCCGGCGCCATGCTCGGCGGCATGCTGCTGGGGCTGTTCAACGCCTTCATCGCCGGCTACGTGTCTAGCACCTGGGCCGACGCCTTCACCTTCATCCTGCTCATCGTCATTTTGATCGTCCGCCCCACCGGCATTCTCGGTGAGCGGGTTGCGGAGAAAGTCTGATGAATAGCGTGCAACGTTTCGGCCCCCCGCTGGCCCTGCTGGTCATGGC
>CAZYXS010000012.1:0-29863 GCA_964650955.1 uncultured Desulfuromonadales bacterium | reverse complement strand
GTCTGATGAATAGCGTGCAACGTTTCGGCCCCCCGCTGGCCCTGCTGGTCATGGCGTTTCTCCCCTTCGCCCTCAACCCGCGCTGGCAGGCGGTGGCCATCACCTTCCTGATTTTCGCGGTGGTCGCCCTCTCCCAGGACATCGTCCTCGGCAAGTGCGGCATGTTCAACATGGGGCAGGCGCTGTTCTTCGGCATGGGTGCCTACACCACGGCGATCCTCAACGCCAAGTTCGGCTGGCCGCTGTTGGCGACCATCCCCCTGGCGATCCTGATCCCGGCCCTGTTCGGCATCCTGCTGGCCGGTCCCATCGTCCATCTGCGCGGCGACTACCTGCTGGTCACCACCATCGGCTTCAACATCGTCTTCGTGCAGGTGCTGCAGAACGACCTCGGGGGCCTCACCGGCGGTCCCAACGGCATCTTCGGCCTCGATCCCCTGAGCCTGTTCGGCACAAAGCTGACCAGCCAGGTGGCGGTCTACTACTTCGCCTTCGCGGTGCTGCTGCTCACCCTCTGGGTCATGCGCAACCTGGAGCAGAGCAAGCCGGGGCGGGCCCTGCACTACCTGCGGGAGGACAAGCTGGCGGCCGAGAGCATCGGCATCAATACCCGCATCTACAAGATCTTCGCCTTCGGCCTCGGCGCCGGCATCGCCGGTTTGGCCGGCACCGTCTACGCCACCCAGTACGCGGCGGTCAGCCCGGAGGCCTTCGACTTCATGCAGTCGGTGCTGTTCTTCGCCATCGTCATCGTCGGCGGTTCCTCCATCTCCGGGGTCCTGCTCGGCGTGTTCATCATGTTCGTGCTCCCGGAAATCTTTCGCGAGTTCGCCACCTGGCGCTTCTTCATCTTCGGCTTCGCCATGATCCTGGCCATGATCCTGCGCCCCCGCGGCCTCGTTCCGGCGACCTTCGGCAAGATCCCGAAGTTTCTGATCAAGGAGGAGGGCCGCCATGGAGCCTGACGAGTTGATCCTCACCAATGTCACCAAGCGCTTCGGCGGGCTGACCGCCGTCGACGCCCTGAGCTTCACCGTCAAGGAAAGGCAGATCTACGGCCTGATCGGACCCAACGGCGCCGGCAAGACCACCGCTTTCAACAACATCACCGGCATCTACCGCCCGGAACAGGGGTCGATCAAGTGGCGGGGAGAGGAACTCGTCGGCCTGACCCCCTACCAGATCGTCGATCGGGGGATCGTCCGGACCTTTCAGACCATTCGCCTGTTCAGCCAGATGTCGGTGGCCGAGAACCTCATGAGCGGCCGACACATAAAAAGCAGCCAGAAGTGGTGGCACGGCATCATCCACACTCCCGGGTCGAAGCGGGACGAACTGGAAAACTGGAAAAAGGTCGAGGAGCAACTCGACTTCTTCAAGTTGTCCCAGTATGCCGCGACCCCGGCTGGAAGCCTCCCTTACGGCATCCAGCGGCGGGTGGAGATGGCCCGGGCCATGACCGTGGAACCGCGACTGCTGATTCTGGACGAGCCGGCCGCGGGTCTCAACGACAAGGAAACCCTGGAGCTGCTGCAGACCATCTACCAGATCCGCGACAAGGGGGTCACGGTGCTGCTCATCGAGCACGACATGGATATGGTGATGCAGATGACCGACTACCTGACGGTGATCAACTTCGGCAAGAAGATCGCCGAGGGGACCCCGGCCGAGATCCAGAAGAACCCTGCGGTCATCGAGGCCTACCTGGGAAGCGAGGACGACGACGATGAGTGAGGTGCTGTTCGCGATCAAGGACCTGGAGGTTTCCTACGGCAGCATCGCCGCCATCAAGGGGATTTCCCTGGAGGTGCGCAAGGGGGAGATCGTCACCATCCTCGGCGCCAACGGCGCTGGGAAGACCACCACCATGCGGACCATCAGCCAGTTGCTCAAGGCCAAGGCCGGTTCGATTCAGTTCAAGGGGGTCGAGCTGACCCAGCTTCCTCCCCACAAGATCGTCAAGCTCGGCATCAGCCATTCCCCCGAGGGGCGCCGGGTGTTCGGCATCCTCACCGTCGAGGAGAACCTGCTGCTCGGCGCCTTCACCCAGAGCAAGGTGGACAGGGAGGTGTTAGACTGGGTCTACCAGCTCTTCCCCCGCCTCAAGGAGCGGCGCAAGCAGCTGGCCGGCACCCTCTCCGGCGGCGAGCAACAGATGCTGGCCATCAGCCGGGCGCTGATGAGCAAGCCGGAACTGCTGCTCCTCGACGAGCCCTCCCTGGGGATCGCGCCGATCCTGGTCAAGGCCATCTTCCAGCAGATCAAGGAGATCGCACAGAGCGGCGTCACCGTGCTGCTGGTGGAGCAGAACGCCAAGGCGGCGCTGAAACTGGCCGATCGGGGCTACGTGCTGGATGTTGGTAAGATCGCCCTTTCGGGGACCTCGCAGGAACTGCTGAGCAACCCGAAGGTGCAGGAGGCCTATCTGGGCAAGCAGCACTAGGAATGGCGCGGCAGCGCAGCTTTTCGCCTTTTGCCCTTGACCGCCTTCCCCTATTGCCCTCGCCGGAGCGGAGTGGACGTTTGGCGAAAAAGACCGGCAAACTGTTTGAGCCGACGGGGACGAAAACTTGCCCTGCGGGCTTCGGACATTCGTCCCCGAAATCCTCGGATTAAAAACCTTCCGTTCGGCTGCACTCTCGGGGATTGAAGGGCAAGGGCAAAGAACGGCCAACCCAAGCAAGGTAAAGGCTCGCCATGTCCGCCACCGGGTTGATCTTCAACATCCAGAAATTCTCCCTTCACGACGGCCCCGGCATCCGCACCACGGTGTTCCTCAAGGGGTGCCCGCTGGATTGCTGGTGGTGCCACAACGTCGAAAGCCAGGCGGTCGGCCGGGAGCCGATGCTGCGCCTCGACCGCTGCAACGGCTGCGGCGCCTGCATCCCTCATTGCCCGCAAGGGGCGATCCGGCTGGAAGAGGGGAAGGCGCAGACCGACCTTGGTGCCTGCGTGCGCTGCGAGTCCTGTGCCGTCTTCTGCCCGCAGAATGGCCGCGCCATCTGCGGCCGGGAGATGAGCGTGGACTCGGTGGTGACCGAGGTGCTGCAGGACCAGGTCTTCTACGAGCGTTCCGGGGGCGGGGTGACCTTTTCCGGCGGCGAGGCGATGGCGCAGATCGAATTTCTCGCCGCGGCCCTCGCGGCCTGCAAGGGGGCCGGGCTGCACACCACGGTGGACACCTCCGGCGCCGTCCCCTGGGAGCATTTCGAGCGCATCCTGCCTCTGACCGACCTGTTCCTGTACGACCTGAAGCTGATGGAGGACGCCGCCCATCGCACCTATACCGGCGCCTCCAACCGGGGGCTGCTGGACAACCTGCGCAGGCTGTCCGCCACCACCGAGGCCATCTGGGTCCGCTTTCCGGTCATTCCCAGCATCAACGACGACGGGGCCAATATCCGCGCCACAATCGAATTTCTCAAGACCATCCGCTTCCGCCAGATCCACCTGCTTCCGTATCACGAACTGGGGCGGGGCAAGTCCGTTCAGTTGGGGCGAGCCTACCGCATGGAAGGGGTGACGCCCCCCACGGACGAGGCGTTGGAGGCGCTGCGGGGCGAGTTCGAGGCCGCCGGTTTCACCGCGGTCACAGGAGGTTGACATGAACGAACGGGTACGCCGACTGCGGTCCGAGAGCCTGGCCGCGGTTCCGACCATTTCCATCGAACGGGCGCTGCTCATCGACGAGGCCTACCGCCAGCACCAGGGAGCGGTGCCGGTGCCGGTGCCGGTGCTGCGGGCCCTGGCCTTCCGGAACCTGATGGAGAAGAAGACCCTCTGGATCGGCGAGGGGGAACTGATCGTCGGCGAGCGGGGGGAGGCGCCGGCGGCCACCCCCACCTATCCCGAGCTCTGCTGCCACACCCTCGAGGATTTCCGCATCATGGACATCCGCGACAAGATCTTCTTCAAGGTCAGCGAGCAGGTGAAGCAGGTCCAGGGGGAACAGATCATCCCCTACTGGGAGAAGCGCTCGATGCGGGAGATGATCCTGCGGGAGATGACCCCGGAGTGGAAGGCGTGCTACGCCGCCGGCATTTTCACCGAATTCATGGAGCAGCGCGGTCCCGGCCACACCGTCGGCGACGACAAGATCTATAAAAAGGGCTTTGCCCAGTTCAAGGCCGAGATCGCGCAGAGCCTCTCCCGTCTCGATTTCCTCACCGATCCCCAGGCCCTCGACAAAAAGGCCCAGCTCGAAGCGATGGCCATCTGCTGCGACGCCCTCATCACCTTGGGGCGCCGCCACGCCGAGTTGGCCGAGGAGTTGGCGGAGGCCTGCGCCGACCCCCAGCGCCAGGAGGAGCTGTTTGAGATCGCCGCCATCTGCCGCTGGGTGCCGGAGAACGCGCCGCGCACCTTCCGCGAGGCGCTGCAGATGTACTGGTTCGTCCACCTCGGGGTGATCAGCGAGATGAACATCTGGGATGCCTTCAACCCCGGGCGCCTCGACCAGCACCTCTACCCCTTCTACCAGCGGGAGCTGGCCGCCGGCACCCTGACCCGGGAGGAGGCCGAGGAGCTGCTGCAGTGCTTCTGGGTCAAGTTCAACAATCAGCCGGCCCCCCCCAAGGTTGGCGTGACCCTCAAGGAGAGCGGCACCTACACCGACTTCGCCAACATCAACTCCGGCGGCCTGACCGTGGAGGGGAAGGACGGCGTCAACGAGGTCACCTACCTGGTGCTCGACGTCATCGACGAGATGCAGCTGCTGCAGCCCTCCTCCAACGTCCAGGTCAGCCGCAAGAACCCCGACGCCTTCGTGCGGCGCGCCTGCGAGATCTCCCGCAAGGGGTTGGGGCAGCCCTCCTTCTTCAACGCCGACGCGGTGGTGGAGGAGATGCTGCGCATGGGCAAGAGCCTCGAGGATGCCCGCTGCGGCGGCACCAGCGGCTGCGTCGAGACCGGCGCCTTCGGCAAGGAGGCCTACATCCTCACCGGCTATTTCAACCTGCCGAAGATTCTCGAACTCACCCTGCACGACGGGATCGACCCCCGCACCGGAAGGCAACTCGGGCCCCGCACCGGCGACCCGACGACCTTCGCCGGCTTCGACGAGCTGTTCGCCGCCTTCCAGGCGCAGCTCAAGCACTTCGCCGACATCAAGATCCACGGCAACAACGTCATCGAGCGCCTCTACGCCACCCGCATGCCGGCCCCCTTCCTCTCCGTGGTCATCGACGACTGCATTCAAAAGGGGATGGACTACAACGCCGGCGGCGCCCGCTACAACACCAGCTACCTGCAGGGGGTCGGCATCGGCTCCATGGCCGACAGCCTGGCGGTGCTCAAGAAGCATGTCTTCGAGCAGAAGAGCTTCACCATGGCCGAGCTGCTGGCGGCGATGCGGAAAGACTTCGCGGGGGAGACCCGCATCTACAACCTGGTGACCAACCACACCCCCAAGTACGGCAACGACGACGACTACGCCGACGCCCTGATGCAGCTGGCCTTCGAGGCTTACCTGAAGGAGATCGACGGCCGGCCCAACATGAAGGGGGGCTGCTACCGCATCAACATGCTGCCGACCACCTGCCACGTCTACTTCGGCTCGGTGATCGGCGCCCTGCCCGACGGCCGCAAGGCCCACCTGCCCCTGCCCGAGGGGATCTCCCCCAACAAGGGGGCCGACCGCAAGGGGCCGACGGCGGTGGTCAAGTCGGCCTCGAAGATGGACCATCTCAAGACCGGCGGCACCCTCCTGAACCAGAAGTTCACCCCGCAGGTGCTGGAGGGGGGGAGGGGGCTGGACAACCTGGTGCACCTGGTGCGGGGCTATTTCCAGCTCGACGGTCACCACATCCAGTTCAACGTCATCGACCAGGCGACCCTGCGCGAGGCGCAGCAAAAGCCAGAAGAATACAAGGACCTGATCGTGCGGGTGGCGGGCTACAGCGACTACTTCCACAACCTCGACAAGGTATTGCAGGACGAGATCATCGAGCGGACGGAGCAGAGCTTCGGTTAGGGAATTGGTCATTCACAAGCAGGGAGATGCAGGGCGGGCTCACCGGGACGCTCCGGCCACTGTATCTCCCTTTTTTTGTGGCAACTGTGTTTGCCAAACCCCGCTTTTTCGGCTAGGGTGCGGGCATCCCGCTCTTCGAGGTCTGCATGTCCGCTAACCCGTCATCCTCCGCAACTCCCCTGCTGGCCGGTCCCGGCTTGGTGCTGCTGGCCGCCATGCTCTGGGGGACCACCGGCACCGCCCAGGCTTTCGCACCGGCGGGGTTCGACTCCACCGTCATCGGCGCCCTGCGCCTGGCCCTGGGGGGGGGCGCGCTGCTGCTGCTGGCCCTGGCGCGGGGGCAGTTGGGCAGCCTGCGGGGGTGGCCCCTCTGGCCGACCCTGGGGGCGGCCCTGTTCACCGCCTGTTACCAGCTCTGCTTCTTTGCCGCCGTCGCCAAGACCGGGGTGGCCGTCGGCACCATCGTCGGCATCGGCAGTTCCCCCATCGCCGCGGGAGTGCTCGCTTTCCTGCTGCGCGGGGAGCGTCCCGGGCGGCTCTGGATGCTGGCTACGGCCCTGGCGGTGGTCGGCTGCAGCCTGCTGAGCCTGAGCGGCGCCAAGGTGGCCGTCGATCCCCTGGGGGTGGCCCTGGCCGTCGGCGCCGGGGCCGCCTATGCCGCCTACACCCTGGTGATCAAGGGGCTGCTCGACGGCCGCTCTCCCGATGCGGTCATCGCCATCGTCTTCTGTTTGGGCGCCCTGCTGCTGGCGCCGCTGATGCTCGGGCGGGATTTCGCCTGGCTGGCCCAGCCGCGGGGGGTGGCGGTGATCCTGCACCTCGGTCTGGTCACAGCCGGGCTCGCCTACTGGCTGTTCGCCCGCGGCCTGGTGGCGGTGCCCGTTTCCACCGCCGTCACCCTCTCCCTGGCCGAACCCCTGACCGCCGGCCTGCTCGGGGTGGTGGTGCTGGGGGAGGTGCTGACGCCGAAGGCCTTTGTCGGCATCGGCCTGATCTTCGCCGGCCTGTTGTTGCTCACCCTGGGTGGTCGGGCGCTGCCCCGTCGCACCCGGGTCAAACCGCTGAGCTGAAGGAGCCCCCAGGACCATGCAGCCGCAGGGACAAGCCTATCTCTTCGGCCTGGCCGCGGTGCTGCTGTGGTCGACGGTGGCCACCGCCTTCAAGCTCTCCCTGCGCTACCTCGACCCCATCCAGCTGCTGTTCTACGCCAGCCTGACCTCCATCGCCGTGCTCGCCCTGGTCCTGCGGCTGCGGGGACGCTTCGGCCTGCTGTTCAGCTACAGCCGCCGGGAGTACCTGCAGTCTCTCGGCCTGGGGCTGCTCAATCCGCTGCTCTACTACCTGGTCCTGCTCAAGGCCTACGATCTGCTGCCGGCCCAGGAAGCCCAGGCCCTCAACTACACCTGGGCGCTGACCCTGGCGCTGCTCTCCGTCCCCCTGCTCAAACAGAAACTCGGCCCCGGCGAGATCGTCGCCGGGCTGGTCTGCTACAGCGGCGTGCTGGTGATCTCCACCCGCGGCGATCTGACCGGGCTGCAGTTCGGCAATCCCCTGGGGGTCGGCCTGGCCCTGGGGAGCACCCTCATCTGGGCCCTCTACTGGATTTTCAGCACCCGTGACCGCCGCGACCCGGTGGCCGGATTGCTGCTCAATTTCCTCTTCGCCCTCCCCTTCGTAACCCTGGCCTGCCTGCTCTGGTCCGGCTTTGCGGTCAGCGACCCCCGTGGCCTGCTCGGTGCGGCCTATGTCGGGGTGTTCGAGATGGGCATTACCTACGTGCTCTGGCTGCTGGCCCTCAAGCGCTCCGACAATGCGGCCCGCATCGGCAACCTGATCTTCATCTCCCCCCTGTTCTCCCTGGTTTTCATCTACCTTCTGGTGGGAGAGGAGATTCTCCCCTCGACCCTGGTCGGCCTCGGGTTGATCCTGGGCGGGCTGGGGCTGCAGAGATTTGGCCGCCGCCGATCCTGACGGGAATAGGGCGTCAACGGCAAAGGGCCGGTCGTGCGACCGGCCCTTTGCCGTTGCTGAGCTCCAATTGCCTCTTCAAGCCAAGGGCTTGCCCCATTTGAGCAGGCCCGCTATCTCCGCCGCCGAAACCGGCTTGCCGAAATAAAACCCCTGCATCTCGTCGCAATTGCGTTGCCGCAGGTAGGCGAGCTGTTCGGCGGTTTCCACCCCCTCGGCCGTGACCTGGTAGCGCAGACTGTGGGCCAGGGCGATGACCGCGTCGGTGATGGCGGCGTCGTCCGGGTCGTCGGGCAGATTGCAGACGAAGGAGCGGTCGATTTTGACCCGATCGATGGGGAAACGCTTGAGATAGGCGAGGGATGAGTAGCCGGTGCCGAAATCGTCGATGGTCAGTTGCACCCCGAGGGTCTTGAGGCTGTGCAGGGTACCGATATTCTCCTCCGTCCGCTCCATGATGGCCGATTCGGTCAACTCCAGTTCCAGATAGGCCGGATCAAGGCCCGTCTGGTTAAGGATTTCAGCCACCAGGTCGACGAATCCGCCCTGCTGGAACTGGTGGCTGGAGACGTTGACCGCCATTCGCACCGCCGGCAGACCGGCTTCCTGCCAGGCCTTGGCCTGGCGGCAGGCGGTCCGCAGCACCCATTCCCCCAGCGGTATGATCAGTCCGGATCCCTCGGCGATGGGAATAAAACGGCCGGGAGGCACATTGCCCCACAGCTCGTGGCGCCAGCGGGCCAGCGCCTCGACCCCCGCAATCCGGCCGCTTTGGAGATCGACCTGGGGTTGGAAATGCAGAAACAATTGCTCCTTGCGGATGGCACCCCGGAGGGCGGTTTCCAGGGCCAGGCGCTCGGCGGTGTTCTGGGCCATGGCCTGATGGTAGAATCGGCACTGGTTTTTTCCCTGACTCTGGGCCTGGAACTGGGCGGTCTCGGCCTTCTGCAACAGGTCCGCGGTGGTGTCGCCATCTTCCGGAGCGAGGGCCACCCCGATACTGGCAGGGCAGTAGATCTGGTGGCCGTCGAGTTCGAAGGGGGCGCTCAGCAGGGCCCAGATCCGGGCGATGATGTAATCGACGTATTGGCGGTGGATCAGTTTCGGCAGCACCAGGATGAATTCGTCGCGGCTGGAACGGCTCAGCAGATCGCAGCTGCGCATCACCTCCGCGAGCTTCTGGGCCAGGCACTGCAGCAGGCGGTTGCCCAAAGCGTGGCCGAGGGTTTCGTTCACCAGCTTGAAACGGTCGATATCGATGGCGAGCACGGCCAGGGGCGCTTGATCCGGTTCGGAGAGCAGCAGGGTCAGGCGTTGCTCCAGGTGCCTGCGGTTGACCAGCCCGGTCAGGGGGTCGTAGTGCATTTCGCACAGCAGCGCCTGTTCCGCCGCCTTCTGTTCGGTAAGGTCGACCAGGCTGCCGATGATTCCAGCCGGCTTTCCGTCAGCGTCGAAAAACACCCGTTTGGTGAACCTCACCTGGGCACGACGGCCATCGACACACTGCACCAGATTTTCGTAGGTCTGGACCCCGCCCTCCTGCAGCAGGGCCAGGTCGGCCCGATGATAGCGGATAGCCAGCTCTTCGGGGCCGATGTCGAACACCGAACTGCCGAGCAGATCCTCCTCGGGGATCCCGAGGAAGCAGGAAAAAGCCTGGTTGCAGGCGATATAGCGACCCTCGACGTCCCTGGCAAACAGCGGCACCGGGGCGCTGGAGAACAGGGCGGCCAGCTGTTCGGCATCGGTAGGGATCACCGACCTCAGGGGCAGATCCTGCTCCGCGGGCAGCGGTAAAGGGTACACCAGGTTGTCGAAGCAAATCTTATTGGTCATTTACCTTCTCCAGCGGCGCTGGCCGCAGGGGGAATTCAGGCCTGGCTGGCCCAACCCAGGGCACTTTGGGATTGCGGTTTGCTCTGGTGCTGATGGGGGCCACCATGGAAGGTTCCACCTTGGACTCGGGGGAGGGGATTCCCCGCAGTCCGCAAAAGGAAGCGGCCGAGCATCTGGTGCAGAACATTGGCCTGACCGGAAAGCTCTTCGGCGGCCGCGGCCAGTTCCTCCGTGTTGGCGGTACCCAGTTGCACCACCTGTTCGATCTGGGACAGGCCGACGGACACCTGGCCGATACCCTGGGCCTGCTCGTGGGAGGCGGCGGCGATGTCCGCCACCAGCTCACCGGCCTTGGAAACACTGTTGACGATCCCCGCCAGGGACTCGGCAGTCTGGGAGGCGATCTGGCTGCCCCGGGAGGTTTTCTGCACCGTGCTGTCGATCAGTTCGGCCGTCTCCCGCGCCGCCTTGGCGCTGCGGGCGGCGAGGTTGCGCACCTCCTCGGCCACGACCGCGAAGCCTTTGCCGTGAACCCCCGCCCGGGCCGCCTCGACGGCGGCGTTGAGGGCCAGCAGGTTGGTCTGGAAGGCGATTTCGTCGATGACCTTGATGATTTTGGAAATGCTCTGGCCGGCGTCGTTGATTTCGCCCATGGCGGTGATCATCGCCTGCATCCGGTTGTTGCCCTGCCGGGCGGCTTCGCAGGCCTGCTGGGTCAATTGGTTGGCGGCGGCCGCGTTCTCGGCGTTATGGCGGGTCTGGCTGCCGATTTCCACCATGGAGGCGGATATCTCCTCCACCGCGCTGGCCTGCTCGGTTGCCCCCTGGGCCTGGGATTGGCTGGAACCGGCTACCTGGGAGGCACCACCGGCGATTTCGTTGCCGGTGGCCTGGATCTGTTCCAGAAGGGTGTTCAAATCCAGATTCAGGCGATGCAAAGCGCCGCGCAGCAGGTCCTTCTCGTTTCTCGGGGTGACGGTGAAGGTAAGGTCCCCAGTGGCCAGTTTCTGCAGATTGGCGACCACTTCCTGCTCCAGGCTGTCGGCGAACTGGTCCATGGTGCGCCCGAGCTCGCCGATTTCATCCTTGCGCCGCATGCGCAGGCGGGTTTTCAGAACCCCCTGCTCCAGTTCGTGGATCATGGTGACGGCTCGGGCCATGGGGCCGGAAACGCTGCGGGCTACCCAGGTGGCCAGGGCCCCTGCGCACAGCACCACGGCAAGCCAGACGCCGAGGGTGACCAACGCGATCTGGCGCAGTTCGGCGGCGACATCGTCGGTGTAGAGCCCGCTGCCGACGGCCCAGCCCCAGTCAGGCATCAGCTTGGTGTAGCTCACCTTGGGCAGGGGCTGGTTCTGTCCCGGCTTGGGCCAGCTGTAATCGACGAATCCTTCCCCCTTGGCCGACGCCACTTTGCCCAGTTCCACGAACACCCGCACGCCATTGGGATCCGCAAAGTCCGACTTGTCCTGCCCTTCCCATTCCTTCTTGAAGGGATGCATGATGACTTTGGCGGAGGTGTCGGAAATCCAGAAATAATTGTCGCCCTGGTACCGGCTGGCGCGCACCGCCTCCCGGGCCAGGTTCTGCGCCTCCTCGAGGGAAAGAGTACCGGCGCGGGCCTGCGCGGCGTAGTGGGCTACAACCCCCCAGGCGGATTCGACGGCATGCTGCACGGCCTGGCGCCGTCCCTCGTAAAGGTTGACCTGCAGTTGGCTGAAAATCCACCCGGTGGCCAGGGTGAAGGCGAGGATGATCAGGGCACTCAGCAGGTAGATCTTGTTGCGCAGCTTCAGGTTGTTCATCTCAATGCTCCGATGGCAGGCCGACGAGTTCGACGGCAGGGGGAGAGGATATGTAATTCTTGGCCCAGTGCCTGGCCAGGGTTTCGATCACCTCGTGTCGCGGGCAACTGTTCCAGGTCGGGGGCAGCGGTCTGGGTGCCCCTGCGGCAGGGGGGGCTGCCACAATCAGTGTGCTGCCGCGGCGATGTTGCAGCCGCCCGAGCAGTTGCGATAAATCCAGAGCCGGATCTCCCTCGCAGACCAGCAGCAGGTCGGCCTGGTTTTCGCAGGTGGCAAGGTTGATACGGTTCAATGCCTCATCGCCGTCGGCTACTTCGGTGACCTGATAACCGGCCAGATAGAGCAGGAAGGCCATGTTTCGGCGGTTGCCGCCGTTGGGGTCGAGTAGCAGGATATGGCGTTGGACCACGGATTCCCCCTGTCTTGGCTAAACAATGCCCGGGATGGTTTTCACTAAAGCAAGGGGAATGCCACGCACCGAGAATTGCCGTATATGCCTGAATCTGTGGGAATAATCAACCTGGAAAAGCGCAGCGAAAACAGGAAAACCCCGCAACCAGGGTTGCGGGGTTTTCCTGCGGACAGCTTTAAGTTTCGGGAATTACACCGAGTTTTGGCTGGAGAGAAAAGTTTCGCTGGGAACCGGGGTTACACCCTTTCGCCGGCGGTTTTCCTGAGCCGCTTGCTCAGCGCCGGGCGGCTGATGCCGAGAAAGCTTGCCGCCAGGGTCTGGTTGCCCTTGGCGCGGCGCATGGCTTCCTCGATCAGCAGTTCCATCCCCTCATCCAGGGTCGGCAGGCGCGGTCCGAAGTGCAGCAGAGGTTCCGCCTCCGGCCCGGCCAGAGGGGGCGGGGCCCCCTCGCCCAGCCCCATGGCCCGCTTGAAAGCCTCCATGGAGAGCTTGCGTCCCTGGTGCAGGCTGACGGCATCGAACACCATGGCCCGCAATTCCCTTACATTGCCGGGAAAGTGGTAGCTGGCCAGCAGCACGCCCAGTTCCGGTGGGGGGGTGGGGACCGGTTTGCCCTGCGCGGCGGCAGCGGTGGCGAGAAAATGGTTCAGCAGCAGGGGGATGTCCTCCTTGCGCTCCCGCAGTGGCGGCAGGTGGACCTGGTGCCCCCGCAGGCGGTAATAGAGGTCCTTGCGGAAACTCCCCGTGGCCTGGCCGGCGGCCAGATCGTGGTTGGTGGCGACGACGATGCGGGCGGAGGATTTCCTCGGCCGGTCGCTGCCGATGGGGAAATATTCCCCCTCCTGCAGCAGCCGCAGCAGTTTGACCTGGGAGGCGGGGCTGAGGTCGCCGATCTCGTCCAGAAACAGGGTGCCGCCGGCGGCCTCGACCAGCATTCCGGAACGGGCCTGGTCGGCCCCGGTGAAGGCCCCCCGGGTATGGCCGAACAGGGTGTCGGCGAAGACCGTGTCGTCCAGGCCGGCGGCATTGACCGCCACCCAGGGCCCCTTGGGTCGGCCGATCTGGTGCAGGGCCCGGGCCACCAACTCCTTGCCGGTGCCACTTTCGCCGGTGATCAGCACCGGCTGGCTGCTCGGCGCCACCGCCTCGAGATAGCGCAGCAGCGCCCGCATCCGCAGATCCCGGGTGACCAGCGCGGTGAAGGCTTCGGGATGTTCCAGGGGCTGATCCAGCACCTGGCGCTGCAGCCGGTCGTTCTCCCGCTGCAATTCCTGCATGCGCAGAGCCCGCAGCACCCCGGCGCAGAGCCGGTCTTCCTCCACGGTCTTGACGAAGTAGTCGTAGGCGCCGAGCTTGACGCAGCGCACCGCTGTCTCCACCTGGTTCATGCCGGAGAGGATGATCACCGGCAACTCGGGGTGCTGCTGGGCAAGCTGTTCCAACAGGGCTTCGCCCCCCAGGTGCGGCATGGTCAGATCGAGCAGCACCAGGCTGAACTCCTGGCGCGCCAATAACGGCATGACTTCCCGGCTGTCCTGGCAGAGTTGGAGGTGATTGAGACCGGCGCTGCGCTCCAGCACCAGGGCCAGGCTGCGCAGCCAGGCCGGTTCGTCATCCACCAGCAGGATCGGGCGAAGGGGGTTGAGGGGGTGGGTCATGCGGGTTCCTCCTTGCGCTGGGCGGGCAGCCGCAACGTGACGATGGTACCCCGCCCGGGGGTGGAGTTGAATTCCAGCCGACCGCCATGCTCGCGCACGATGCGGGCGGAGACCGAGAGCCCGAGGCCGGTCCCCCCCCGTTCGCGGCGGGTGGTGAAGAAGGGGTCGGTGAGGCGGGGGAGGTTGTCCGGGTCGATGCCTACCCCTTCGTCCTGTACCTGCAGCAGGACTTCCCCCTGCAATGGCTCGTTGGCGGTGTGCAGGCAGAGTCTGCGAGTGCGGTCAGGAAGGGACTGGCAGGCATTCATGACCAGGTTGACCACCACCTGTTCGATGCGCTGGAAACTCCCCTGCACCGGGGGCAAGGGCTCGTCGCACTCCAAGCTGAAGTGGTCGGTGGCTTGGCGCAGAGGGTTGGCCAGCATGCGGCAGGCGGCTCGCACCACCTCGTTGAGATCGAAAGTCTCACCGGCATCGGAGCGCTCCTGACGGACGAAATCCTTCAGATCCTCCACGATCCCCTTGATCCGGCGGGCGGCCTGCTGGGCCTCCCGAATCATGTCCGGCACCTCGGCCCGCACCCGGGAAAAGCTCAGCCCCCCCAGGGTCGGCTCCAGGCCGGCCTCTTCCAACTCGGCCAGAGCGTCGCCGAAACAGTCGAGAATCACCGGCAGGTTGAGGAGAATCAGGCCGGTGGGATTGTTGATCTCATGGGCCATGCCGGCGGCCAACTCTCCCAAAGAGGCCAGGCGGGTGGTGCGCTCGGTTTCCTCCCGCAGGCGGCTTTTTTCGGTGATGTCGCTGGCCCAGAGAATGACGTGGCTGACCTTGCGCTGCTCATCCCGGATCGGGAAGGCCTTGACCCCCCAGGCGCGGCCATCGGGAGTGGCCAGGCGCCCTTCCTCCTGGCGCCCCCAGCTGAAGGCGTCGATGAGCATGAAGACGTCACAGGGTATCTGCCACTGCTGCTGCAGTTGCATGCAGGTGGCCCCCTCCAGGACCTTCAGCTCCCCCCCCATCCGGTGGGCGGCGCTGTTGCCCCATACCACCCGCAACTCCGGGTCGAAGAGCAGCAGCAGGTCGGGAATGCCGTCCAGCAATCCCTGGAATTGGCTGAACAATTGATGGTATTTGGCCTCGCTGGCGCGCAGCGCCAGCTCCGCCTGCTTGCGGTCGGTGATGTCGAGCACCGTGCCGATCATCTGCAACGGCTCCTCCGAGGGGCCGAGGCGGATTTCCGCCCGCTCGTGGACATGGCGCACCTTGCCGTCGGGGCGCAGGATGCGGTGTTCGATGCTGTAGGGCTGCCCCTGCTGCAAACTCGCGGTCACGGCCTCCTGCACCGCCTCGCGGTCCTCCGGGTGAACGCGGGCTAGAAAATCCCCATAGCCGGGGGAGATGGATCCGGGTTGCAACCCGAAAATGCGGTACACCTCAGCCGACCAGATGACTTGATCGCTGCCAAGATCCCATTCCCAATGACCAAAGCGGCCAATGCGCTCGGCGTCTTCGAGCCGAGTCCGACTGGCTTCCAAGCGCTCTTCCATCTCCTTTCGCTCGGAGATGTCCCGTCCTTCCGCAATCAGGTACGCAACCTCACCAGTGCCGTCTTGGACGGGCTTGAGGGAAAAATCGGCGTGCAGTTTGCGCCCGTCGGGGAAGGTGTCGGTGACCTCGAAGCGGATCAGTTCCCCCGCCGCGGCCGCCTGCACCGATTGCCGCACCCGGTCCCTCGCCCCGGGGATATCCCGCCACCAGGGGGTTTCCCAGAACGGCTCTCCGATTACTTCCGCACGCTGCAGGCCTTTGATCCCCAAGGCGGTATCGTTGACCTCCAGCAGGGTACCCCGCGGATCGAGCAGGCCGATGAGCTGGAAAGACTGGTTGAAGATCCCCCGAAACTTCTCCTCGCTTAACCGCAGGTCCCGCTCCCGTGCTCGCAGAGTCCGATGGATGTGCTGGAAATAGACCAGCAGCAGGCCGATGGCCAGGGAGAAGCTCAGCAGGGCATCGACCAGGAAGCCCCAGGGGGCCAACCAGGAGATGGGGCGCAGAAAAGGGTAGTCGAATTTGTGCAGCCCGAGCAGCAGGAAGCCGAAGGCCGTCGGCAACCGTACCCCGGCGGTGCCGATCATGCGGGCCTTGAGCAGTAGGGCGCCGCTGCCCAGGCAGGCCAGGCCGTAAAGCCCGAAGGGGAGTAAATTGGAGGCGAGAAAATGCAGGTCGGCGAAGTGACTGAGGGGGATCCAGAACAGCCCCAGGGCCAGCAGGCCCCAGGCGCTGCGCGGCACCGGCTTTTCCACGAATTGGGCCGTCCCGCGAAAGAGAAACAGCCCGCTCAGCAGCACGCAAAGCTGATAGAGGTGCTCCATGTCGACCCAGGGGCCCAGGCCCAGATCGATCAGCTGCAACCCGAAGGGGAACAGGTAGAACAGCCAGCCGAGCGCCCACAGGCCGAGGGCATGCTCTCGGTTTTGAGCATACAGTACGGCATAGGCCGCGACCACGATGGTCGAGGCGGTCAGGGCGGCGATGAGGGCGGGGATCAACCAGGGCATCCAGGGGCCTCGGTTCGGGGGTCAGGCGATTTCCTCCCGGCCGCTTGCGGAGCGGGGGGCGGCGACACAGGGGCGGGCGTTGAGCTCCTCGTAAAGGGCGATCTGCTCCGCCATGCTCAGCTTTTTTCGACAGTCGCCACTGCGCAGGCAGAGCCGGCAGCGGTCATCGGAACACCACTGGCATTGCTTGCAGTCGGGGCAGGGGTGTTTCTTTTCCATGGCAGGCGCCTCCGGGCTCTGCCTTTCATTGTAACTGCAGGTCGCCCCTCAGGCAATCCGCACTCCCCCCAGCAGCCGGTTGCGCCGGCCGTGCAGGTACCAGGCCTCGCACCATTCGGCCCCCATCAGCAGCAGCACGGCCACCGCCACCCCGGGAATCGCGACCGGGAGCAAGCTCAGCACCCCCCAGCCGCCGAGCAGAAACAGCACCTTGTAGACCACCGACCGCCCCAGTTCGGCGGTGCGGTCCTCGCCGGTGAACCAGCCCCGCAGCAGGCTGACGGCGCCGAACAGGTAACTGTACAGGGCACAGGCGGCCAGGGGCAGGGCGATGTAGGCGCGGGTCTGGTCGTCCAGGCCCATCAGGCTCCCCAGCACCGGCAGGCTCAGGGGGTAGGCGACCAGCACCGTGACCAGGGCCAGGGAGCCGCCGACCCAGCGGAAGAAGCGCACCAGCTGCAGGTAGTCGGCCAGGTCCTTGACCAGGGTCTGGTAGGCCTGCTGCAGGTTGCGCATGGGGCCCCCGAGCAGGAAGATGAAGCCGCGGATGAGGCCGAAGGAGGCCAGGGCCAGGGTGCCGTCGGGCAGGCGGCTGATGATGGCGTTGATCAGCAGCGGGATGGTCTGCTGCAGGCAGGAGGAGTAGGCCAGGGGGAAGGCGAAGCGGATGATCTCCAGGGTGCCCCGCTCCCCTGCGCCGCCGGGGTGCCGGATGCGGCAGCGCCAGGCAAACCAGGCCATCAGCAGGGTTTCGACGAAAATGCAGCCGACCAGGGCCACCGCTCCCAGCACCGCCCCGGAAAACCAGGGGGCGAACAGGGCCAGGCAGGCGAACAGGGCCCCCACCCGCACCAGGGTGGCGAAGGAGACCAGCCCGGTGCGCCGGGCCTGCATCACCAGCCCCTGGAACAGGCCGCGGAAACCGGTCAGGAAGGGAAGCAGCATCATGACCCCCAGCACCGACCGGGCCTGGCGGGCGACCTCGCCGTGGACGCCGAGCAGCCCGCCGAGGACGAAATCCCCCAGGGGGGTGAAGGCCACCAGGCCCAGCAGGGCCGAGACGTAGAGGGCCACCAGCACCACGAAGCACACCGTGCCCCGCAGGGAGCGGGGGCCCCGAACCATGGCGATGGCGACGGTGTGGTTCTGGTAGGAGGGGGAGGCGATAAAGAGGTGCAGCACCATCGCCACCGAAAAAGCGGCCAGGGCGGTGACGAAGTCCTGCTGCCGGGCGAGAGCGCCGTTGATGACCGAGTGGGAGACGCTCATCAACTGCACGTTGAGCAGCAGCGGGAAGAAGAACAGGGCGATTTCCTTCTGGGTCAGCCGGGCTGGCGCGCTCATGGCCCCCCTGGCCCCAGCAGCCGCGGCAGGTCGGCGGGTGTTTCCGCCCGGAAGTCGCACGGCTCGCCGCCATCCTCGCCGATGCCCCAGGCGCAGAAGCAGGTGGCCACGCCAGCCGCCCGGCCGGCGCGCAGGTCGGTATGGTGGTCGCCGATCATCACCGCCCCCGCGGTCGGAGCGCCGAGGCGGCGCAGGGCTTCCAGCACCGGTTGGGGGTCGGGTTTTTTGGCGGCGCAGCTCTCCCCTCCCAGAACTACCGGAAAATATTCGCGCAGGCCGAGGCCGTCGAGCAGGCGGAGGGAAAAGTCGAGGGGCTTGTTGGTGACTACGGCCAGGTTCCGGCCTGCGAGGCTGGCGAGAAACTCCCGGATGCCGGGATAGACCACCGTCCGCTCCTGCAGGTGCTCGCTGTAAAGCTCGAGAAACCGCTGCAGGCGCCGAAGGCTGAATTCCCCCTGAGGGAGGGAGCGTTGCACCAGCAGGGTGGCGCCGTCGCCGACAAAACGTCGCACCGTCGAAAGCTCGAGGGGGGGCAGGTCGAGTTCCCCCCGCAGCAGGTTGATGCCGGTGGCCAGATCGGCCACGGAGTCGATCAGGGTGCCGTCGAGGTCGAAGAGGTAGGTGGCGAAGGGGGGCATGCTCGACTCAGGTCCGGGCGCCGAAAATGGCCGTCCCCACCCGCACGAGCGTCGCCCCTTCTTCGATGGCCACGGTGAAGTCGTGGCTCATGCCCATGGAGAGCTCCGCCATGTTCACGCCGGGGAGGGCGAGGGCGTCAATGGCCCCGGCCAATTGCCGCAGTTGGCGGAAGTAGGGGCGGACCTGTTCCGGGTCGTCGTCATAGGGGGGCAGGGTCATCAGGCCGCGGATGCGCAGATGGGGCAGGGCGGCGACCTGGCGCACCAGGTCCATCAGTTCGGCGGGGTCGGCCCCGGCCTTGCTCTCCTCGTCGCCCAGATGGACCTCGAGCAGAATGTCGGCACAGAGCCCGGCCTTGCCCCACTGGCGGGAAATCTCCTGGGCCAGGCTGAGCCGGTCAACGGAATGGATCAGCGCCACCCGCCCGGGGAGGTATTTGACCTTGTTGCTCTGCAGGGCGCCGATGAAATGCCATTCCACCTCGGCCTCGACCTCATCCTGCTTGGCGAGCAGTTCCTGTACGTAGTTCTCGCCGAAGATCCGCTGCCCGGCCGCGGCCGCCTCACTGACCGCCGTGGCCGGTTTGAGCTTGGAGACCGCCACCAGCCGCACGCTTTGCGGGTCGCGGCCGCAGGCGGCGCAGGTGCTGTCGATCTGGCGGCGGATGGCGTCGAGATTGGCTTGCAGGGACATGAACCCTCCGTTTCAGGGGAACAGGGAGAGGGCGCCGAGCATTTCCAGCGCAGCGACCACTTCGGCCACGGGGAGGCCGACGACATTGGTGTAGCTCCCCTCGACGGCGGTCACCATGAAGGCGCCAAGCCCCTGAATCCCATAGCTTCCCGCCTTGTCGAAGGGTTCGCCGCTGGCAATGTACCCCGCGATTTCCCGGGCTGTCAACTCCTTGAACCAGACCCGGGTGGTCACCACTTGTCGGTGGCTGCGGCCGCTTTCCCGGTCGTAGACGGCGAAGGCGGAGAGCACCTGATGGCTGCGTCCGGAGAGGGATTGCAGCATCGTGGCGGCTTCTGCGGCATCGGCCGGTTTGCCGAGGATGCAATCGTCCCGCAGCACGATGGTATCGCTGCCGATGAACCAGCGCCCCGGGCTGTCGGGGCGAAGGGCCACCTCCTGCGCCTTTTCCAGCGCCAGGCGCAGCACATGCTGCTCAGGGGTTTCCCCCGGCAGGAGGGTTTCGTCGGCGCCGCTGGGGATGACGGTGCAACGGATGCCGACCTGGGCGAGCAGCTCCCGCCGTCGCGGCGAGGCCGAGGCCAGCACGATGTCGGGGTAATCGGTCATGACAGGTCCTGAATCAGCAAATGGGGATGACGGAGAGCCGTGCGGGGGTTGTACTGCGGGGCGCGGAAAATTGCCAGTGGAAAGTGGCGGGATCAGCCGTGGTTTTTCAGCGGCGGGTCAAGGGCCAGTTCGGGGCGTTGGTAGAGCACCAGGCGGTTGCGCCCTTCGTGCTTGGCCTGGTAGAGGGCCAGGTCGGCGGCATGGAGCAGATCCTGCTCCGACTGGCCGTCCTCAGGGAAACAGGCCAGGCCGATGCTGGTGGTCAGGCGGCCGCCAGGCAGATCCCCTTCGCCGGAGAAGGGCTCCTGTTCGATGGCGCGACGGATGCGTTCGCCGACCAGCACCGCCTCGGCCTTGCCGGTGCCCGGCAGCACCAGGCAGAACTCCTCGCCGCCGTAACGGGTGACGATGTCCATCTCCCGCGCCGAAGTGCGCAGCAGCCCTGCCACCCGCTTCAGGCATTGGTCGCCGGCGAGGTGGCCGCAGAGGTCGTTGTAACGCTTGAAGTTGTCCAGGTCGAGAAGCATGACGGTGAATTGCAGATCCTGGCGGGAGCTGCGGTTGAGTTCCTCATCCAGGCGCCGCTCGAGGAAGCGGCGGTTGTAGAGCCCTGTCAGCGGGTCGGTGACGGAGAGTCGCTCCATGGTTTCGGCCCGCTCAAGGGTCGTGGCGCGGTCGATCAGGGTGCCGGCGTGGCCGACGAAGGAACTCAAAACATCGAGATCGGCCTGCACGAAGATCCCCTCGTCCAGCTTGTCCGAGAGGTTGAGCACGCCGACGATGCGATCGCTGATCTTGAGAGGGACGCTGAGGAACGACTTGGTGCGGAAACGGGGCCGGTTGGGAATGGCGATGCGGCTGTCCTTTTCAATGTCGCTGACCAGCAGGGGCTGGCCACTGCGGGCCACCCGGCCGGCGATGCTGTTGCCCACCCGGACGGCCATGGTCTTGGCCAAGGTCTTGTTCATCCCCTTGGCAGCGACAATGTCGAGCGTTTCCCCGATTTCGTCGAGCAGCATCAGGCTGCCGCTGCCCGCCTGCAGCAGGTCAGCCCCCATGGTCACGATTTCACCATAGAGTGCCTGGCGGGTTGGAGCGAGAGCCAGCGAGCCGATCAGGCCCACCAGTTTGGTCGTCAGGTCGGTTTCCCGTTGGTGCAGTTCCAGGGTCTGCAGGCGTAGCAGGCGGCTGGCCGCCTGTGCGGCCAGCAACTGCATCAGCAGCAGGTCGCGGGGATGGCATTCGCAGTCAAAGGCCACCAGCAGCCCGAGCAGGCTGCCGTCACCCAGCAGCGGAATGCAGGTGGCCTGCTCGGCCCGAGCGGCCGGGAACATGCCCGCCGTCTCTTCACCCAAAGCAAAGGGTTCCCGTGGCGCCCGGCGCTGCAACAGGTCGGCGAGTTTGCCTGGCTGGGGAGTTGCCTCCTCGGCACTCAGGCCGAGGCAGGTCTGCAACTGCAGGGGCCGCCGTGGCCCCGGGACGGAAAGCAGAACCAGGCGGGGCAGGTCGAAATGGACGGCCACCGCTTCGCACAGCAGGCCGACCACCTCCTGGGTGGTCGGGGCCCGATCGAATTCCGGCGCCAGGGCAGACAGGGCGTGCATGCGCTGAGTGGCCCGGTCGAGGGCGCGAGCGAACAGGTTGCGCCCGAACAGTCCTGGGAGGAGTTGGCGGATTTCCGCGATGGCCAAGTCCACCGTGTCGCGGGTGGCAAAGGGAAGCTTTTCCAGGGTGTCGAGCAAAGCCAGGCCATCGCTGCCCGGGGTGTGGGAGAGGGCCTCGACCTGGGACAGGGAGATGGGCTTCTCCCGCACGCCGCCGCCGAGGATGCAGCAGGTGCGTTCGCGGTCGTCCCGGAAGGGCACCACGAAATTAAGCAGGCCGAGTTGGCAGGTGAATATCTGGGGGGTTTGTTCAGACAGGGCGTTGAGAATGGCCTGCCGCCGGGTTTCCCGGCAAGTCACCGGGCAGGCGGGACGCAGGCCGCCGCCGCTGCACAGATGACGGGCACGCTGGTCCAGGCGTCCCTTGGGGTCGCACAGTACCGCCATTCGAAACGGCTCCAGCAGCGGGTGGCCGCGCAGGGCGTCGAGAATGTCGTCCGGATGAATGCTGGTCTGATGGTCCAACGGCAGCAAGGACGTCCCCTGGAAAATTCAGATTCGAACCACCTCCTGCGGGTGACTCGATAGCCCAGGCCGGGTGCGGCGCAGCGCTCTTGAGCAAGGAGGGCAGCCCGCCACAACGGCGAAAACCCATCCATGGTCTGATCCTAGAGGTACCTTCCTGGTGCCTTGGCCAGCGATTGCACTGGTTCCCCGCTCTGCCCCGGCGGGTCCGGCGGACTGATCTTCGGGGATTGTGGGATTTGAATAATGAAGTGTTTGGCTCGGTGCGGGCGGGCAAGACCAGCCTTCAACTGGACCAATGTCCACTTAAATAACAGTCCCCACCGGAAAAAACAACAGTAAATTATCCAGTTTCCAGAAAAAATCCCGTATACGGATGAGGAATATCAGGCGTCGGGAATGGTTTTTTAATCCGTTCAACTTAATGAAATATGCTGGGCTCCGAGAGTGGGGTCAAAGGTGTTTGATTTCATGCAGCCAAAGGGTTGGGTCAAAAAAATTGCGTCGACTGGTAACTTTCTCATGAGTTGGAAATTGATTTAATCCAGTGTCAAGGGGCCGGAGGGCGCACCATCTCCCACCAGGGGGCGAGGTCCTGCAGGGCTCGCTCCGCCATGGCCAGGCGGCGGTCGGTGCGCTTGCGGCGACGGTCCTCCATCGGAGGGAAGAGGCCGTAGTTGACGTTCATCGGCTGGAAATTCTCCGGGCTCGACTCGGCCAGGTGGGTGAGCAGGGCCCCCAGGGCGGTGGTGGCAGGGGGGAGGGGGAGGGGTTCTCCGCGACTCCAACGGGGGGCGAAAAGGCCGGCAAGAAAGCCCATGGCCGCCGATTCCACGTACCCCTCGACGCCGGTAATCTGGCCGGCGAAAAACAGCCGGGGCGCCCCCTTGAACTGCAGGCTGCGCTCGAGGCAGGTCGGGGCATTGAGGAAGGTATTGCGGTGCATGCTCCCCAGGCGGGCGAAACGGGCGTTTTCCAGGCCGGGGATGGTGCGGAAGAGGCGGCGCTGCTCCGGCCAGGTGAGTTTGGTCTGAAAACCGACCAGGTTGAAGAGGCTGGCGTGGCGGTCGTCCTGGCGCAACTGCACCACCGCATAGGGCTCCTTGCCGGTGCGCGGGTCGGGCAGGCCCACCGGTTTCATCGGCCCGAAGGCCAGGGTCATCTCGCCTCGCTCCGCCATCACTTCGATGGGCATGCAGCCTTCGAAATGCACCACCTTCTCGAAATCGCGCCCCGGCACCTTGTCGGCGGCCTTGAGGGCGGCGACGAAGGCGAGGTACTGCTCCCTGCTCAGGGGGCAGTTGACGTAGTCGTCCCCTCCCTTGCCGTAACGGGAGGCGCGCCAGGCTTTGGAAAAGTCGATGGAGTAGGCCTCGACGATGGGGGCGATGGCGTCGTAGAAGTAGAGATGCTCGTTCCCGGTCAGGGCGGCTATCTCGGCCGAGAGGGCCGCGGAGGTGAGGGGGCCGGAAGCGATGATCACCGTCCCCTCGGCGGGCAGGGCGGTGACTTCCTCCCGCACCAGGCGGATGCGGGGATGCTGAGCGATTTTCTCCGTCAGGTAGGCGGCGAAGGCCTCCCGGTCCACGGCCAGTGCGCCCCCGGCTGGCACCGCAGTGGCGTCGGCGGCCTCCATGAACAGCGTCCCGCAGCGGCGGAGTTCCTCCTTGAGGCAGCCGACGGCGTTGTTCATGCCGGCGCCGCGCAGGCTGTTGGAGCAGACCAGTTCCCCCAACAGCGGTGAACTGTGGGCGGGGGAAAACCGCTGTGGCTTCATTTCGAAAAGGGTGACTTCGGCTCCCTCCCGGGCAGCTTGCCAGGCGGCTTCACAGCCGGCCAGGCCGGCGCCGATGATGGTCAACTGGGGAGTGCTCATGGTTCTCACAGGCTCTCGGGCAAAAGGGAGATCGGTTTTTCAGCCCGGCGTGTCCGCCGCGGCTGGCACGGGGGCCGAAGTATCCCAGGCCTGATCGTTAAGGGTCGGGTTGCTGGCGCGGTCGCTGGCCAGCAACTGCTCCTGCAGGCGGATCTGCTCCCGGGCGTTGGAAATGTAGTTGCCCTGGTCATGGCGATGGGGGGCCAGGTGCTGCATGGCCGTTTCGTCGTACTTGATGAAATTCTGAGCCGCCCGGGTGGCGCTGTAGCGGCGCTGGCCCAGGGTGGCCAGCACGTCGATCCCGGCCCGCACCGAGGTGTCGAGGAAGTCCCGGTAGACCTGGTCGACTCCCAATTCGAGCAGGTCGTGGGCGTCGAGGTTGTTGCCGGCCCGCGCCAGGATCCGCAGCCCCGGGAAGTGCTTTTTCACCGTGGCGACCAGACGGCTGACGGTGTCCGGGTCGTCGATGGCGACGAACAGGATGCGGGCGCTGTCGGCCCCCGCCGAGCGCAGGATGTCGAGGCGGGTGGCATCGCCGTAGAAGACCTGAAAGCCCATGCGCCGCAGCAGATCCACTTGATCGGAGTCGTGGTCCAGGATGGTCGCCTCGACGCCGTTGGCGCGCAGGAAGCGCCCCAGGGTGCTGCCGAAGGAGCTGAACCCGGCGATGATGACCGGGTGCTCCACGTCGATGGCGTCGGGCTCCGGTGCGACTCGCTCCAGGGTGCCGAAGCGCGGCTGCACCAGGCGCTCGTGGAGCAGCAGCAGCAAAGGGGTGAGGGCCATGCTCAGGGCGGTGACCGCCATCAGGGTGTCGCTTTTCTCCCCCTCGATGATTCCCAGGCGTTGCATGAAGGCCAGCAGTACGAAGGCGAATTCCCCCACCTGGGAGAGGCCGAGGGCAAACAGGCAGTTCTGGTCGAAGGAGAGGCGGAACAGCCTTCCGGCGAGGGCCAGCACCGTGGCCTTGACCAGGATCACCGCCGCCACCAGGGAGAGGATGGCGCCGGGGCGGGCGGCGAGCAGACCGAAGTTGATGGAGGCGCCGACGGCGATGAAGAACAGCCCGAGCAGCAGCCCCTTGAAGGGCTCGATGTCGCTCTCCAGTTCGTGGCGGAACTCGCTGTTGGCCAGCAGCACCCCGGCCAGAAAGGCGCCGAGGGCCGGGCTCAGCCCGACCCGCTGCATCAGCCAGGCGATGGCCACGATGATCAGCAGCGCCGCGGCCACCGACAACTCCCGCACGCTGGCCCGGGTGACGATGCGCAGGCAGGGGACCACCACGTAGCGCCCCGCCGCCACCACCAGCACCAGGGCCAGCAGCACCGTGCCGGCCTTGAGCCAGACCGGCAGCCCGGGAGCACCGTTCAGGGCGGGGTCGACGCTCCCCTGCAGGGCCAGAAAGGGCAGCAGGGCCAGGATCGGGATGACGGCGATGTCCTGGAACAGCAGCACGGCGAAGGAACTCGTCCCCGCCTGGGAATGCCCAAGCCCCTTCTCCTTCAAAGTCTGCAGGACGATGGCGGTCGACGACATGGACAGGGCCAGGCCGGCGGCCAGGGCGGCGCGCCAGTCCAGACCGAGCAGCAGTAATCCGCCGGTCAGGGCCAGCGTGGTCAGACCCAGTTGCAAGGTGCCCAGCCCCAGGATGCTGTTGCGCATGCGCCAGAAATGTTTCGGTTCCAGTTCCAGGCCGATGAGGAACAGCATCATGACCACGCCGAATTCGGCGAAGTGCATGATGTCCTCCCCCTCCCGGCCGACCAGACCCAGGGCGAAGGGGCCAATCAGGATGCCCGCCAGCAGGTAGCCGAGCACCGAGCCGAGACCCAGGCGTTTGGCCAGGGGGACGCAGACCAGGGCCGCCGCCAGGTAGACCACCGCTTGACCGAGCAGACTCTCGCTCATGATCCCTCCGTGACGCCCAGGTCGTCGAACCAGTCGTTGAGCAGCGGATAGTTGCGGATGGCTGCCACCGGGGCGCCCTGAGCCAGGGCCGCCAGCCCCCGGCGGTAAAGGACGCCGTAGTCGGCGAGGGCGGCGTCGCTGAGGCGGTAGGTGCCCTGCACGGCGAAGGGAGGGAGCCAGACCATCCGGCACAGCCGCACCGCCTGCTCCAGGGGGAGCAGCAGGTCGGTCAGCAGGCGGCGGTTGATCCCCTCCGGGGCGTAGCTTTCCCGGGTGCCGCCGGTGCTGATGGTATTGAAAATCAGCTTGTTCTCCAGTTGGTTCCCCTCGCCGATGGCCCAGCCGTTTTCCAGCACCAGGTCCATCCACTGCTTGAGCAGGGCCGGGGGACCATAAAGGTAGAGGGGGTAGTGCCAGACGATGATCGCGTGCTCCAGCAGCAATGCCTGCTCCCGGGCCACGTCGATGTTGAAGTCGGGATACTGCTCGTAGAGATCGTGGATGGTCACACCCGCCAGACCCCGCAGGCCGTGGAGCAGCGCCCGGTTGGCGCGGGAGTTTTCGTAGCGGGGATGGGCGAAGAGGATCAGGATTTTCTGCATGGGGCAAGGTATAGGCAAAGGGGAGCGGGAAGTCAAGAATTGTTCCGACTCCCCTTGCATCCGGGCCAGGGCCTGTTCCAATTGGGGGATCGCGACCCGCGCCCGTTCCCCCGTCATTGAAGGAGGCAGCCATGATTCGACATCCCGCGACCATTCTGCTCGGGGCACTGCTCGGGGCCCTGTGCGCCTGCACTGCCCTGGCCGAGCCCTTCACCCTGCCGCCGCTGCCCTATGCCAGCGACGCCCTGGAGCCCTACATCGACAAACAGACCATGGAGATTCACCACGGCCTGCATCACCAGGGGTATGTCAACAACCTCAACGCCCAGTTCAAGACCCATCCTGAGCTCGACGGTCTGTCCCTGGAGCAGATCATGGCCAGAATCTCCAGCTTCAGCCCGGCGGTGCGCAACAACGGCGGTGGTCATTACAACCACGACCTGTTCTGGAAGGTCATGGCGCCGGCTGGTCAGGGGGGCGCCCCATCTGCCGAGTTGACGGTCGCCATCAATCAGGCCTTCGGTTCCCTTGGGGAGTTGCGCAGGCAGTTCAACCTGGCCGCTGCGGGCCGGTTCGGCTCCGGCTGGGCCTGGCTGATTCTTACCTCCGATCGCAAGCTTGCCATCACCTCCACCGCCAACCAGGACAACCCCCTGATGGACATAGCAGAAGTCAAAGGCACTCCGCTGCTCGCCGTGGACGTCTGGGAGCATGCCTACTACCTGAGCTACCAGAACCGCCGGGCGGCATACCTGGAGTTCTGGTGGGGGGTGGTGAACTGGAACGAGGTCAATCGGCGATATGCCGCAGCGATGCGGTAGGGAAATCGATTTGGCTCAGTTGCGGTTGTTGCTTTCTGGTGCAACCGGAGTGGGGTCGTCAACGGCGGCAACCGGGGTCTCGCCCCCGGACGGCGAGTTACTCTTTGCAAGCGCCCAAAGAGTAAACAGAAATGCGCTTTCCCCTGCGGGGGGCATTGCTTTCGCCAACGCTATGAACACTTGATCGATGACCGTCAAAATACCACGGCGCCACTTCGTAGCACCGAAGCAAACCGAGGGAACGGCCGATATTTTGATGTCACTGTCAGGTACGCAGGGGTCGTCGGTTCGTTGGTTGGTGGGTTGGTGGGGTTTTCCCTATTGCAGCGCCGGTGTTGGCGATACAGGCGGCAGGGTGGATGGAGCCCCACTGTGGCTGGAAAAAGCTCCGGCCGAAGCGCCAGCGAATCTTAACAGCGCGATTCGGCCTTCAGCGCGCCGATAGCTTCGCGAACCCCATGCCCGCCGCAGGCGGATTTTGAGTCCTTTCTTTGGTGACTTTCTTTGGACTGGCAAAGAAAGTCACCCGGCTGCCGGCCGGGACCGGCGGTTTTGATTATTAAGGGCCAAGCAAGGAGAGACCCGGGCTGCCGGCCGGGACCGGCGGTTTTGCCTGAAAAAACAACCGCCGCACGACAGTGGTCGGCGGCGGTCGGGAGCTGCAATCCGAGCGACTATTTTTTCGGTTTGGCCGGAGCAGGCTTTTTCGCCGGGGCAGGTTTGGCTGGCGCCTTGGCCGCCGGCGCTTTTTTCACCGTCGGCTTCTTGGCCGGAGCCTCCTCCTTGCCCCCCGCCCCCTTCTTCTCCGGCGGCACCAGTTCCAGCTTCCAGTCGCAGTTCTCCATCGGGCACTTGCGATAAGTGCCGTAGCGCTTGGTCACCTTCTCAACCACCACCGGGTAGCTGCACTTGGGGCAGGGCTCGGCCACCGGCTGGTCCCAGAGGGCGTACTTGCACTGGGGGTAGCGGTTGCAGGAGTAGAAGATTTTGCCGTAGCGGCTCTTTTTCTCCATCAGCACCCCCTCCTTGCAGTCGGGGCAGCCGATGTCGAGGGACTTTGGCTTGACCAGCGGCTGGATGTTCTTGCAGGCCGGGTAGGCGCTGCAGGCGAGGAACTTGCCGTAGCGGCCGTCCTTGATCAGCATCGGCGATCCGCACTTGTCGCACTTCTCCTCGGAGACGACCGGCTCCTCCCGCTCCTCGGCGGCGAGGTTCTCGGTGAAGCGGCATTCGGGGAAGCCGCTGCAGGCGAGGAACTTGCCCATGCGGCCAAGCTTGATGACCAGTTCCTGGCCGCAGTCGGGGCAGGTGCGGCCGGTCTTCTCGGTGGTCACCGCCTCCTTGCTGACTTCCTTCTCCTTCTGCCGCAGCAGGCCGATGAAGGGCTCCCAGAATTCCTTGAGCACCGGCTGCCAGCGGGCCTCGCCGCGGGAGATGGCGTCGAGTTCCTCCTCCAGCTTGGCGGTGAAGTCGTAATCCACGTACTGCTGGAAGTGGTTGACCAGCAGGTCGTTGACCACCATCCCCACATCTTCGGGGAAGAAGGTGCGCTTCTCCAGCCGCACGTACTTGCGGGTGACCAGGGTGTTCATGATGCTGGCGTAGGTGGAGGGGCGGCCGATGCCGTTTTCCTCCAGGGTTTTCACCAGACTCGCCTCGGTGAAACGGGGGGGCGGCTGAGTGAAGTGCTGCTCGGGAAGCAGCGCCTCGCGGTTGAGGGCCTCGTTCTCCTGCAGTGCCGGCAGGGTCCCTTCCTTCTCTTCCCCTGGTTCGTCGGTCCCCTCGATGTACAGCTTCATGAAGCCGGGGAAACGGATCACCTGGCCGCTGGCGCGGAAGGTGAAGCGCTCGCCGGCGGCGATGTCGACGCTGGTGGCGTCGAGGACGGCGGCGGCCATCTGCGAGGCCACGGTGCGGGTCCAGACCAGGCTGTAGAGGCGGTACTGGTCGGAGCTGAGGTAGGGCTTGACCTTGTCCGGGGTGTTGGCGATCAGGGTGGGGCGGATCGCCTCGTGTGCCTCCTGGGCGTTCTTGGCCTTGCTCTTGTAGACGCGGGGGCGCTCCAGGGCGTATTCCTTGCCGAAGCTGCGGGTGATGATCTCCCGCGCCTCGCTGGTGGCCTCGTCGGAGAGGGCCACCGAGTCGGTACGCATGTAGGTGATCAGGCCGACCATCCCCTCGCCGATATCGACCCCCTCGTAGAGCTTCTGGGCCACGGTCATGGTCTTGCGGGCGGAGAAGCCGAGCTTGCGGCTGGCCTCCTGCTGCAGGGTGCTGGTGGTGAAGGGGGCGGCGGGGTTGCGCTTTTTCTCGCTGCGGCTGATCTCGGCGACCCGGAAGGGGAGCTGCTGCAGCTGCGCCACCAGCGCCTCGGCCTGGGCCTGGTCGGTGATGGCGAACTTGTCGAGCTTCTTGCCGTCCTGGGCGAACAGCCGGGCCTGGAAATTCTCCCCCCGGGCGGTCTTGAGGGCGGCGTCGATGGTCCAGTATTCCTGGGCGACGAAGGCCTGGATCTCCTTCTCCCGCTCGCAGATCAACCGCAGCGCCACCGACTGCACGCGGCCGGCGGAGAGGCCGTAGCGGATCTTTTTCCACAGGAAGGGGGAGAGGTTGAAGCCGACCAGGTAGTCGAGGATGGAGCGGGCCTGCTGGGCATCCACCAGCTCCTGGGAGATGTCGCGGGGGTTTTCGACGGCATGGATGATGGCATCGCGGGTGATCTCGTGGAACACAACCCGCCTCACCGGCAGGGTCGGCTTGTCACCCTTGAAGCCGAGGGCCGCCAGCAGGTGCCAGGAGATGGCCTCCCCCTCGC
>CAZYXS010000011.1:0-39706 GCA_964650955.1 uncultured Desulfuromonadales bacterium | reverse complement strand
TTCTTGATAAGATGCCAAACCAGATTTCAACTTGGTTGAGCCAGCTTGCGGAGGTTGGTGTGAAGTGGAACGTAACATTCGGATGCGCTGATAACCAATCGTCATTTTTCTTGTGTATGCAGTAATTATCGAGAATAACGTGGATTTCTTTTTGGTTGCTGTCGGGCAATTCCAGCAGCACTTGATCCATGAAATCCAGAAACTCGATCCGGCGCTTCAACTCCGTGGTCTTGGTATGGATATTTCCGGTGGCCACATTCAACGCGGCAAACAAATTCAGAGTACCGTGACGCTTATAGGTGCTTTTAAGCCCATGAACTATTTTTTTGCTGCTGGTGCATACATATCCGGTTGGGCGTTCCAGGGCTTGAATACTCGGTTTTTCGTCAACGGAAATCACCAGGGCATTTAGCGGTGGAGCCAAATATAGTCCGACAATATCGGCGGCCTTTGACACAAATTCCGGATCGGTGCTGACACACCAGCTTCTTTGACGCGCAAGCCAGATGCCCTCTTTCCGCAGGACACGCCAGACGGCATCATCCGAAGAATTCAGATGTTTGGCTAGTGCGGCACCATCCCAGCATGATTGTCCGCTTGGAGGTGGCAACTCCAGGGTTTTCAATACTTCGTTGCGGAAGTCCGCGCCATATTTAGGCGGCTTGCCGGAACGAGGGCTATCACGAAGACCGGCAATGCCTTTGGCTGCAAAACGGTTGCGCCACTTAATGACAGTGTTCCGTCCGGCATCATGATCGCTCGCAACCTGGCTAACCGATTCGCCTGCCAGCAACTTAAGAACGATTCTGGCTCGCTCGACTAGTCGCCATTCAAGACTGGTGCTGTTTGCCCAGACCTCAAGCGACCGGCGGTCATCAGGGGAACATTCCGGAACATAAGCTCGCCTAGCCATAACACCTCCCTCGCAGTGGTAATGCGAGAGAGTCTATATTTGTTCAACCAACATTGCAAGTAGACACTAGCTCCCAGTCAGGGCTCAGCTCAAAGCCTCAAAGCCGTTTCATAGCGTCATCAGCCTACGTATGGGGTCGCTGCGTCGGTGACCATGGGGAAAATTTGGGCCTCTTGGCGGGGTAGCGGCAGCGTGTTAAAGTCTCGCGAACCGGTTCAAAATTAACCACAACCCCGTTGAGGAGCAGCATGACCGAGCAACCTGAATCCCCTCCCCCAGCCCGCCGCCTTACCCGGCGGGCCTTCCTGGGGGGCGCGGGCCTGGCCCTCGGGGCCCTGGCGGCGGTGCGCGGCTGGTACTGGGAGCCCCGCAACGTCCGGGTGGAGGAATTCGTTTTGCCCCTGGCCAAGCTCCCGCCGGGGCGGGAACTGCGCATCGTGCAACTCTCCGACCTGCACCTGCAGAAGTTGACCGGCTACTTCGAGCGGGTCGCCGCCCTGGCCAACGGCCTGGCACCCGACCTGCTGCTGCTCACCGGCGATTACCTGGAGCAGGCCCGCAACCTCAAGGGGGTGCGGCAGTTTCTCGACCTGCTGCAGGCCCGCCACGGCATCTATGCCGTGCAGGGAAACTGGGAATATTGGGCGCGGCTCGAAGGAGAGAACCTGCGCCGGCAGTTCGCCCGGGCCGGAGTCGAACTGCTCATCAACGAGCGGGTCGATCTCGACATCCAGGACACCCCGATCTCGATTCTCGGCCTCGACTACCCCTCCACCGCCGACAATCTGACTGCTTTGCAGCAGCATATCGACGAACGCCGGGTCAACCTGCTGCTCTCCCACGTACCGGCCTTCGACCACCACGCCCTGGGGAGCGCCGTCGACCTGATTCTCTGCGGCCACACCCACGGCGGCCAGGTACGCCTGCCGCTGCTTCCCCCCTTCTACCTCCCCCGCTTCTCTGGCAACTTCTACTCCGGCCTGTTCCGGGTCGGCCCCGCCGCCACCCCCCTCTACGTCAGCCGGGGGATCGGCACCAGCGTGCTGCCGGTGCGGTTTCTCTGCCCACCGGAAATCACCCTGCTGCGGCTGGTGGCCCTCTGATCTTTCAGTACCCGAGATAGGGGAGCAGCTTGCGGATCTCCCCCATCAGCGTTTCGAAGCCAGGGCCGGCCAGGCTCTGAGCGCCGTCGCACAGGGCCTTTTCCGGTTCGGGATGAACTTCGATCATCACCCCATGGGCCCCTGCCACCAGCGCCGCCTTGGCCATGATCGGCACCAGCGCCCGTTTGCCGGTGGCGTGGCTGGGGTCGACGATGATCGGCAGGTGGCTCAGGCCCCGCACCAGCGGTACCACCGACAGGTCGAGGGTGTTGCGGGTGGCCCGCTCGAAGGTGCGGATCCCCCGCTCACACAGGATCACCTGCTCGTTCCCCTCGGCGACGATATATTCGGCCGCGGCCAGGAACTCCTCGATGGTGGCGCTCATTCCCCGCTTGAGCAGCACCGGCTGGCGCAGCTTGCCCACCTCTTTCAGCAGATCGAAGTTCTGCATGTTGCGGGCGCCGATCTGCAGCACGTCGGCGTAGCGGCAGACTGCCTCGAGTTGCTCGATGCGCATCACCTCGGTGATCACCGGCAGCCCCTCGGCATCCCCGGCCTGGCGCAGCAGCTTGAGGCCGTCCACCCCCAGCCCCTGGAAGCTGTGGGGGCCGGTGCGGGGCTTGAAGGCTCCGCCGCGCAGAATTTGCCCCCCCGCCGCCTTGACCAGCTTGGCCGAGGCGAGCATCTGCGCCTCTGTCTCGATGGAGCAGGGCCCGGCGATGATCACCGGGGGATGGCCATCACCGATGGGGATCCCGGCGACATCGACCACCGTGGACGCCGGATGGAAATCCCGGGAGACCAGCTTGTACGGCTTGCTGACGTGGATACACTCCCGCACCCCCGGCAGCTCGCGGATGCTGGAGTCGTCCACCGGCCCCTGGTTGCCGAGCACCCCGATGGCGGTGCGCTGCTGGCCCGGGATCGGTTCAGCTCGGTAGCCAAGGGCTTCCACCGCCTTGATGACGGCGCGGACCTGGGTTTCGGTAGCATTGTGATCCATGACGATGAGCATGGGTAGGATCTCCTTATACTTGAATTAAGTGCTGCTTGAAGCGGGCGGATGGATACAGCATTCAGGAGTCAGAATTCAGAAGCCAGAAGAAGGTCAATCTCCCCAACGGCATCGCCTCCCCGGGTTTATTCTGACTCCTGACTCCTGACTGCTGGATTCCTCTCCTTGAAGTAGCTTTCCAGCCGTGCCGTCGCTTCCTGCAGGTTTTCCAGGGAATTGGCATAGGAGAAGCGCAGGTAACCTTCCGCCCCCGAACCGAAATCGATTCCGGGGGTCAGGGCGACCCCGGTGGCCTCGAGAATCTCCCCGGCCAGCGCCAGGGAGTCGTTGCCGAGGTGCCGAGCGTCGGCCAGCACATAGAAGGCCCCCACGGGGGTGGAGGCGACCCCCAGCCCCAACTCCCGCAGCCGCTCCACCAGGTAACGGCGGCGCTGGTCGTAGGCCTCCCGCATGCGCGCCACCGCCCCGTCCCCGTCCCGTAACGCAGCGATGCCCGCCTGCTGCACGAAATTGTTGGCGCTGATGAAGAAGTTCTGGTGCAGGCTCTGCAGCACCCGCACGCAGCTCGGCGGGGTGATCAGGTAGCCGAGCCGCCAGCCGGTCATGGCGTAGGCCTTGGAAAAGCCCCCGAGGACGAAGGCCTCGTCGGTGAACTCCAGGGCGCTGCGCTCCTCCCCTTCGTAGGTCAGGCCGTGATAGATCTCGTCGGAAACCAGCGGCACCGGCAACCGCGCCAGTTCCTCGAGCCAGGCCCCGGGAAGGGTGGAACCGGCCGGATTGGCGGGGGAGTTGACCATCACCCCCCGGGTGCGGGGCGTGATGGCCGCCCGCACCTGCTCGGGACGGGGCTGAAAGCCGTCCTCGACGCGGGTAGGGAGATAGACCGGCCGGCCGCCGGCAAAGCGGATGAAGTTGGGATAGCAGGCGTAACTCGGATCGGGCAACAGGATTTCGTCCCCCTCCTCGAGCAGGGCGGCAAACAGCAGCAGCATCAGCGGACTGGTTCCCGAAGAGACCAGGATCCGCTCCGGAGTGAGGCTGACGCCGTAACGGCGGCGGTAGTGGGCGACCAGTTCCTGGCGCAGCTCCAGGGTGCCGAGGGAATGGGTATAGCTGGTCGCCCCGCCCCGCAACGCGGCGACGCAGGACTCGACCACCGGCTCGGGGGTGGGAAAATCCGGCTCCCCCAGGCAGAGATAGATGATCGGCCGCCCCTGCGCCTCCAATGCCTTGGCCCGTTCCATGATTTCCATGGCCAGGAAGGGGGTCACGGCGGCGGCGCGGCGGGAAATGGCGATGGTCACGGCAACCTCCTTGCGTTTCTGGTGATAGGGACAGCGTCCGCCCTGGTACCATAGCCCCGGCCACCGCCGGATTCAAGGGAAATCCCCGCGCCCCGCGTTGCCAAAGGGCGTCGGCCTGTGCTACCTTGCCCAGTTGAATTCACCCTCCGGAGGTTGCCCCATGACCCAGCGGATGCTGGAAAACGATTCCCCCTTCTTTCTGCCCGAAGCCCGGCTGGCCGCCGCCGAGGGACTGGCCGCGCTGTTTGAGCAGCCCGGCCCCCTGGCGCTGGAGATCGGCTGCGGCATCGGCGACTTCATGGTGCAGTTGGCGGCGGACCGGCCCGAAACCAACTTTCTCGCCATCGACATCTACAACAAGGGCTGCATCAAGACCTGCCGCAAAATCGAGGCCGAGGGGCTGGACAACGTCCGCGTCGCCCGCATGGAAGCCCGGCACCTGCTGCTCAACTATTGCGAGGCCGAGAGCCTGAGCGCCATCTACATCAACTGCCCCGATCCCTGGCCGAAAAAACGCCACCGCGACCGGCGGCTGGTCAACGACGAATTCCTCGACCTGGCCCGCTTCGCCCTGCAACCGGGGGGAGAGCTCTATTTCAGCACCGACTTCGCCGACTACGCCGAGCAGGTGGCCGAGACCCTGGCCGGGCGCAGCGACTTCGTCAACCGGCAGGCCTCCCCATTCACCCTGGACCTGCCCGGCTACCCGGTCTCCAAGTACATGCGCCGTTTCCTCGACCTGGGGCAGCCGATCCACTACCTGCACTACCGCAAACCCGAGGGGATTGCCTCCCTGCCCCGTCCGGCGGCCCTCCCCCCCGGGTTCCGCACCCGCGAGCGGCTGGCCAGCAATGACTGAGTTCCTGACCTCCGCCATCGTCGGCACCGGCGGCCAGATCAAGGAATCCCCGGAGGACTTCCTGGTGGAGGAGCTCCCCCTCTACCAACCCTGCGGCGAGGGGGAACACCTCTACCTGGAGGTGGAGAAGCGGGGCCTGACCACCTTCGAGCTGATCCAGCGGGTCGGCCGCGCGTTGCGGATCAAGGAGCGGGAAATCGGCTACGCCGGCCTCAAGGATGCCCGGGCCACCACCCGCCAGACCCTCTCCCTGCCGGGCGTTGCCCCGGAAGCGGCTGCCGGCTTGACCATCGAAGGGGTCCGGATCCTTTCCGCCCGGCGCCACCGCAACAAGCTGCGCCTCGGCCACCTGGCGGGCAACCGCTTCCGCATCCGGGTGCGGGGGGTGCAACCGGGAGCCCTGGAGCGGGCCAGGGAGGTTCTGGAGATACTGCAGCAGCGCGGGGTGCCCAACCGCTTCGGTGAACAGCGCTACGGGGTGCTCGGCAACTCCCACCGGGTCGGCGCCTGTCTGCTGCGGCGGGACTACACCGGAGCCATCGCCGAGATCATCGGCGACCCGGCGCACATCGACAACCCCCGCTGGCGACTGGCGGCCGAAGCCTTCGCCGCCGGCGACCTCGCCGGCGCCCAACAGCACCTGCCCGGGCGCTTCCGCGACGAGCGCGCCCTGCTGCAGGCCCTGCAGGCCGGCCAGAGCGCCGCAGCGGCCGTGCTGGCCCTGCCCCGCAAGCTGCTGCGCCTCTACCTGTCGGCCTGGCAGTCCGCCCTCTTCGACCAGGTGGTGGCCCGCCGGCTGCCCGACCTGGGGCGACTGCTGCCGGGGGACCTGGCCTGGAAACACGACAACGGCGCCTGCTTCCTGGTCACCGACCCCGCGGTGGAGCAACCCCGGGCGGACCGCTTCGAAATCAGCCCCTCCGGGCCCCTGTTCGGCCACAAGCTGACCCTGGCCCAAGGAGAAGCCGGCGCCCTGGAAGGGGACCTGCTCGCCGCCGCGGGTCTCAGTCTCGACGACCTGCGGCTGGGGGGCGGGCTGACCCTGGAGGGGGAGCGCCGGCCACTGCGGGTCCCCCTGCAGCAGGCCGAAGTCTGTGCCGAGGGGGACAATCTCATCCTCGGCTTCTGCCTGCCCAGGGGCGCCTATGCCACCTGCGTCCTGGCCGAGGTGATCAAGGCCCCCGTCGCCTGAGCCGGGGCCAACCAACCGGGCCGGCCGCCGCCGGCCCCGAGAGCGAGGGATCGACCATGAGCGACCGCCCAACGCCCGTCCCGCCCGCCGAACCGCCTAATTACAGAGTCAATTTCTTTCGCCCCCGTCCCGGGCGCATGGCCGCCAAGGTCCGCTACCTCTGGGTGCTGCTGTTGAGCTGGGCGGTCTTCGCCCTCGGCTTCCAGGTGGTGCTGGCCCTGATCGGCCGGTCTCCGGCCGGAGAAAGCCGGCTGACGGAATTCACGGTCTTCGGCTTCCCTTTCCACTACTGGTTCACCGGGCACTTCCTCATCGTCTGGTTCATCATCCTTTGCCTGTTCTATAACCTGTTTATCGACCGCCTGGCCGACCAACACCGCAAACGCAAGTAGGGAGCTGCCATGACCGGAGAAAATCTGCACATCGCGCCCGCCCTTCTGCTGTTCGCCACTCTCGGCATCATTTTGCTGCTCGGCCTCGCCAGCCGCAGCCGCCGCGGCGCCTATTACCCGGTGGCCGGCGCCCAGGTGGGGCGGGTCGGCATCGGCGCCGCCATCGCCTCCAACTGGATGAGCGCCGCCTCCTTCCTCGGCATCGCCGGGGTCTTCTACGCCCAGGGCTATTTCGCCCTCGCCTACGTCATCGGCTGGACCGGCGGTTACGTGCTGCTGCTGATCCTGCTGGCCGCCCAGATTCGTCGCTTCGGCAAATACACCGCCCCCGAATTCGTCGAGGCTCGCTATGCCTCGCCGGCGGCGCGGTTTATCAGCGCAGCGATCGCCATCCTCATCTCCCTGGTCTACTGCACCGCCCAGTTCAAGGGGATCGGCCTGGTCTTCGGCTGGATTTTCGGTCTCGACTACCTCACCGCGCTGCTGCTGGGGGCGGCGGTGGTCCTCTCCTACCTGGTGATCGCCGGCACCCTGGGAGCCGAGCGCAATCAGCAGCTGCAGTACACCCTGCTGATCCTCTCCTTCGTCATCCCCCTGATGGTGCTGGCCCGCAAACTCGGCTATTTCTGGGTGCTCCCCCAACTCGGCTACAGCCAGGCCCTGCAGGACCTTGCCGTCCGCGGCGAGGTGCTGACCAACCCCTGGAGCCACGGCAGCAGCTACGAGTGGATCGCCCTCTGCTTCACCCTGATGGTCGGCACCGCCGGCCTGCCCCACGTCCTCTCCCGTTTCTATACCGTCCCCAACTCCCGGGACGCCCGCTGGAGCGTGGTCTGGGGGATCTTCTTCATCGGCCTGCTCTACTGGAGCGCCCCGGCCTATGCCGCCTTCGCCCGCCTGCACGCCGAAAGCGGCGCCGCCGCCGACCCGGAAACCGCCCGGGCCCTGGCCGACCTGATCATCCTCAAGGCCGGGGAGTGGGCCGGCCTCCCTCCCTGGTTGATCGGGGTGGTCGCCGTCGGCGCCATCCTCGCCGCCTTTTCCACCATCACCGGGCTGCTGCTCACCGGCGCCGGGGCCTTTTCCTACGACATCTACTACCGCATCCTCAACCCCCGGGCCAGCGAGCGCCAACGCATGAAGGTGGCCAAGGGCACCACCCTGGCCCTGGCCCTGATCGTGGTGCTCGCCGCCATCAACCCGCCGGGGCTGATCGCCCAGATCACCGCCGTCGCCTTCGCCCTGGCCGGCAACACGCTGTTTCCGGTCTTCCTGCTCGGCATCTGGTGGGACCGCACCAACCGGCAGGGGGCCATCGCCGGCATGCTGACAGGGATCCTCATCACCACCGCCAGTCTGCTGCTCGGCCCTCTCTGGCCGGCCTTCGGCGCCCTGTTCCCGCCGACCTCCTCGGCCCTGCTCGGTGCACCGCTGGTGATCCTGGTGATGATCGCCGTCTCCCTGGCGACCCCGGCGCCGGCGGAATCGATCCGCCGCTTCCTGGCCGAGGAGGTTCATCAGTCCTGAAGCCGGCCCGCGGGAGGGGACGGTTCCGGGATTGACTCCCAGGACCATGGATGTTACAAGCTGCGATAAAAAATCGTTCTAGCGAAAGGTCACCATGAAACTCGTCCTGTCTGCAGGCAGCCTCTACACCCTGCCGCTGGAGACAGTTTTTGAACTTGCCCGGGACACCGGTTTCGACGGCATGGAAGTCATCATCAACCACGACTTCCAGTACCCCGACAATGTCGCCCTGCTCCGTTCGCTGCAGCAGATTCTGCCCATCTGCTCCCTGCATGCCCCCTTTCTCGAACTCGACGGCTGGGGGGACAAGATCAACCAGCTGCAACGAACCTGCAAACTGGCCCTGGATACTGGCATCCCCCTGATCAACTTCCACCCCCCCTGCTGGCTGGTGGGGGAGTTCAAGTTCTGGCTCTGGTTCAATCGCATCAATGACTTCCAGCGGGAGTTGGGGGATGACCGACTGCTGATCACGGTGGAGAACATGCCCGCCACCGGCCCCTTCCGCATCAACCCCAACATCCTCGCCAAGACCGGCCGCATGATTGATTTCATGCAGGAGCGCAACCTGTTCCTGACCTTCGATACGGCCCACATGGGCTCTTCCAAGGCCGACTTCCTGCACGATTTTCATCTCTTTTACGACTCGGGAAAAATGCGCAATATTCATTTTTCCGATTACGGCTACGGACGCGAACACCTGCTCCCCGGCCACGGTGTGCTGCCCCTGACCCGCTTCCTCAACCATCTGCGGGAGACCGGCTATAACGACACCCTGACCCTGGAGCTCTCCCCCCACGAATTTCCCGGGGAGTTGCCCGAGATCCGGGAAAGCCTCGCTGAAATTTTCGATTACCTGATCCAGGAGACCCGCGCCCCCGAGGAACCGGCCCGAGTCAAGGCCGAAGTGGCGGAGTTGGAAATCGATCAGCCGGGGGCCTGACCGCCGCGGCTGTGGGTCAAAATGACCCAAATCACGGCCAAGGATCGGTCAATGGGCGGCAACAGAAGCAAACGCTGGAGTGGACGCGAGGACGACCGGAAAGGCGGTCAATGATTTTCAGCGGACGATATAGACCGAGCAGCGGGCGTGCATCGCCACCTTGGCCGAAACGCTTCCCAGCAAGACCCGGCGAAACCGGCCGGCCCCGGAGGATCCGATGACGATGACGCTGATCTCCTCCTGCTCGGCAAAGGCCAGAATTTCTTCGGTCGCATCCCCGTAGACCACCTGGTTTTCCAGGGTCACCCCGGCCTCACGGGCCGCTTTTTCGACCACGTAGAAAATCCGCTGACGTTTCTCCTCCCAATCGGCCTGCTCGGTCGCCGGGGGAGCGGGAAAAAAGTCTGTGAAGGAGGGGGTGCGCATCCCGGGCAGCACCAACATGGCATATACCTTGCTTTTGTTGCGGCCGTTTGCAGCGGCCGCCAGGCGGATCGCCTCCTCTGCGGCCTTGTCCGACTGGGGCGAACCATCGATGGCGACCAGGATCTTCTTGCTGAGATTGAGCATGGAACCTCCCCGGGTTGGCAGCGCAATTGGCCCCCATCTAAGCAGATGGCAGGCAACCTGTCAAATCCTTGATTTTTTATAAGTTCGATTGATATTGACAATTATAAAACAGCATTCTATATTTTACCGGCATCATTTATTGGCAACATTTTCTGGCCCTTATCTTCGCCCGAACGGCCAGCCCCCGGCAACAGATGTCGCAGAATTTTCCATTCTGCTTGACATGCGGGTTGAAATTACTAAGATGGGACGGACTTCCCGAAACGATTTTCTGCCAGCGAGGACAAATTCATGGCCAAGAAAGAAAAATCGGAATATATCATCCAGGCGGTTTCCCATGCCCTGGACCTGCTCGAGCAGTTCCATGGCGAGGTGGACGAACTCGGGGTGACCGAACTGAGCAAACGCTTGAAGCTGCACAAAAACAACGTTTTCCGCTTGCTGGCCACCCTCGAGTCGCGGGGTTACATCGAGCAGAACAAGGCCACGGAAAACTACCGCCTGGGCCTGAAATCTCTGGAACTCGGCCAGACCTTCATCAAGCAGATGGGGCTGCTGCGCCAGGCCAAGCCGATTCTGGAAAAGCTGGTGGGGGCCTGCAATGAAACCTCCTACGTGGCGATTTTCAAGGACGGCTTCATCGTCTACCTCGACGTGGTGGAGACGGACCTGACGGTGCGTGTGGTCTCCCGGGTCGGTTCCCGCCTGCCGGCCTACTGCACCGCCTCGGGCAAAGTGCACCTGGCCCACATGTCCGAAGAGGAAGTGGACGGCCTGCTGCCCGCCAAGGATCTCAAGGCCTACACCCCCAACACCGTGATCGACAAAACCAAACTCAAGCAGGAACTGCGCAAGGTTGCCGAAGCCGGCTACGCCCTCGACGACGAGGAGGTGGATGTGGGGGTGCGCTGCGTCGCCGCGCCGATCCGGGACTACACCCGGCGCATTGTCGGCGCCATCAGCATCTCGGGGCCGAGCATGCGTTTTTCCGACGAGCGCCTGGATAAGGAGCTCATCCCCCTGGCCATCCAGGCCGGCGAGGAACTCTCCACCCGTCTCGGCTACCACAAGTAAAACCCGCCCCTGCGTACCCCCTCCCCGCGGAGGGGGTTTTCTGTTGCCGGCTGTTCCTAAATTGACAGCCTACGGCGGCCTGTTAAACTTTTCCCAGTCCAATTTAGTCAACAATTTCCAGACAAAACCAGACAGGCCGGATGCCACCCGGGGATGCTTCGACAATCCAAACCGCCATGGCACGGCAGCAGAGCCTGGCCACTGCGGAAGGGGTAGAGGAACCGTCCAGTCTCCCCTTTCACTTTCCGCCCTGCGGCGAGCGCCGAGGAGGGGTGCTGCTGGTGCACGGCTTTTCCGCCACCCCCTGGGAAGTCCGCCAGACCGGCGCTGAACTGGCCGTCGCCGGATGGGAGACACTGGGGGTGCGGCTGCCCGGCCATGGCACCTCGGCAGCGGATCTGGCCGGCAGGCGGCTGGAGGAATGGCAGGCGGAAGTGGAGTCTGGTTACCAACTGCTGGCACCGGCGGGCCCTCCGGTGCTCCTCGGCGTCAGCACCGGCGCCCTGCTGGTGGCCGAATTGGCGGCCCGCAAACCGGCGGCAGGGCTGATCATGCTCTCCCCTTTTTTGCGGCTGCGCCATCGCCTGGCCCCCTGGGCCGGTCTCCTGCGGCACGTGCGTCCCTACCACGACGTGGAGGTGCCTACGGTGCTGCGGCCGTTCTACTACCGGCGCCGCCCCCTGACGGCCGTGCACCAGCTCAATCGCCTGCTGCGACGGATGCCCGGGGTGCTGCCGGCAGTCACAGCCCCTGCCCTGGTGATCAACAGCGAGGGGGATAGAACCATTGACCTGAAGAGCGTGCCGCCGCTGCTGCGAAAGTTGGGGAGTCGGGAACGGACCGTGGTCATGCTTGGATCCGAGTCGCCCCACGTGCTGACGACCATGGAGAACCCCCGCCGGGCCGAGGTGATGGCGCTTATTCTGGAATTTTTGCGGGGGCTGGGGACTGGGACAGGCGTTGGAACAGCGCCCTGACTGCGGCTTCGAGATCATCGGGGGTGCCGTCATTGGCGATGAGGTAGTCGGCGCGGGCCGCCTTCTCGGCCTGGGGCATCTGGGCGGCGATCCGCTCCAGGGCGGCGCTTTGGGTCAGACCATCCCGGACCATCAGCCGCTGCAGCTGCCGGTCTGCCGGAACCGTGACCACCAGCACGGCGTCGACGCGCCCCTCGGCTCCGGCCTCGTAGAGCAGCGGCGCCTCATAGACGATCAGCGGCCAGTTTTGGGTTCGCAGGTCCGCCAGTCGGGCTACGGCCAGGGCAGCGATGGCAGGGTGGGTGATGGCGTTGAGCTCCCCCCTTGCCGCCGGGTCGCTGAAGACGAGTTCGGCTAACGCGGTGCGGTCAAGACCGCCGCCGGGCAACAGAATGCCGGCGCCGAAGCGGGCCACCAGACGGGCCAGGGTCGGAGAACCGGGAGCCACCACCTCCCGGGCCAGTTCATCGGCGCTGACCACGGCGGCGCCGAGTTGGCGGAAGATGCGGGTGACCAGGGTCTTGCCGGAGGCGATGCCGCCGGTGATGCCGAGAATCATGACTGGAGCTCCTGCCAGGAAGTTGCTTCGGCACAAACGGCCGCGCCCCTAGGGTAACAGCAGCCACCCCGGTCAAGGCAATCCATTTTTTCGGAGGTCCCATGGCCCAGACGCTCCCCCGGATGGTGTTCGACCAGGCCCGCCGCCTTACTGACCGCACCGCTCTGCGTCGCAAGGCTGCCGGAGCCTACCAGGACGTCAGCTGGACCGCCATGGCGGAAACGGTGCGGGCTTTCGCACGCAGCCTGTTGGCCCTCGGCCTGCAGCCCGGCGAACGGGTCGCGATCATGGCACCCAACAGCCCCGACTGGCTCTATTCCGACCTCGGCATCCTGAGTTGTGGTGGGGTCTCGGCCCCGGTCTACCACACCGAGGGACTGGAGGCTGTTCATCATATTCTCAACGACTCGGGCAGCCGCTACGTTTTCGTCCACTCGCCGCTGCTGGCCGGCCAGTTGGCTGATGCCCGCAGTGCAACCCCGGCGCTGGAAAGGATCATCCTGCTCGAAGGGGATATCTCCCATCCTCTTTGCCTCGATCGGAAGGAGTTCCTCGCCGCCGGCAGGCAGGTGGCCGCGGAGCAACTGGAGACGCGGTTGGCCGCCGGACGGGGAGAGGACCTGGCCAGCCTGGTCTACACCTCCGGAACCACCGGCCATCCCAAAGGAGTGATGCTGACCCATGGGAATTTCCTGGCCAACGTCGCCGCCTCCGCCCCCCTGTTCCCCATCGGCGAAGCCGACACCTGCCTCTCCTTCCTCCCCCTTTCCCACGTCTTCGAGCGCATGGCAGGCTATTACCTGATGCTGCACCAGGGAGCGACCATCGCCTACGCCGAGAGCATCGAGGCGGTGCCGGTGAACCTGGGGGAGGTGCAGCCGACGGTGGTCATCAGCGTCCCTCGGCTCTACGAGAAGATGTATGCCCGGATCATGGAGCGGGCCATCAACGGACCCTGGCTGCGCAAACAAATCTTCTTCTGGGCCATCGGGGTGGGTCGCAAACAGGCAGCCCTGCTGCTCGCTGGGAAGCCTCCCGGGGGACTGCTCAAGCTGGAGGTCGGGGTGGCCCAGGCGCTGGTCTTTTCCAAACTGCAGGCCCACATGGGTGGACGGCTGGGTTTTTTCGTTTCCGGCGGAGCTCCCCTCGGGCGGGATATTGCCGAGTTTTTCCTCGCCGCGGGGATCCCCATCTACGAAGGGTACGGACTGACGGAAACCGCGCCGGTGATTGCCGCCAACCACCCCGGCGCCATCCGCCTGGGGACGGTGGGGCAGCCGATCCCGGGGACGGAGGTGCGCATCGCTGTCGACGGCGAAATCCTGGTGCGCGGCCCAGGCGTCTTCCAGGGCTACTGGAACAACCCCGAAGCCACCGCTGCCGCCTTTGAAGAGGGCTGGTTCAAGACCGGGGATATCGGACAACTCGATGCAGAGGGCTACCTGGCCATCACCGACCGCAAGAAGGACCTGATCGTCACCGCCGGCGGCAAGAACATTGCTCCGCAGAACCTGGAAAACCTGTTCAAGACCGACAAGTATCTGGCCAACGCCATGGTCTACGGCGACCGCAAACCCTACCTCACCGCCCTGCTGGTGCCGAACCTGGAGAACCTGGAGAAATACGCCCGCTACAAGAAACTCGACTTCATCGACCATTGCGACCTGGTCAACCATCCGCAGGTGCTCGACCTGATCCGCCGCCGCATCAATGCCCTGCAGCAGGGGATGCCGAGCTACCAGCACATCAAGCGCTTTACCCTGCTCTCCCAGGATTTCGCCAAGGACCTGGTCACCCCGACCCTCAAGGTCAAGCGCAAGCTGGTGACCCAGCGGTTTCAATCGGTGCTGGAGGGGATGTACCTGGCCCAGGATATGGGGGTGCATGACCGCGGCTTCTGCGTGGTGGAACCCGAACAACAGGAGGATGCCGAGAAATGACGACTGAGACTCTGGAAGCGCTGCAACTCCCCCGGCAGGGGACCACCCTGGTGGTGGTGGACGTGCAGGAACGCCTGGTGCCGGCCATGCCGCAAACGGTTTACGCCCAGGTACTGGCCAACATCCGCCTGCTCAAGCAGGCGGCGGAGGTCCTTAGCCTGCCACAGCTGACCACCGAGCAGTATTCCAAGGGGCTCGGCCCCACGGTGGGCGAACTGCGGGGAGGAGAAACCATCGAAAAAATCACCTTCGGCTGCTGCGGCGAGCCGGCTTTTCTCGCCGCCCTGCACCAGCGCCAAACCCGGCAGGTGCTGCTGACCGGCATGGAGGCCCATGTCTGCGTCTACCAGACAGTGCTCGGGCTGCGCCAGCAGGGGTACGGGGTGCACCTGGTACGGGACGCCATCTGCTCGCAGCGCACCAGCGACTATCGTACCGCCCTGGAGAATGCCGCCCGGGCCGGCGCGGTGCTCACCAGCACCGAGATGGCGGTCTTCCAACTGCTGGAACGAGCCGGCACCGCAGAGTTCAAGGCCATCTCCGCCCTGGTCAAGAACCGCTGAAAAAGCCATTGCAACAGCCCGGAGCAAGGGCTATGTTAATCTTCGGCTGCAAACCCTCCCCCAGCAACCCAGGATAAGCGCTCCGCATGGAACAGCAGCAACGGCTTCACGCCTGGGAACAGTGTCTGACCGCCCTGATCAAACTGATCAAGGCTGTGGGCTATTACCCCCCCGGGCATCCGGCGCTGCAGAACGCCGGTGAGCAGGCCCTGCAGCATTTCCGGCCACTGCTGGAGGAGGGGGCCAACCTCCAGTGCAGCATCCGCCGGGAGGGCATCCAGGTGGATGGGATGCCGATCGGGGAGAAAAACCCCCATTTGCAGAAATTGGCCGGCTATCTGTTCATCCGACGGCTGCAGAGCCTGACCATTCTACCCGACCTCTCGGCCCGGGACCTGGGCCGTTTCGCCGGTGGTCTGGCCCTGTCGCCCGAGGAGCTCCAACGCCGTGGGGGGCTTGCCGAACTGCTGCTGCGGCAACGGGTGGCCAGCATCTGGAGCAACGAGCTCGATCTCTCCACCATCCTCGCCAAACGGGAGGAACTGCTGGCCCAGCCCCCCGCAGCCGAGGAGGTCCCTGAGGGTGCTCCAGGAGATCCGGAGGTCCCGCCGCAGGAGGGGGCCATGGCGCCGGAGCCACAGGCCTCCCTCGCGGAACTGCTCGAGGAGCTGGCCGCTCCCAGTTCCGAAAATCGCTTCGCCGAGATCCTGGAACGGATCCCCGGACTCTTGTCGCCAGAGTTGGCGAATCACGCCAACCCCTTGGCGCTGAGCACTTTCCGCCTGTTGCAGACCTTTGCAGGCAACCCGGAGTCAATCAGGGCGCGGCGTCAGGCCCTGGTGCAGACCTTGAACCGCCTGCTCGACGAGGAGGCCCTGCGCTTTCTGACCGACCTGCTCTGCGACCGCACTCTGCCGGCCGCTCAACGGGAAGACGCAGCGCAAGCGCTGCTGTTCTATCAGGGGGAGGTCACCACCCCCCTGGTGAACCGCCTGTCGGTGGAAGCCGATGCCCAGGCCCGCAAGACCCTCTCGGAACTTCTGGTCCGCCAGGGCAACATCGCACTGCCGGTGATGCTGGAGCAGTTGCGGGACAGTCGCTGGTACGTGGTACGCAATGCGGTAGCAATCCTGGGGGAAATCCGCGACCCGGAGGCGACCGGCCCCTTGCGACCGCTGTTGGGCCATGAGGATGTCCGGGTCCGCCGGGAAACGGTGCGTGCCCTGACCCGCATCGGCGGTCAGGGAGCCACCGGCATCCTGCTGCAACTGCTCGACGGGGCCGATGCCGAATTGAGCCAGCAGGCCCTGCTCTCCCTCGGAGCGATGAAAAACCCGGCGGCCGTTCCCGCCCTGCTGCGCCTGGCGCTGGAAGACGGCGGCCAGCGCCCTCCTGATCTGCGACGGGGAGCCATCAAAGCCCTGGGGGAAATCGGCAGCGCCGAAGCGGTCCCTCCCCTGGTGGAACTGCTGGCCAGCCGGCGTTTCTGGCGGCCGGGCCGGCACAACGAGTTGCGGGCCGCGGCCGCCGCCGCCCTGGGGGAGATCGGCGATGCCGCTGCCCAGGCCCCCCTGGAAAGCGCCACTTCGGATCGCAATGAAGCCGTGGCCCGCGCCGCGGTGCAGGCCCTCAAACAGTTGAGACGATAATGGACCTCGAAAGTGCCAAAACCCTGATCCAGAACCTGACCGGGGCCGTCAAGAGCCTGCGACTCTACCCCCCCAGACATCCGGCCATCATCAAGCAACTCAGCGCCATGACCGCCGACCTGCGGCCCCACTTGCACGGGCGCTCCACGCTGCGCATCGGCCTGCTGCAGGAGACCCTGTTCGTGGATGAGCACCTGATCCCCGACGGCGGCCTCGCCCACCAGGAATTCGCCCGCCTGCTCAAGTCCCTGGACCTGAGCGCCATCGAAATCTATTCCGGAGTGAACGATCGAGACCTGCGGACCCTCTTTGAGCTGCTGACCCAGGGGCAAGTGCGGGGGGAAGCCTTCGACCAGGCACTGCGGAAAAACGGCGTGCAGACCATCCGCGCCTTGGTGGAACTCGAGGAGGAACCGCTGGACCCGCCTCGCAAGATCTATAAGAGGGCCTTGCAGGTGGTGGACCACGTTTTCCAGGATATCCGGCTGGGGCGGATTCCCTCCACGGTGGAGGCCGAGGATGTGGTCAAGGACATGGTACGCTCCACCCTGGCCGATCCCCATGCCCTGTTCGCCCTTTCCCTGCTCAAGGACTACGACGATTATACCTTCACGCACTCGGTCAACGTCTCGGTCATCGCCCTGACGGTGGGACGGGCCTGCGGGCTTGAAGAGGAGCGCCTGCGCATCCTCGGTCTCGGCGGCCTCCTCCATGATGTGGGCAAATTGCGCATCGACCACGACATCATCACCAAGCCGGGCCGGCTGACCCCCCAGGAATTCGAAGAGATCAAACGCCACCCCCGCAGCGGCGCCGACATCGTCGCCCGCATGGCGGGAGTTTCGCCCGAGGTGGTGGACATTGTTCTGGGCCATCACCTGCATTTCGACCGCGCCGGCTACCCCGCCGACCTCAAGGGGCGCCCGCTTTCCCCCTTGGCCGACATGGCAGCCATCGCCGATGCCTACGACGCGATGACCACACTGCGCCCCTACCAACGGCCGGTCACTCCCCGCAAGGCGGTGGAGCGGTTGCGGAAAATGGCTGGCACCCACCTGCACCCACAATTCCTCGCCCGGTTTATCGAGTCTCTGGGCCCCTGGCCGGTGGGGAGCCTGGTGCGCCTGGCCAGCAACGAAGTCGCTCTGGTCCACAACATCGACAATCAGGCCGCCACGCTCACCCTTTTGATCCTGATCGGACCCGACGGCCAGCACCTCAAGACGCCGGAAACCAGAGTCCTGCTTGGCAGCGAACAGGCCCAGATCCTGGCCGAAGCCGATCCCGCCAGTCGTGGCATCGACGTGGCCAGTTATTTCAACTGACCTTTTCCCGCCCCTGCAACAGCAAAGGCCGGATCCTTCCGATCCGGCCTTTGCTGTTGCAGGCTGTTTTTTCCGGTCAAAGATCCAGTTGTCCCAGCGCCCTGGTGGCCGCCAGCCGCACCCCCTTGCGAGGATCTTTCAGCAGCGGCAGCAGCGCCTCCTCCGCCTCGGCGGCACCGATCCGCCCGAGTGCCTGGGCGGAGCTGCGCACCAACTCCTCGTCAGCTGCACCGAGCACGGCAATCAAGTAGGGGACTGGACGGGCATCCCGAAATTCGCCGAGGGCATCGGCCGCATGGACCCGCACCGCCGGATGGGGATCTTTGAGATGCCGCACCAGCCCTCCCAGGGCTTTGGGATCCCGTTTGCTGCCGAGCACCTGGATCACTGCGGCACGAATATCCGCGTCGGCATCCTGCAACTGCTCGAGCAGGGCCACCAGCACCCGGGGGCTGTTGATTTTTTCCAGGGCGAAGACCGCCGCCACCCGCCCACCCCGGGAGCCGTTGGCGAGGACCTCCAGCACCTGGTCGAGGTCCATGGCTGTTTCCAGTTGTTCCAAGGCCTCTGCCGCAGCGGTGCGCACGCCATCATCGCTGTCGCTGAGCAGAGCCTGCAATGCCCCGCGTCGTCGTTCCAGATTACCCAATCGCGCCCCCTGAATTCATGCAGCCGATCTGTGCGCACAACGACAAAGCGGGAAACCCGAGGCTTCCCGCTCATAAGTTTACGCTGAAAATCCCTGCGGGTCAAAACGGGATGTCGTCGTCGGGATTGAAGGGGGGATCGCCGAAATCCTCGTAAGCCGGGGCGTTGCTGCGCGGGGCACCCTGGGTCGGGCGGGACTGGCGCGGCTCCTGAGAGCGGGCCGGAGCGCCCCCCTCCTCGCCCGCACGACCGAGCATCTGCATCTGGTCGGCAATAATTTCCGTCATATAGCGCTTGTTGCCGTCGCGGTCGTCGTAGGAGCGCGTCTGGATCTTCCCCTCGATATAGACCTGCTTCCCCTTGTGCAGGAACTTGCCGCAGATTTCCGCCAACTGCCGCCAGGCGACGATGTTGTGCCATTCGGTCTTCTCGACCCACTCGCCGTTCTTGTCCTTGTAACGCTCGGAGGTCGCCAGGGTAAAGTTGGCCACTGCCGCCCCGGAGGGGGTGTAGCGCAGTTCGGGATCTTTGCCCAGATTGCCGACCAGAATAACCTTGTTGATGGACATGCCAATTCTCCTGTGGTTGATTGACTGGCGGGAAGTCTAACGGAATTCCCGGGGGGTGTAAAGGGGGATGGCCGCAGAAGCGCTCACATCGACTGGCGCAAACCAGACAGATTACTGCTATAATGACACTTCACAGCGATTCACGACGGTCGGCCCGGCCGCCGGCTGTTTTTTCCTTGAGACCGGGAGTGCCTTGGATGGAACTGGTTATTCTGCTGCTGCTGCTCGGTCTGCTGCCGGCCGCGGTGGCCCTGGGCAAGGGACGCAATTTTCTGCTCTGGTGGCTCTACGGGATCCTGCTGCTACCTTTCGCCATTTTCCACGCCATCGCCATGAAGCCGGCGGAGCGCAACCTGATCTTCTATGGCCGCCGCTATTGCCCCCACTGTGAGTTGATCATCGACGTGCAGGCCACCCGCTGCGAACACTGCCAGCAGGATGTTCCCGCCGTGAAACCTTCTGAATGACCCCAACAGCCGGAAACCCCGGCCGCCGCTGGTGGGGGCGGCTGGTATGGTTCTGCGCCGCGTTCCTGCTGCTCAGCAGCCTGCTCGCGGCGCTGCTGCTCACCGGTACGCCAAGGGTAGTGCAGCTGCCACCCCCTGGGGTGGCCGACGCCGAACGGGCCCGAGACCTTGCCAAACGGCTGCGCCAAGGGCTGGAAAGTCGGGAGCCAACGCTGGAGTTGCGGGTTTCGCAACAGGAGCTGCAGAGCCTGTTGATCCTTGCCGCCCGCGGCTTGCCCCGGCTAGCCGGGGAGGTGACGTTGGCGAAGGGGCAACTGCTTCTGGCGGCCAGTTTGCGCCTGCCGCCGACCGCCCAACCTCTTTATCTCAACGGGGAGCTGACCCTGCTCCCCTCCCGGGAAGGGCTGCGGCTGGCCGGCGCCCGCCTGGGGCGACTCCCCCTGCCTGAGCCCCTGGCCCGGTGGCTCTTGGGGCGGGGCCTCGATCTCGGCCTCGGCCGGGGGGGCGGGGCCGCGCTCCTGGCCGCTGTCCACGGCCTGGAAGTGGCCGAGCACCATCTGCAGATCCGTCTGAAGGATGTCCGCCAACTCCAGGCCCGCCTGCAGCAGTTGCCGACCCGCCTGGCGCGTTTGCGGGAATGGGCCATGCCCCTGGCGGCCCCCTGGCCCCGGGAAACTGTGCAGCTTTATCTCGGGCAACTGCGTCAGATCACCGCAAACGCGGCGCGATCCGGTCCAGCGGCGCTGACCGACTACCTCGGGCCGCTCTTCCAACTGGCCCGGGAGCGTTCCCGGTTGGGTGACCCGGTGCGGGAGAACCAGGCTGCCCTGCTGGCCCTGGCCGGCTACCTGGGACATTGGCGTTTCGTGCGCCTGCTCGACCCGTCCGCTCCCAGATCCCAGCCTCGCTCCCAGCGAGCGCCCTCGCGGGTGTCATTGGCCAACCGGGACGATCTGCGCCGCCACTTCGTCATTTCCGCAGGCCTGCAACTGCTTGCCGACCAGGGGGCGACTGCCGCGGTAGGAGAGTGGAAGGAACTGCTCGACGCCGGCGGCGGCAGCGGCTTCAGCTTCGCCGATCTGGCCGCGGACCGGGCCGGTAGCGCCCTGGCACGCACCGCCAGCGACCCCCAGCGGGCGCGGCGGCTGCAGGGCCTGCTGGCTGCGGGCGGGGAGGCAGTCTTTTTTCCTCCCCTCGACGGTTTGCCGGAGAATCTCTCCCAAGCCGAATTCGCAGCCCACTTCGGCAGCGTGGACAGCCCCGCCTACCTGGAACTGGTGGCTCTGATCGACGCCCGGTTGGCCGCCTGCGCAATCCATCGCCCCTGATCTCTCCCTGGCAACCGCGGGAAAAAACTTGACTCTCCCGCTGCAACCCTCTTAAACTGCTCCATTAATCTGCAACCGGAGCGGCTCTCCCGATGGTCTACACCCTGCTGTTCTACCTGCTGTTCGTCCCCTGGACGCTGTTCGTCATCGCCACCGGCGTGCCCCTCTCCTTCATCAGCCCCAACTACCTGCACACCTACGCCCGGTTCTGGGCGCGGGTCAGCCTGAAGTTGGCGGGGGTGCGCCTGGCGGTGCGGGGTCAGGAGCATTTGCCCCGCTCCGGCGCGGTCATCTTCATGCCCAACCACCAAAGCAATATCGATATCCTGGCGCTGTTCGCCGGTCTGCCGGTGCAGTTCCGCTGGCTGGCCAAGAAGGAGTTGTTCAGCATCCCCCTCTTCGGGTTCGCCATGCGCCGCACCGATTATATCCCCGTGGACCGCTCCGACCGCAAGGCCGCCATCGCCAGCATGGACCTGGCCGCCCAGCGCATCGCCGGGGGGACCTCGGTGATCGTTTTCCCCGAAGGAACCCGTTCCCCCGACGGCGCCCTGCTCCCCTTCAAGAAGGGTGGATTCATGCTCGCCCTGCAGGCCCAGGCACCGATCATTCCGGTGCGGCTGCAGGGTTCTCGGGCAGTCCAGCCGAAACACTCCTGGCGCATCCACCCCGGACAGGTCAGCGTGCAGATCCAGCCCCCCATTCCCACCGCCGAGCTGAGCCTGGCGGATCGGGACCAGTTGATGGAGGAGGTGCGCCGCCCCCTGGCCGGTTAGGGAGCGGGGCGGATGGCAACCAACACGGCGCCGACAGCGCCGGAACGAGGTCACGTGGCAATCAGCCCATCAAACCAAGCTCTGCACCCCGAGGCGGTGCGTATCTTCGCCCTGGGCGGCCTGGGGGAGATCGGGATGAACCTGCTGGTGCTCGAGTGCCGGGGGGCATTGCTGCTGGTAGACTGCGGCTTGATGTTCCCCGAGGCCTACATGCTCGGCATCGACCTGGTGCTTCCGGACATCGCGGCCCTGGAGGGGCGGCAGGCCGATATCCGCGCCCTGCTGCTCACCCACGGGCACGAAGACCATATCGGCGCTATCCCGTTTCTGATCGAACAACTCGGCTGTCCCCCGATCTACGGCACCTCCCTGACCCTGGGGCTGCTGCGCAACAAACTGGAGGAGCACGAACTGCTCGGCCGAGTGGAAATGGTGACTGCCAGTCCGCGCCAGCACCTCGACCTCGACCCTTTTCAGGTGGAGTTCTTTCGCGTCGCCCATTCCATCGTCGACGGCGCCGGGCTGGCCATCCGCACCCCGGCGGGGCTGATCGTGCATACCGGGGATTTCAAGATCGACACCACCCCGGTGGACGGGCAACCGACCGACCTCGCGCGGCTGGCGGCCTACGGCGAAGAGGGGGTGTTGCTGCTGCTGGCCGATTCGACCAATGTGGAAAAACCCGGCCATACCCTCTCGGAGCGGGTGGTGGGAGAAGCCTTCGCCGAAATTCTCCCCGGCTGCAAGGGGGCGGTGCTGGTGGCGACCTTTTCCTCCAACATCCACCGCATCCAGCAGGTGGTCGATGCGGCGGTGGCCTGCGGGCGCAAGATCCTGGTCAACGGCCGCAGCATGGTGGCCAACATCGCCACGGCCCGCCAGCTCGGCTACCTCTTCATCCCCGATGATTCCCTGATCGAACTGCGGCAACTGAAGGAGATGGAACGGGAGCGGCTGCTGATCATCACCACCGGCAGCCAGGGGGAGCCGCGCTCGAGCCTCTCCCGCATCGCCCTGGACGACCACAAGCAGATCCAGCTGCAGCCCGGGGACACGGTCATCCTCTCCTCCAAGTTCATCCCGGGCAACGAAAAGGCGATCAGCGACGTCATCAACCACCTCTACCGCCGCGGCGCCGAAGTCTTTTACGAAAAAACCAGCGAAGTGCACGTCAGCGGCCACGCCAGCCAGGAGGAACTGAAGCTGCTGCAGGCCCTCACCCGTCCCCGCTACTTCGTGCCGGTGCACGGCGAATACCGCCACCTGGTCAAGCACGCGGAACTGGCCCGCGGCATGGGGGTACCCGCCGAACATGCGGTGGTACTGGAAAACGGCGAGCCGCTGGTGGTCTCGGCCAACGGCCTGCGGCGGGAGCCGAGGTTGCCCACCGGGCGGGTGTTCGTCGACGGCAAGGGGGTCGGCGACGTCGGCCTGATGGAACTGCGGGACCGCTCCCACCTGGCCAACCACGGCCTGGTGGTCTGCCTGCTGGTGCTCGGCCAGAGCGACGGCCGCATTCTCTTTGGCCCGGAGCTCTTTACCAAGGGATTCGTCCCCGAGGAGGAGACCCGGGAATTCCTTGCCGAAGCCGCCGCTGCGGTGGGGGAGATGCTCAAGGAACACAGCCTGGCCGCCCTGAGCGACTGGGAAGAATTGCGCATCGAGGTGCGCAAGACCCTGCGGCGTTTCTTCAACCGCCGCATCGACCGCCGGCCCCTGATCCTGCCGGTGATACTGGAACTCTGAGGCCGGGATTTCATCTCCCGGCTTCCAAATTCTGACTCCTGTATTCTGACTCCCGGATACCAAGGTTTTTCCATGACTTTTCTCCATGCCGTGCTGCTCGGCCTGATTCAGGGGCTGACGGAATTTCTTCCTGTATCCTCCTCGGGCCACCTGGTCATCGCCCAGCATTTCCTCCCTGGTTTCGACCAGCCGGGGCTGGCCTTCGATATCCTGCTGCACCTGGGGACGATGCTGGCGGTGACGCTCTACTTCCGCCGGGAAATCGGCCTGATGCTGGTCAGCCCCCTGCAGAGCGGCCCCGAGGCCCGCACCTACCGCCGCATGCTCGGGCTGATCGTGCTCGCCAGCGTCCCCACCGCCCTGATCGGTCTCGGTTTCAAGGATGTCTTCGAGGGGCTGTTCGGGGATATCCGCCTGGTGGCCATGATGCTGCTGGTGACCGGGGTGCTGCTGTTTCTCGCCGAGCGGTTCCGCCGTCCGGGGCGTAAAGAGGGGCAGATGACCATCAGCGACGCCCTGGTGGTGGGAACCGTGCAGGGGCTGGCCATTCTCCCCGGCATCTCCCGCTCCGGGTCGACCATCTCTGCCCTGCTGCTCAAGGGGGTGGACGGCGAGACCGCCGCCCGCTTTTCCTTCCTGCTGGCTCTGCCGACAGTCTTCGGCGCCGCCCTTCTCTCCCTGCGGGATCTGCAGCAGGTGCCGACAGGGGAAATACCCATGTACCTGGCCGGAGCGGGCACCGCCTTTTTCGTCGGCCTGCTGTCCATCCACTGCCTGATGGCGGTGGTGCGCCGCAAGCGCCTGATCGGCTTCGCCGTCTATGTCTGGCTGCTGGGTGGGGCAATCCTGACCTTCACGGCCATGTAACGGAGGCCCATGCGCAACGACGCCAAACCGTTCTTTCGGGAGCACCTGAAAAAAGAGATCGCCGGACTTGCCTGGTTCGCCCTCGGCAGCTACCTGCTGCTCTGCCTGCTCTCCTTTCACAACAGCGACCCCTCCTTCAACAACAACCTCAGATCCGAGGTAATCACCAACCTCGGTGGCCGCTTCGGCGCCTATACCGCCGATCTGCTCTTCCAGGTCTTCGGCTTGCCGGCCCTGCTGATTCCCGCCGCCATGCTGACCTTCGCCTGGCGGCTGTTCAAGTTCCGGGATGTTCGCTGGCGGCTCTACAAGGCGGGAGCCTTCATGGTGCTGCTGCTGGCCCTGGCCGGCCTGCTGGCCCTGGGCTTGAAAGAAGTCCCGCTGTTCGGCCAAACCATTCATGAGGCCGGCGGCGCCACCGGACGCTTGTTGGCCGAGGCCCTCCGCAGCGCCTTCAACTCCGCCGGGGCGCTGCTGTTCCTGGTCTGCTTCGGCCTGGTGGCGGCCATGCTGCTGGCCCGCTTCTCGGTAGTGCTGCTGTTCGAGGGATTGCTGGCCCGCCTTGGTGGTCGCATGGAGCAGGCGCGGGCGGCGCGGGCGGCGCGCAAAACTCTGCGCAAACAGAAAAAAGAGCAGGAGCAGGAATCCTCCCCCATGATTATCCGCCCCGAGCCCCGGCCGCTGCCGCCGCCGGCCAGGGCCAGCGGAAAAAAGAAGAAAAAAGAGGAGGACATCGCCCAGGAAGCCTTCGCATTCCTCGAGCCCTCCGGCACCTACCACCGCCCCCCCCTGGCGCTGCTCAACCATGACGGCGAGGCCGCCAAACCCATCGACCGCGACGCCCTGATGGCCAACGCCCGCATTCTCGAGACCAAACTCGGGGATTTCAACGTCGACGGCGAGGTGGTGGAGGTCAAGCCGGGGCCGGTGGTGACCATGTACGAATTCTCCCCGGCTCCCGGGGTCAAGGTCAACAAGATCGCCGGCCTCTCCGACGACCTGACCATGGCCCTCAAGGCCCTTTCCATCCGCATTGTCGCCCCCATCCCGGGGCGGGGGGTGGTCGGCATCGAGATCCCCAACCGCGACCGGGAAACGGTCTACCTCAAGGAGATCTTCGAGTCCGAGGAGTTCCAGAAGACCGGCGGGCGCCTCCCCATGGCCCTGGGCAAGGACATCTTCGGCCGCACCGTGGTCTCCGATCTGGCCAAGATGCCCCACCTGCTGGTGGCCGGCTCCACCGGCAGCGGCAAGTCGGTTTCCATCAACACCATGGTCCTCTCCCTGCTCTACCGCGCCACCCCCGCGGACGTGCGCATCATCATGGTCGACCCCAAGATGCTCGAACTCTCCATCTACGAGGGGATCCCCCACCTGCTGCTGCCGGTGGTGACCAACCCGAAGAAGGCGGCCCTGGCACTGAACTGGGCGGTGCGAGAGATGGAGCGGCGCTACAAGCTGATGGCCGACAAGGGGGTGCGCAACATCGACGGCTACAACAAGAAACTGCAGCGGGAGGAAAAGGAAAAGGCCGAGCTCAAGGCCCAGGGGAAGATGATCGTCGAGGCCGCCGATATCGACGAAGAGGATTTGCCGGAAATCGAGATCGCCGAAGGGGAGGAACTGGAGCACGGCCACCTCCCCTACATCGTGGTCATCGTCGACGAACTGGCCGACCTGATGATGGTGGCCGGTCGGGAGATCGAGGAGTCCATCGCCCGCCTGGCACAGATGGCCCGCGCTTCCGGCATCCACCTGATCCTGGCCACCCAGCGCCCCTCGGTGGACGTCATCACCGGCCTGATCAAGGCCAACTTCCCGACCCGCATCTCCTTCAAGGTCTTCTCCCGCATCGACTCCCGCACCATCCTCGACCAGATGGGGGCCGAGGCCCTGCTCGGCATGGGGGACATGCTGTTCCTCCCCCCCGGCACCGGGGCACTGCAACGGGTGCACGGCGCCTTCGTCTCCGAGATCGAGGTGCAGCGGGTGGTGGATTTTCTCAAGAAGCAGGGGGAGCCCCAGTACGACAAGTCGATCCTGGCCCCGCCCCCCAGCGGCGAGGGCGCAGAAGGGGACGAGGGGGACGAAGTCGACGAGAAGTGGGACGAGGCCCTGGCCATCATCGCCGAGACCCGCCAGGCTTCCATCTCCATGCTGCAGCGCCGGCTGCGCCTGGGCTACAACCGCGCCGCCCGCATGATCGAGAAAATGGAGGCCGAAGGAATCGTCGGCCCCTCCGACGGCACCAGCCGCCCCCGCGAGGTCTTCATCAACCGCATCTCCAAGCCCTGATCCTCCGGATATTTCCCCCATACAGGTGCATGCTCCCTGCATGCACCTGTATTTTCGCTCCAACATTCTGAATTCACTATCGTTTCAAATCTTCCCACCGCCCCGGCCACACTTCCAACCACACCTTGGCCGTATGTTGAAAACATACACCTGGCCCGCCCGAGTGTCGGCTAGCCGACTCGCCGCGTCAAAATTCCAATACAAAAACAATGACTTACAATTTTTTTATAAAAATCTTTCAACCTTGGTACGGCTGATGCTCTACTCCAGGGCAACAACCCACGGCAGTTACCCCAGCCGACCAAGGAGGACATCATGAAAGCCACCGCTCTGCTGACGACTCTTGCTGCTTCCCTGCTGCTCAATGTTTCTGAAGTTTTTGCCGCCACCTCCGGGCGGGTCGACCACAGCGGCCTGGTGGTCTGGATGTTCCTCGGTTTCTGCGGCCTGATCCTGGTCGCCCAGTTGGTGCCCGCCGTTTTGATGCTGATCGGTGCCGCCAAAAGCCTGCAGGTTCCCGAAAACCAGGTCACTCCATCCCGTTCCAACTGACCCTTCCGACCCTCATCCCGCCCATCAAGCCCCGGTCCAGCCGGGGCTTTGTATTGGCTAAACCAATTTCATGCAACATTCTCATCCTTGGTGCAAAACTTGCTTCCAACCAGGACTGATTCGGTGAGCGCTGCTTGATCAGCGCTCCATCCCTCCCCGGCGAGGTGCCTGCATGGAACAGGAAATCCTGCTCAAATTCCTCGATGGCCAGACCCTGACCGCCACCCTGGCGGCACCGTTCCAGCCCGACCAGTACGACATCGAAGTGCGGTTTCCCGACACTGGCATGCACCTCTCCTACCCCTTGCACGACCTGAGCTGCATTCTCTGGCCGGGCCTGCCGGACGGTGCTCTCCCGGGAGTCTCGGCCGTACCCCTGGAGGACGTGCAGACCGTCACCGGAGATTCCTTTACCATCATCACCCAGGGACTGGAGGTCTACCCCGGCGGATTTTACGGCCTGCCCGTGAACGCCGATCCCCCCTGCGGCAGGATTTTCTTCACCAACTGCGGTGTTCGGTTGCGCAGCCAACGTCGTCCCCTCGGCGAAATCCTGGTCCAGTACTGCCTGTTGCCCCGCACCGAAGTGGACAATGCCCTGCAGGAGCAGCAAGCGCTGCGCCAGCGCCGTGCCGGAGAAGTGATCGCCGAGCACAGCCGGATCTCCCTGGACAAGGTGGAGGAGACCCTGCGGGCGGCGGAAACCAATCCGACCCTCCCTCGCAATGCCCGGGTCGGCGATATTCTGGTAGATGCCGGCCTGGTCACCCGGGAGGAGGTCGAGACGGCCATGTCCGTACAACAGGAGGGGCGCAAGAAAAAGATCGGCGAGTTGCTTATCGAACGGGGCCTGATCTCTGAAGCCCAATTGCTCTCGGCCCTGGCCACCAAGTTCGGCCTGCGCTTCATCGACCTGGAAAACCAGATCCCCAGCCTGGAGGCCCTTTCCATCCTGCCCCACGACCTCGCCAGCCACCTACAGGTGGTTCCCCTGCAGTTGCGCAGGGGAACGCTGGTGGTCGCCACCGCCCAGCCCAACGATCCGACCATCGGCGACAGCCTGCGCTTCACCACCAACCGCCCCGTGGAACTGGTGGTGGCCCGCTCCCGCCAGATCAGCGAGGCGATCGAGCGGTATTACCCCAAGGCAGGGGCCTGACCCGAGAGGCGGTTTGCTTGCGCCACCCCAAGGGGAAGGTTGCAAAGGTTCTGCCTTGAATTTCCCCACCAACCTGCTATCCTTGCATTTTTATTCCCCTTTCTCAGGATCATTATGAACCTCGACGAGCTCACCAAGCTGCTTGCGGCGGTGCGCGACGGCCAGCTTTCTATCGCCGACGGCCTGGACCGCCTGCGCGCCCTGCCTTACGAGGATGTGGGCATCGCCAGCATCGACCATCACCGGGAACTGCGCCAGGGGGTCCCCGAGGTGATCCTCGGCGAGCGCAAGACGGCCGAGCAGATCAACACCATCATGGCCGCCATGGCCCGGCGCGACACCAACATCCTGGTCACCCGCCTGGATGAAGACAAAGCCGCGACGGTTCTGGAGCACTTCCCCGCCGCCGAGTACGACCCCCTCGGCCGGACCCTCTGCCTGCGGCAACGGCCGGTGGAAACCACCGGCAAAGGGACCATCCTGGTGGTCTGCGCCGGCACCTCCGACCTGTCGGTGGCACGGGAGGCAGCCACCACCGCCCGCATGCTCGGCAACCCGGTCGAAGAACTGGTGGACGTCGGCGTGGCCGGCATTCACCGCTTGCTCTCCCGGGGCGAACAGCTGCGGCGGGCGGCAGTGGTCATCGTCGTCGCCGGCATGGAAGGAGCCCTCCCCTCGGTGGTCGGCGGCCTGGTGGCCGCACCGGTGATCGCCGTTCCCACCAGCGTCGGCTACGGAGCCGCCTTTGGCGGCGTCGCGGCCTTGCTCGGCATGCTCAACTCCTGCGCCAGCGGCGTCACGGTGGTCAACATCGACAACGGGTTTGGTGCCGCCTTCGCCGCCTCCCGCATCAACCGCCGCGATGCGTCATGAAACTTCTCTGCCTCGATCCCGTGGGCGGTGTCTCCGGCGACATGCTGCTCGGCCTGCTCCTCGACCTCGGCCTGCCCCTGGCCGACCTGGAAGCGGCCCTGCGCCAGTTGCCCCTGCAGGGCTGGCAACTCGCCTGCCGTCGCGAGACCCGGCGCGGCATCAGCGGCACCCGTGCGATGGTGGATGCCCCCGAGGAGCACCATCACCGTACCTGGTCGCAGATCGACGGAATGCTGGCTGCCAGCGCCCTGGAGAGCCCGGTGATCGCCAGGGCGCGCCGCGTTTTCCGCCGTCTGGGGGAAGCGGAGGCAAAGGTCCATAACATTCCGCTGGAACAGGTCCATTTCCACGAAGTGGGCGCCGTCGATTCCATCCTCGACATCGCCGGAACTGCCTTCGGCCTGCACCGGCTCGGCATCGACCAAGTGCTGTGCGCCCCCCTGCCCCTCTCCCACGGCACCGTCGCGTGCGCCCACGGCCGTTTGCCCTTGCCGGCGCCGGCCACCCTGGAACTGCTGCGCGACTGCCCGGTGTTCGACGGCCGCTGCGACAAGGAACTGGTCACCCCCACCGGCGCCGCCGTGGTCGCCGAACTCGCCCGCTTCGAACCGCTACCTGCCATGACCCTGCGGGGGGTCGGTTACGGCGTCGGCAGCCGCGACCTCCCCGACCGCCCCAACCTGCTGCGGGGCCTGCTCGGCGAACTGGCCGCGGTGGGGGACTGTGACCAGGTCAGCGTACTGGAAACCCATCTGGACGATTGCAACCCCGAGTGGCTGGGGAATCTGCTTGAACGCCTGCTGGCGGCCGGCGCCCTGGATGTGGCCTACGCCCCGCTACAGATGAAGAAGAACCGCCCCGGGGTGCGGGTCACCGTGATCGCTCCGCCCCCGCTGGCCGAGGCCCTGAGCCTTGAGTTGTTGCGTCACAGCAGCGCCATCGGCGTGCGCCGCCACCAGGCCGAGCGCCGCAAGCTGCGCCGCCAGGGGGGCCAGGTCGAGACGCCCCTGGGGAGCGCCGAGGTCAAGTTGCTCTTCGAGGGGGAGCAGTTGCTGCGGGTCAGCCCCGAATATGAAAGCTGCCGACGTTTGGCCCGAGCCAGCGGCCACCCCCTGCCCGAGGTCTACCGATTGGTCGAGCGGGCAGCGCAGGAAGCCTTTTTCCCATGACCCCTCGGGACTTTATCGCCAAGTGGCGGGCCTCCACGCTCAAAGAGCGCTCCGCCAGCCAATCCCACTTTAACGACCTCTGCGCCCTGGCCGGTCATCCGACTCCGGTCGCGGCCGACCCGACCGGCGAACACTTCACCTTCGAGCGCGGCGCCACCAAGACCGGGGGCGGTGAAGGTTGGGCCGACGTCTGGAAGAAAGGGCATTTCGCCTGGGAGTACAAGGGCAAGCACAAGGACCTGAACGCCGCCTTCGCCCAGCTGCAACGCTATGCCATCGCCCTGGAAAACCCGCCGCTGCTGGTGGTTTCCGACATGGAAACCATCATCATCCACACCAATTTCACCAACACCGTCGAAGAAATCCACACCCTGGCCCTGGAAGACCTGGAGCGCCCCCAGGCCCTGGAAAAGCTGCGCTGGCTGTTCACCGAACCTGACCGGTTCCGCCCCGGGGTGACCCGCGCCATGGTCACCGAGCAGGCCGCCCAGCGGTTCGCCGGCCTGGCCCAAACCCTGCGCGATGCCGGGCAGGAGAGCCACCGGGTCGCCCACTTCGTCAACAAACTGATCTTCTGCATGTTCGCCGAAGACAGCCGGCTGCTCCCCAACAACCTGTTCACCCGCATGGTCGAATCGGTGCTGCCACGCCCGGAGAAGTTCGCCGACCGCGCCCGGCTGCTGTTCGCCGCCATGCGCGACGGCGGCGAAATCGGTTTTGGCGATCTGGTCCCCTGGTTCAACGGCGGGCTGTTCGACGATGACGACGCCCTCCCCCTCTCCGCCGACGGCATCGCCCAACTGCTCGCCTGCGCCAAGCTCGACTGGAGCGACATCGAACCGGCGATCTTCGGCACTCTGTTCGAGCGTGGCCTCGACCCGAGCAAGCGCAGCCAGCTCGGCGCCCACTACACCGACCGCGATTCCATCATGCGCATCGTCGGCCCGGTGGTCATCGAACCGCTGGAGCGCCAGTGGCAGCAGTGCAAGAGCGAGATCGCCGCGGTTCTGGACAAAAACACCGCGCCGGCCCGGAGAAAAGCCGTCGAGCTCTACCACGGCTACCTTGCCCAGCTTCGCGCCACCCGGATTCTCGACCCCGCCTGCGGCAGCGGCAACTTTCTCTACCTCTCTCTGATCGAACTGAAAACCCTGGAACACAGGGTCATGCTCGAAGGGGAGGTGTACGGCTTCCAGCGGGACTTCCCCCAAGTCGGCCCGCACAACGTCCTGGGGATCGAGATCAACGACTATGCCGCCGAGCTGGCGCGGGTCACCGTCTGGATCGGCGATCTGCAATGGAGCCTGAAAAACGGCCAGGGCTACGGCACCAATCCGATCCTGAAAAAACTCGACAGCATCCAATGCCGGGATGCGCTGATGACAGCCGATGGCTGCGAAGCGGAGTGGCCGCCGGCCACATGCATCGTCGGCAATCCGCCGTTTCTGGGGGATAAGAAGATGCTCGGCGAATTGGGGGAGGAGTACGTCACCCGGCTGCGGGCGCTCTACAAGGGCCGGGTGCCGGGCGGCGCCGACCTGGTGACCTACTGGTTCGAAAAGGCGCGGGCGGCGATCGAGGCAGGCCGGGCGCAGCGGGCCGGGCTGGTGTCGACCAATTCGGTGCGCCAGAAACGAAACCGCCCGGTGCTGGAAAGAATTCTCGAATCAGGGGTGATTTACAATGCCTGGAGCGATGAACCCTGGATCAACGACGGCGCCGCGGTCCGGGTTTCGCTGACCTGCTTTGCCACGGAACATGTCGCTCCGCTCCTTCTTGACGGCCGCCCCGTGCAGCGGATTTTCGCCGACCTCTCTGGGGGGGATAGCGCAACTGCCGATCTGACCGCGGCCAGGCCATTGGCCGAAAACGCCGGCCGCTCTTTTTTCGGCCTGTGTCTGGCCGGAGCCTTCGACGTTCCCGGAGCGCTGGCCCGGCAGTGGCTTCGGCTCCCCGCCAACCCCAATGGCCGCCCCAACAGCGACGTGCTGCGTCCCCTCTACAACGGCGCCGACGTCCTCAAAGGCCACAAGGACCGCTGGGTGATCGACTTCGGCCCGACCATGACCGAGTCGGATGCCGCCCTTTACGAGGCGCCGTTCCAATATATCCTCAAGCATGTCAAACCCGGCCGACAGGGCAACCGGGAAGCGGTTCGAGCTGAGAAATACTGGCGCCTCGGCCGGCCCCGCCCGGAACTGCGCAAAGCACTGTCCGGCCTCAATCGCTACATCGCCACCGTCGAAACCGCCAAACATCGGATTTTCTTCTGGTTTCCGGCCCTTGTTGCGCCAGAGCACAAGCTGATTGTTATTGCCCGTGATGATGACACTACCATTGGAATCCTGCAATCAAGGTTTCATGTTGCCTGGGCCTTTGCAACCGGAGGTCGGTTAGGCGTTGGCAATGACCCTGTTTACAACTCCACTCGCTGTTTCGAACCATTTCCTTTCCCCACCGGCCTGACCCCCGACATCCCGGCCAGCGCCTACGCCGACAACCCCCACGCCCAGGCCATCACCGCCGCGGCCCGGCGGTTGGTGGAACTGCGGGACAACTGGCTCAATCCGGCGGAATGGGTCGAGCGGGTGCCGGAAGTGGTGGCGGGTTATCCCGACCGCATCCTGCCCAAACCGGGCTATGAAAAGGAACTGGCCAAGCGCACCCTGACCAACCTCTACAACCAGCGCCCCCAATGGCTCGCCAACGCCCACGCCGCCCTCGATGCCGCCGTCGCCGCCGCCTACGGCTGGCCCGCCGAGCTGGCCGACGACGAAATTCTAGCGCGACTGCTGGCCTTGAACCTGGAGCGCGGCAGGCTCGGGAGAGAATAGCCCCCATCAAATTACATCAATTTTGATGTTGAGGTCCTGTGAATTTTCAGCTAGAGTTTTACGAAAGCGCTCAGGGAAGCTGCCCGGTCAAAGAGCTGCTCGATGAGCTGAAATCCAGCGACCCTGACGATTTCGCCGCCGTTCTGGCCGGGCTGGCCAAGCTGCGCAACCGCCAGTACCACCGGCCACCGCTTTCCAAGCCCCTGGGTGAGGGGCTGTTCGAATTGCGTCACGTCGGCAAGCTGAACACCCGTATCTTCTGGTTTTTCGTGCGCAATCGGCGGATCATCGCCGTCCACGGCATCCGCAACAAGGGGCAATCGATTCCGGCCCGCGACCTCGCCCTGGCGCGCACGCGAATGCTGGACTGGTTGCAGAGAGCTGATCATGACTAAAACCAATTTCGACCAATATCTAGACCAGCAACTTCAGGACCCCGCCTTCGCTGCCCGGTTCGAACAGGCCGGTGCGGCCTGGGATCTGGCGCTCCAGATTGCCGCCCTGCGGCAGCAAGCGGGGTTGTCGCAAAAGGAGCTGGCCCTGCTGCTGAACACGTCGCAACAACAAATCAGCCGACTGGAGTCCCCAACCTATGAAGGGCACTCCCTGAGCATGCTGCGACGCTTGGCCGAAGCCCTGCACATGAAAGTGAGGGTTGTGTTCGAACCCCTCGACGAAACAGGCGCTCTCCCGGTGGCGGAGGAGCAGACCCCTTATCGTTCGAAAAGCCGATGAACCGCCTGATCCTGTTTTTCTCCAGCAACGCCGGGCTGGGCTACTCCCCGGTAGCACCGGGCACCGTCGGCACCCTGGCGGGCATTCCCTGCTTTTACCTGCTGGCCCGGCTGCCGGCGGGGCTCTACACCCTGAGTTGGCTGGCGCTGCTGGCCCTGGCCTGCTGGGCCGCTCACGGGGCGGGACGCATCTACGGGGTGGTGGACGATAGTCGCATCGTTATCGACGAACTGGTCGGCTACCTGGCCGCCGTGGCATTTCTCCCCTTTTCCTGGTCGACGGCACTGCTGGGCTTTCTCTTTTTCCGCATCTTCGATATAGTCAAGATTCCGCCCGCCAGTTGGATCGACCGCCATTGGAAAAACGGCCTCGGCGTCGTCCTCGACGACGTGGTGGCCGGGCTCTATGCGGCGCTGGCCCTGCGCTTGTGCCTGCCGCTGCTGCAACCCTACCTGGAGACTCTGCCATGAGCCTGAGTATTGCCGTCCTGACCATCGGCGACGAGCTGCTCGACGGCAGCCTGGCCGACAGCAACACCGCCCGCATCGCCACCCTGCTCGGCGCCCAGGGCCTGAGCCTGCGCGAATCCCTCACCGTGGGGGATCGCGAAGCCGACATTATCAGCGCCCTCCTCGCCCTGGTGAAACAGCAGGACGTGGTCATCGTCACCGGCGGCCTCGGCCCTACGGCCGACGACCTCACCGCCCGCGCCGCGGCCAAGGCCTTCAACCGGCGGCTGATCCTCAACGATGAGGCCCTGCAGCAGATTCGGGAATATTTCCTGGCCCAGGGCCGGCCGATGCACCCCCGCAACGAAAAACAGGCGTTGATGCCGCAGAAGGTGATGGTGCTGGCCAATCCCGTCGGCACCGCGCCCGGCTTCATCCTGCACCAGGACGGCCACGACCTGTTCTTCCTCCCCGGCGTCCCCGAGGAGATGACGGCCATGCTGGAAACCGGTGTGCTCCCCCACCTGCGCCAGCGCAGTAGCCTGGCCAACCGGCAGATGGAGCGGGTGCTGCGGGTCTTCGGCCTGACTGAGCCGAAGATCGAAGCCCTGATCGAGCAGGCGGGCCTGCCCGAAGGAGTCCGGGTGGCCTTCGGGGTGGAATTCCCCTTTGTTCTGCTCAAACTGCGGGCCACCGGCGAATCGGCTTCGGGACTGCTCGATCAGGCTGAAGCCCTGGCTCACCAATCCCTGGGCTCCTGCGTGGTCTCCTGCGACGGCACCAGCCTGGCGGCCGAGGTCGGGCGCCGGCTGGCCGCCGCCGGCCTGACCCTGGCGGTGGCCGAGTCCTGCACCGGCGGCCTGGTTTCCACCCTGCTTACCCAGGAACCCGGCGCCTCTGCTTTTCTCGACCGCAGCGCGGTGGTCTACGCCAATCAGGCCAAGCAGGACTGGCTGGGGGTGTCCCCCGCGATCCTCGAGACGGAGGGCGCCGTCAGCGAGCGGTGCGCCCTGGCCATGGCCCAGGGAATGCGGAAGGCAGCCGGCAGCGATTTGGCCCTGGCCATCACTGGAATTGCCGGGCCCGAGGGGGGCACCCCGGAGAAACCGGTGGGGACCGTCTACCTGGCCCTGTGCGGCACGGATCGCGAGCAGGTCAAAGGCTACCGCTTCGGCGGCACCCGGGAGCAGATCCGCCTGCTGGCCGCCAATATGGCCCTCGACTGGCTACGCCGCCACCTGCGGAATGAGACCCACCGAGGCTGACAGGCCTCTCGCACGACCCAACCTGGAGCATCGACGATGATGCGCCCGACCGCGCGAAAATTGGCGGCTCGACAGGCCCTGTGCCTTTCCCTGACAGCCTTGCTGCTCGGGTCGGCGGGTGTGTGCCGAGCCACGGCGGCCGGAGCATCCGGCGAAGCCCACCCGGCACAAACGTCCCCCCTATCCTGGCCCTGGCATGGCGCCCTGGGCGCCGCCGCCGGGCTTGGTCTTGCTGTCCTCTATCGGCGCACCCGCCGACTGAAATTCGACCTCGCCCGCCTCAGCCAGGAGCGAACCCGTTTGCGCCAGGAGTTGGAGCTTTCCGGCCAGCGCTATCAGCAACTGCTCGACGACGCCGGCGACGCCATCTTCCTGATCGCTCCGGACACCGGCGCCCTGCAGGAAATCAACCGCCGCGCCCTGGAACTGCTCGGCTACCGCTCGGAGGAGATCCGCGCCCTCTCCCTCGAGGTGCTGTTCCCCGGCCGCCATCGCCGCCGCTACCTGGCCCTGGTGCGTAAGGTGCTGCTGCATGGCTACGGCGAAGAGGCCAACCTGCGCTTCCGCCGCAGGGACGGCCAGATCTTCATCGGCGCCGTGCATGCCCGCCTCGGCCACCTGGGAGACCAGCCCCTGGTGCACGCGGTGCTGCGGGACGTCACCGAGCTCAAGCGGATCGAGCGCCACCTGCGTCAGCGCAACCAGGATCTCACCCTGGTCAACACCATCGCCCACCGGGCCGCCGCCAGCTGGGACCTCAAGGAGATGCTGGGCGGAGTCCTCGAACTGACCGCGGAGAATTTCCGGGCCGATGGTGGCGGGGTGTTCCTGGTTCGCCACGGGGGCAATGTGCTGCAACTGCTGGTGCACCAGGGAATCGCCCCGGAACTGGCCGAGGAACTGGGCCGCCTGACCCCCGGCGAAGGGTTGGTTGGGCGAGTCGCCATCAGTGGTCTGCCCCGTTCCTCCGCCGACCTGGGGCGTGATTCCCGCCTGGCCCTCGAGGGCGTTCGCCAGTCCGGCTGGCGCGGCTTCCAGGCCATCCCCCTGATCAGCCAGAAAAAAACCCTCGGCGTCCTGTTCCTGTTCAACCGCCAGCAGCGCATATTCAGCCGCGACGAGCTCAAGCTGCTGCTTGCCATCGGCCGCCAGGTGGGGACCGCCGTCGAGGGGGGGGAACTGCTGGCCGAGTTGCGCTGGCAACACCGCCTGACCCAGGCGAGTAACCGCGAACTGGAAGTCTCCCGCCAGCAGCTGCATACCAACCTGGCCCGGCTGGAAGAGGCCAACCGGGCCCTGGAGCGGGTCGACCGGATGAAGAGCAACTTCCTGGCCCTGGCCTCCCATGAGCTGCGCACCCCGCTGACCTATGTCCTCTCCGGGGGGGAGTTGCTGGCCAGCCTGCTGCAATCCCGCCTGAGTCCGGAGGAAACCCGGGTTCTGGACATGATCCGTCAGGGGGGCGAGCGCCTTGAAACCATCGTTCAGGACCTGCTCGAAGTGGCCCGCATCGAATCTCAGAACCTCTACCTGGCCCGCACCACCATCGACCTGCCCGCTCTGCTGACCGACCTCGGCCGGGAGTTCTCCCCGCAATTCGTGCAGCGGCGTATCAATTTCACCTGCCTCCCCTTCCCCGAACCACCGGCGCCCCTGCTGGGCGATCCCTTCCACCTCGGCCGCACCTTCCGGCGGCTGCTGGAGAACGCCCTCAAATTCACCCCCAACGGCGGGACGATCGCCATCGATGCCATGCTGCGCTCCGCTGCCGACATCCAGCAGGCCGAAAGCCGCCTGCGCCCCTTCAGCCCACCCTTCTTCTCAACCCCCCGGCAAAACCCACTGCTGCAGGTCAGCGTCCGCGACACCGGCATCGGCATCGACCCGGAGGAACATGTGCGCATCTTCGACAAGTTCTACGAAGTCGGCGATATCGACGGCCACTCCAGTTCCCGCAGCCGCTTCGGCGGCAAGGGAGTAGGACTGGGACTGACCCTGGTCAAGGGGATGGTCGAGGCCCATGGCGGCATGGTCTGGGTGGAAAGCGCCGGCACCGATCGTCCCGACGCCGGCAGCGCCTTCCATGTCTTGCTGCCGCTGGCCGCCCCGGAGGAATTGTACGGTGACTGCTCCGGTTAGGGCCTTCATAGCCGTCCCCCTGCCCGAAGAGATCCGGGAGCAGGTCGCCGCCCTCAACCGGACCCTGGCCCGGCAGCTGCCCGAGGTGCGTTGGAGCCACGGCGAAAACCTCCACCTGACACTGAAGTTTTTCGCCGCCATCGAGGAAGAATCCCTTGAAAAAATAGGGGAAGTTATGCTATCGGTAGGGCGGTTTACGCCTCCCTTCCAGGTCCGGCTCAAGGGGTTGGGGGCCTTCCCTTCCCTGGCCCGGCCGCGGGTCTTCTGGCTCGGCATCCACCAGGACGAACCCCTGCGCCACCTGCACCAGGACCTGGAAGACCGGCTGGAGCGACTCGGCCTCGCCCGCGACCCGCGCCCCTTCGCCCCCCACCTGACCCTGGGCCGGCCGCAGGGGCCCCTGCACGGCGGACGCGACCCGATCGGGCGCCGGCAGCCCGGCCTGGACCTGGACCTGCCGGTCGACCAGCTCATCCTCTACCAAAGCCGACTGCGGCCCGGCGGCGCCCAGCATATCCCGCGCCACCAGGCCCGGTTGCAAGGACCGGCCCCGGATTGAACCGATCCGGTCGCCCCAAATCATTCTCATCAGACCCCGACGGGAGGACTTACACTCATGGCGGACACGAACCGCAACCGGGCCATTGACCTGGCCCTGAGCCAGATTGAAAAACAGTTCGGCAAGGGGAGCATCATGCGCCTGGGCGAGGATACCGCCCTGCCGGGGGTGCAGACCATTTCCACCGGCGCCCTCTCCCTCGATATCGCTCTCGGCGTCGGCGGGGTCCCTCGCGGCCGCATCATCGAAATCTTCGGCCCCGAATCCTCGGGCAAGACGACCCTGGCCCTGCACATCTCCGCCGAGGCGCAGAAAAAGGGGGGGATCGTCGCCTTCGTCGATGCCGAGCATGCCCTCGATGTCCAATACGCCCGCCAGCTCGGGGTGAAGACCGACGACCTGCTGGTTTCCCAACCCGACACCGGCGAACAGGCCCTGGAAATCACCGAGGTGCTGGTGCGCAGCGGCGCCATCGACGTGCTGGTGGTCGACTCGGTGGCGGCCCTGGTTCCGCGGGCGGAAATCGAGGGGGAGATGGGGGATTCCCACATGGGCCTGCAGGCCCGGCTCATGTCCCAGGCCCTGCGCAAGCTCACCGCCACCATCAGCAAGTCCAACTGCTGCGTCATCTTCATCAACCAGATCCGCATGAAGATCGGGGTCATGTTCGGCAATCCCGAGACCACCACGGGCGGCTACGCGCTCAAATTCTACTCGACCATCCGGCTCGAGGTGCGGAAGGTCGAGAGCATCAGCCGGGGCCAGGACGACGTGGTGGGCAACAAGGTCCGGGTCAAGGTGGTGAAGAACAAGATCGCCCCGCCGTTCCGCAAGGCGGAGATGGACCTGATGTTCGGCCGGGGCATCTCGGCCAGCGCCAGCCTGCTCGACGCGGCCGTGCAGAACAACGTTGTCGAGAAGGCCGGCAGCTGGTTCTCGTACGGGAAGGAGCGCATCGGGCAGGGCGCGGAGAACGCCCGTGCATTCCTCGAGGCCAACCCGCCCGTCATGGCCGAGATCGAAGCCAGGGTCCGCGAGATTCTCTTCCCGAAGCCCGGCGCCGTCACCGCAGATCCGCCGGTTGCCGCGGCGGCGGCGCCCGGGACGGGGCCGTCCCGCGCGAAGCCCGCCCCCGCCCCGGCACCGAAAGCCGTCGACGGCGACGGCGGGAAGGACGAGTTCTAGGCCCGTGCGGGTCTGGTTTTCGCTCGGCTCCAACCTCGGAAACCGCGAGGCCATGATCCGCGAGGCGTTCCGGCAGCTCGGCGCCTTCTGCGACGACCTGCGGCTCTCGTCGGTCTACGAAACCGAGCCGATGTACGTCCCGGACCAGCCCCGGTTCCTGAACGCCGTCGCCGAGGGCAAGCGCGC
>CAZYXS010000010.1:20496-40762 GCA_964650955.1 uncultured Desulfuromonadales bacterium | reverse complement strand
GCAGCCCCACCGTGTCGAGTCCCCGTTCTTCCTTCAGAGTCGCCAAGGCCGCCGCCACTTCGGCCTTCATGGCGTGGAATTCGTGAAAACTGACCACCTCCACCTGTCCCACCCCGAAGGTACGCTCGCCGGCCCCGTATTCCTTGAAGTCGGCCAGGATCATAGCCCGCACCGAGGGATAGGCGGCGAGAGCACTGCCGGCGCTGAAGATCCGCTTGCCGAACTCGTGGGGGTCGAGGCCAGTAAGCCCGCCAAGCCACTGGGCGATCTCCCGGTCGATATCGGTGGTGGTGGGGGATTTGAGGATCACTGTATCCGAAAGCAGGCCCGCCAGCATCAACCCCGCCGTGGCACGATCGGGGACAATCCCCCCTTGCCGAAAGAGAGTCGCCACCAGCGTGCAGGTGCTGCCCAGGGGCTGATTGATGAAGCGGATCGGATAATCGGTGTGGAAGTTCCCCAGCCGGTGATGATCCACCACCTCACGGATTTCCACCTTCTCCGCCCCATCCACGGCCTGGCTCAGCTCATTATGGTCGACCAGAATCAGCTTGATCGGCGAAGGGGCCAGGAGGTCCCGCTTGGTGGCCACGCCAGCCACCCGTCCCTCGCCATCCACCACCACCGCCCCGGGATCCTGGTGGTGCAGCAGCTTCAAACGCAGATCGTCGAGGCGTTCCTGCAGCCCCACGGCCAGGTAATCGTCGGTGACCAGCAGGGACACCGGTGTTGCCAGACGGGAGAGCCAGGCGCTGGTGGCTGTGTCGAATTCGGTGGAGAGGATGGTGACCTCATTCTGGCGCCCACGCTCCAGAATCTCCTCGGGCACCGGCAGACTGCCGGTGACGATCAGCACCCGCACCCCCATGGCCACCGCCTGCTGCAGGATCAACTGACGGTCGCCGGTGACCAGGACCAGCTTGCGGGGGTCGAGCCCGGCCATCTTCTGGCCGAAGGTCGCCGAGGCCATCGCACCGACGTAAAGTTCGAGTTCCTCGACCCTGTCCCCCTCCACCAGATTGAGGGCCTGGGCCTTGAGGCATTTCATGATCGAAGCCGGGGATGCCAACAGGCGCCGGATTTCCTTGGCTTGGCTCGGCACCAGGAACCGCTCGGAGACCTTCTTCAGGAACAGCATTCCCAGGGGTCTGCGCTCTGGGTCGAGGACCGGCAATAACCGCACGTTATGCAGATGGAACAACTCCAGGGCCCGGGACAGAGGGGCATCCCCGGGGATGGTGATCACGTGCTCCCGGATGACGTCCTTGACCCGGGGATAGACGTCGACCAGCAACTGGGGACGGGGCAAGGCCAGTTCCTCGAGGACAAATTCGGTCTGGCGGTTGACATGGCCGGCCCGGGCCGCTTCGACCTGGGTCATCCCCTGAAGCTGCCGCAACCGCGCGTAGGCCATGGCACTGCAAATGGAATCGGTGTCGGGATTCTTGTGCCCGACCACATAGGTTTTCTCTCGGTGCATAGTGTCTCGCTGTTATTGAGATGGGGCCTGGGCCAGTTGCGGCCGCGCGGTGCCGCGCACATCCCCCAGGCCGATGACTTGTTCCACGATGCCGCGGGGGGGATGCCCGCTGCCATCGAACCAGAACAGAATGGCGCCATCGCCGGTATCGAAGATTTCCGGATCGACGATGGCCCGACAGAGGAGCCCTCCACGGGGAAAAAACTGATTTTTTCGAGGTCCGTCCGGCAAGGTTTCCAGGGCAATGGAGTTGATGCCCTTGCGGTTGACCGTCGGAATTTCATAGCGATTTCCGGGACGCAACGGCCCGTAGGCACCCATGCGAAAATTGTAGAAAGCCGTCAGTATGTCGCTGGGCACTGCATCTCCCATGGAAAGCACCTGCTCGGCCCCATTAACCCCGTCCTTGACCGCCTGGATGCGCACTTCCCGCCGCTGATAGTCGAACAGGTAGCGCTTGCTGCGCACCCGGCGCTTTTTTTCCGCCCCCTTGATGATCAGTGATTCGTGACTGATGGTGCGCAGCCGGCCATCGGGCCCCAATTCCATCAGCGAGGTGTAGCGCTGCACCCGGTCCTGGGTCAGCCAGGCAGCCACCCCCAAGGTCTTGGCTTCGAGGGTGGCCCGGAACGTGCCAGGTCGCTCCCCGGCGGTGAAACTGGCCTTCCCCTCCGCCAACTGCTCGAACCACAGGAAGGCGATGTCATAGGTCATTGCCGGTTCGCCGACCAGTTCCTGTAGGCTGAAGGCCCGCACCTCGGCGGTGACCGGCGATGGGCCGACCAACGGCAGAGACAGGCACAGGACCGACCAGAACCACCAACTGCTGCGCCGCATGAAACCTCCTTCGCTGACGGGACCGCCGACTCCGCGTCCCGCAACCAACCAGGCAAACCAAGGGAATGCCTGAAATGGCCAGTCTAGCGCCTCGCGTGAAAAAAGTCGAGGGACATACACCCCTTTCAGCCCCTCGAAAGGCTTGACAAAGGTGTCGCAGCCTCACTAAAATTCGAATATCTGGATATTCATTACCCCCCCTGGGAGACCCCTCATGGAATCGGTGGAATTCGACAAAATGCAAAATTTCGACCGCGAGGCCGAGATCTTGAAGGTGCTGGGGCACCCGGTGCGGCTTAAAATTGTCGCCGGCCTGATGTCCCAGACCTGCAACGTGAAAAAGATCTGGGAATGTTTGCAGTTGCCCCAGGCCACCGTCTCCCAGCACCTGGCCCTGCTCAAGAACAAGGGGATCATCGAGGGGCGCCGGGACGGAGTCGAAGTCTTCTATCACGTCGTTTCCGACGATGCCCGCCGCATCGTGGGCGCCCTGTTCGTCCCCGGCAGCTGTCCATGAATCGACTGACCCTGCTCAAGGGGCATGATCGCCGGGTGCGCGGCGGCCATCCCTGGGTCTTCAGCAACGAACTCGCCCCCAGCGAAACCAAACCGGCCCCCGGTGCCAGCGTGGAACTCTACAGCCACGGCGGCGAATTCCTCGGCATCGGCAGCTACAATCCTCACTCCCTGATCGCCCTGCGCCTGCTCAGCCGTCGGCGGGAATCCATCGACAGTGTGGAGTTCTTCCGCCAGCGCATCCAGGCCTCCTGGGCCCAGCGCCAGCGGCACTACGGCCCCGACCAGGCGATCCGGGTGGTTTACGGCGAGGCCGACGGCCTGCCGGGCCTGGTGGTCGACCGTTATGGGGAGGTCCTTTCGCTGCAACTGCTCACTCTGGGCATGGAGCAGCGCCGCGACCTGATCACCGCGGCGCTGCAGGAGCTGTTCGCCCCGGCGGCCATTGTGGCCCGCAACGATGTGGCGGTGCGGGAGCTGGAAGGCTTGCCCCAACAGGTGGAACTGCTCAGCGGCCAGTTGCCGGAAGAATTGATCGTCGCCGAGCACACCTTGCGGTTTGCGGTCGATGTCCTGGGCGGTCAGAAAACCGGGCACTTTCTCGACCAGAAGGAAAACCACCTGGCCCTGCGCGGGCGAGTGGAGGGGGGGCGGGTTCTCGACCTGTTCTGTTATTCGGGAAGCTGGGCAATTCATGCCGGCCATTTCGGCGCCCGCGAGGTGCTCGGGGTCGATATTTCGGCCGGCGCGGTGGCCCAGGCGGAAAAAAACGCCCGCCTCAATGGCCTGGTGCAGGTCTGCCGCTTCACCCGCGCCGATGTCTTCGACCTGCTGCGCGACCTGGCCCGGGAAAAACAGCAGTTCGACACCCTGGTCCTCGACCCACCGGCCTTCGTCAAGAGCCGCAAAAAACTCCCCGAGGCGATCAAGGGCTATCTGACCATCAATCGACGGGCGCTGGAACTGGTAGCCCCCGGTGGCTACCTGCTCACCTGCACCTGCTCCCATCACCTCGACCGACAGACCTTTCTCGACCTGCTGCGTCAGGCCGGCCAGCAAAGCGGCCGCACCCTGATTCTGGAGGAGATGCGCGGCCAGGCTTACGACCACCCGGTGCTGCTGGCCTGCCCGGAAACCGACTACCTCAAGTGCGCCATTCTCAAGGTGCTTTGAGCGGAGGACGAACAATTTCGGTGGCTATGAGCCTCCATCTGAAATGTTCCCCACTCACTCCTGAGAACAACAGCCGGTCCTCCTGGCAACTTGGAAGTCAGGCCCCAAGTTCCCTGACAGAACCAAACATCGCATCGGCCAGACATTGAGATGAGGACAAACACCGCGGTTTTGGGGGAAGATCGTTGACGGTGCGTCAGACCAAGGATAGAGGATATCATTCCTACCCTGCGGGAACCAGCATCGATCACCGCCCCGGGCGCCAGCGGATGTTTAGCTGCTGCATCTCCTCTTCGGAGAGCAGCATGGACAGCAGGTCCCCAATTGTATGCTCACTTTCGAGGGGGTGCCGCAGAGGGTGGTTGGGATTGATGTGGTAGGTGTTGCGACGCCCGACCCGCTTGCGACTGAGCACTCCGCATTCGACCAGGTCGCGGATGATGAGTTGGACGGCCCGCTCGGTGATTCCCACGAGTTGGGCGACCTCCCGCAGCACCGCATCGGGGTTGCGGGCGAGGCAGATCAGGGTATGGGCATGGTTGTTGAGAAAGGTCCAGGGTTTGTTGTCTTTTTTTACGCGGGTCGCTGCGGTGGGTGTCACTGCCAAGCCTCCGGGGTAAGAGAATGGTCTGATAGCAATGCTTTTATCAGGAATTCTTGGGAAGTGCGAAGGAAAAAGTCGTCCCCTTGCCCAATTCGCTTTCCACCTGGATCCAGCCGCCGTGAGCTTCGATGATCCCCTTGGCGATGGCCATCCCGAGGCCCATGCCGGGGATGCCGGTGTCGGCGCAGTTGGCCCGGTAGAATTTTTCAAAGGCCCGGGCCGTCTGGTCGGGGGTCATCCCTTTGCCCTCGTCCTGTACCTGCACCCGCACCTCCCCCTCGCCGGTTTGGCCGTAGACCCGGATGGGGCTGTTGGGAGGGGAGAATTTGACGGCGTTGCTGAGCAGGTTTTCCATGACCTGGCCTATTTTTCCGGCATCGGCCAGGATCAGGTCGGGTTTCGGGTCGGGCCAGGTGAATTCGATCTGGCGCTGACGGAATTCTTTCTGGTAGCCGCGGGTCGAGGCCTGCACCAGGGCGTGGATGTCGCAGGGACGCTTTTCAAGGGGGATCATCCGGCCTGCCTCGATGCGACCGATGTCGAGCAGGTCGTCGACAATTTTCTCCAACACCTCGCCTTTGGCGTCGATGATGCCGAGGAACTCCCGTTGTTGTTCGAGGTCGAACCCCGGTTCGGTTAGCAGCAATTCGGTAAAACCCCGGATGGAGGCGAGGGGCGTGCGCAACTCGTGGGCAGCGGTGGCGAGAAACTCCCGCTTCATGCGGTCAAGGTCCCGCTCACGGGTGACATCGTGAAAGATGACGATGGCCTGCTCGCCAATGGAAGCGAAGAGGATCACCACATCCCGCTCCGAGCCGTCCCGGCAACACACCCGCACTTCCTGGGGGGCAAACTCCCGGTTCTCCACCATCGCCTGCAAAGCCTCGGAATTCCACAACTGCCGCAGGGATTCCCGGTAGCCCTCATCGGGGTAGGCCAGGGGCCACCAAGCCTCGATACTCGGCAGTTGCTGCCGATCATGGCCGAACAGGTCGATGAATTTGCGGTTGAGGTGCAGGACGTTCTGCTGTCGGTCGATGATCGCCAGGGCCACCGGACAGGCATCGACCAGTTGCAGAAGGTGCTGCTCCTTCTGTATCAGGGTTTTTTCGGCCCGGCGCAGTTCCGTTACATCGTGGCCGATGCACTGTAAACCGACCAGTGTGCCGTCGGCGGCGCGCTGGGGGGTGTTTTTCCAGAGAACACTCACCCGGCGTCCGTCACGACAGAGATTCTCGTTCTCGTTTTCGAGGTACTGCTCCGGGGTGGCCAGCATCTGGCGGATCAGGGTGGCGAGATCCCGCCCTTGGGAATCCAGCGGCGGGGTGATTGTCTCCAATAAGGTCCGCCCCAGCAACTCTGCTTCGGAGTAGCCGAAAAATTGGCGCCCGTAGTCGTTGACGAAGATGAGACGGCCTTCGGCATCGAGCCGCAATAAAATGACCTTGGAGTCCTGCACCAGTTCCCGGTATTGGCGCTCGCTCTGGTCGAGGGCCTGCTGCTGATGCAGCTGCAGTTCCTGGGCGGCAAGCAGTTTGGCCAGCAGCACAGTGGCCACCGGAAAGATGGTGAGAATGGGGAGGACCACCTGGGCATAGACCGGACCGATCAGGGGCCGGGGCAGCAGCAGAATCATAAGCAACAGCAGGATTTGCACCACCAGGCCGAAGAGGAAAAACTCCCCGGTGCTCAACTGCCAGGCCGGTTTTTTCCGCCAGTGGATCCAGACCACTCCCAGGGCCCCGGCGGTGACCACCCAGATCGTACCGACCAGGGCGCCGGCGCCACCGATAAAGAGTCGGTAGGCCCCGGCGATGAGGACTGCGACCAGGGCGGGAAGCCAGCCCAGGAACATGCCGCCGACGCTGAGCAGGATCGCGCGGGCGTCGATCAATATTCCCGGCAGGGGTTGCCAGGAGTTGGACATGACGCCGACAACGAGCACCCCGAGGAGCACACCCCGGGCGAAATCCCAGCCCCAGCCTCTGATCTGGCGCTGCAGGACTCCGTAGACCACCCCCAAGGCCAGCAGCCAAGCGGCATTGTTCAAAAGTTCGATGAAGGGGAGGGATTCCAATCCGACATTCCTCTGACCGAATGGCCGGCGCCACACCGCGACTCAAGGCGCGACGGTGGCAGCAGGCACCAAAGCACTGCAAATCTAAATATCCTAGATATTCCCCTATCACCTGCCGCCAGTCAACGTCAAGGGATTGGATGCATACGCGGTTTTTTCTTTGCAAGAGCGCATTAAAGGGTTAGCATCAATACTCAGGCCACGGCAACTGCCACCGTTGATACACCGTTGGCCTGCCTTCGTGGGTCATACTTGCCTGCGATTGACCACTCGAATCCAAAGGGAGGAACAATGAAGAGGCTGATCGGTTTTTGCTTTTCGCTGCTGTTAGTGCTGAGTCTGAGCGCCACGGCCCGGGCCGGCACCGCCACCAAGCTGGAATGCGTGGAGATGGCCAAGAAGGCCGCTGAAATGATCCTGCAGAACAAGGACGCCGCGCTGGAAGAACTCTCCAAGCGGGATGGCCAGTTCGTCTGGAAAGACAGTTATGTGTTCGCTATGGATTTCAAGGGCAAAATGCTGGCCCATCCGATCATGCCGGGGCTGACCCGCATGGACACTCTGTTCAGCGTTCCTGACAAGAACCTGGAAAAACCGAAGATGATCTTCGTCGACTTTGTCGTCACCGCCGCCACCAAGGGGGAAGGCTGGGTCGATTACCTCTGGCCGAAACCGGGGGAAACCTCCCCTTCGCCCAAGGACACCTTCATCTACCGGGTGCCGGGGACGGACATCCTGACCGCTGCCGGCTATTACAAGTAAGCCCGGTAAACGGAAACACCAGGGAATAGAGCGACGGCCGGTGACCTGCAAGGGGACCGGCCGTCGCCATTGCGCCCGCCGTTGCCCTTCTCCCCTCCCCTGCTAGACTTTCCGCAGGCTCGACCATCCGAATCCTCCCCCCTTTTTCTCCGGTGTGCCCATGCCCGACAGTTGCAACAGCGACGTGGAGATTGCCCGCCGGCACCGCCTGCAGCCCATCGAGCGGATTGCCGCCAAACTCGGCCTGCGCAAACCCGACCTGCTCCCCTACGGCCGGGAGATCGCCAAGGTGCGCCAGGCGGTGCTGCAACGCCCTTCGCAGCGCCAGGGCCGCCTGGTGCTGGTCTCGGCCACCACCCCGACGGCGGCGGGAGAAGGCAAGACGACCACCACCATAGGCCTGGGGGATGCCCTGAGCCGTTTGGGAGAGTCGGTCTGCCTGGCCCTGCGGGAACCCTCCCTGGGCCCCTGCCTGGGGATGAAGGGGGGGGCCACCGGGGGGGGCTACAGCCAGATCGCCCCGGCGGACCGCATCAACCTGCATTTCACGGGGGACTTCCACGCCATCACCTGTGCCAACAACTCGCTCGCGGCCCTGATCGACAACCACATCTACCACGGCAACGCACTGGGCATCGACCCGCGCCGCATCACCTGGCGGCGGGTGATGGACCTGAACGACCGGGCGCTGCGCCATATCGTGGTGGGGCTGGGAGGCCAGGGGCAGGCAATCCCCCGGGAGGGGGGCTTCGACATTACCGCCGCCTCGGAGGTGATGGCCATGCTCTGCCTGGCCACCGACCAGGCCGACCTGCGGGCCCGCCTGGAGCGGACCCTGATCGCCTACAGCTACCAGGGAGAGCCGGTGTACGCGGGGCAACTCAAGGCCACCGGGGCCCTGATGGCCCTGCTGCGGGACGCCCTGCATCCGAACCTGGTGCAAACCCTGGAGGGGACACCGACACTGGTGCACGGCGGCCCTTTTGCCAACATCGCCCACGGCTGCAACAGCCTGACGGCCACCCGTCTGGCCCGGCACTGCGCCGACTGGGCCATCACCGAGGCGGGTTTCGGCTTCGACCTGGGAGCGGAGAAGTTTTTCGACATCAAGTGTCGCCAGTCCGGGCTCGACCCGGTGGCGGTGGTGCTGGTGACCACGGTGCGGGCGCTGAAGCTGCACGGCGGCCGGAGGCTGGCCGAGTTGGGGGAGGTGGACCTGGATGCGGTGCGCAGGGGGCTGGAGAACCTGGACAAGCACATCGAGAACGTAGGCAAGTTCAACAAGCAGCCGATCGTCGCCCTCAACCGCTTTGCCAGCGACAGCGACGAGGAGATCGCCCTGGTGGCGCAGCGCTGCGCTGCGCAGGGAACCCCTTTTGCCGAGTGCAACCACTACGCCCTGGGAGGGCCCGGAGCCGAAGCCCTGGCCCGGTTGGTGATGGAAGCCGCCCCGCGCAGCCGCCCCTTCGCCCCTCTGTACCCCCTGGACCTGCCGGTGGTGGAAAAGGTTCGCATCATCTGTCGGGAAATCTACGGGGCCGACGACGTGGCCTTCACCCGCCAGGCGGAGAAAGATCTGCGCCAGGTGGAAAAACTGGGGTATAATCAGCTCCCCGTCTGCGTCGCCAAGGCGCCGAGTTCCCTCTCCGACGACCCGGCCCTGCGCGGGCGGCCGCGGGACTTCGAGGTGACCGTGCGGGGCATCGACATCAATGCCGGAGCCGGTTTTCTGGTCGTGCTCACCGGCGAGATTCTGCGCATGCCGGGCCTGCCCAAGCATCCCGCCGCCGAGCGGATGGAACTTCTCGACGACGGCACCATCACCGGGCTGAGCTGATTCATCCCCCATTTCGAAGGAGCATCATGAACGACCATCGCGACACCCTGGAGGGGGTCAAGGACTACTACGGGCGCATTCTGCAGGGCACCAAGGACCTGAAAACCGGGGCCTGCTGCTCGCTGGAGAGCCTGCCTGCCGCCCATCGGGCGATTCTGGCGGAGATCGATGCGGAAATCCTCGACCGCTTTTACGGCTGCGGCTCGCCCCTCCCCCCGGCCATCGAAGGCTGCACGGTGCTGGACCTGGGCTGCGGCAGCGGCCGGGATGTCTTCCTGGCGGCGAAACTGGTCGGTCCGGCAGGGCGGGTAATCGGCGTCGACATGACGGAGGAGCAACTGGCGGTCGGCCGCCGGCATGTGACCAACCAGATGCGGCGCTTCGGTTTTGCCACCCCCAACGTCGATTTCCGCCAGGGCTATATCGAGGACCTGGCCGGCTGCGGCATCGCCGACAACTCGGTGGACCTGGTCATCTCCAACTGCGTCCTCAACCTTTCGCCGCAGAAGGAACGGGTGTTCGCCGAAATTTTCCGGGCGCTCAAGCCGGGAGGCGAGCTCTATTTCGCCGACGTCTTCGCCGACCGGCGGCTGCCGGCCGCCCTGCGGGAGGACCCGGTGCTGTATGGCGAATGCCTCGGCGGCGCCCTCTATGTGGAGGATTTCCGCCGCCTGCTGCGCCAGCTTGGCTGCCAGGACTATCGGGTGATGTCGCGCCGCCCCATCCCCCTGAACGATCCCCAGGTCATCGCCAAGGCGGGGATGGCCAACTTCAGCTCCCTCACCGTTCGCGCTTTCAAGCTGGCGGAACTGGAGGACATCTGCGAGGATTACGGACAGGTGGCAACCTATCGGGGGAGCATCCCCGACGCCCCCCACGCACTGGTCCTCGATGACCATCACACCTTTGTCACCGGCAAGCCGATGCTGGTCTGCGGCAACACCGCGGCCATGCTGCAGCAGACCCGCTTCTCCCCGCATTTCCGCATCGACGGCGACCGCAGCGTCCATTTCGGCCCCTTTCCCTGCGGTCCGGCGGCGGCCGCCGGGGGCGGCACAGCCGATCCTTGCGCCACCGGGGTGTGCTGCTGAAGGCCCCGGATTGATCCCTGCGGCCGGCGCCTGAACTGAAACTGGAGCCTGGCTCGGGCTGAACATCGCAGACGTTTTTCGGGCGGGAGCAGCTTCCCGTCCGCTGGTTTTTTCAACCCCGGGAGGTGCCATGCAGGACTGGAACTGGGAAAAAGACGGCAAGGTCGTCGAAGAGAAGATCCTCAACATGGTCAACCGGATGAAGGGGAAGCGCCCGCCGGGCCGGCTGTTGGGCCTGGCGGTGCTCGCCTTCCTGCTGCTGCTGGCCGGCCAGAGCAGCTTGTACCAGGTCGGGACGGAGGAGACCGGGGTGCTGCTGCGCTTCGGCAAGTTTGCCGGGTTTGCCGAACCCGGGCTGCATTTCAAGGTCCCCTTCGGCATCGACCGGGTCTACCTGGTGAAAACCGGCCGGGTGCTGAAGGAGGAATTCGGTTTTCGCACCGTGCAGGCGGGGGTGCGCTCCACCTACACCAAGCAGGACCTGGACGAGGAATCCCTGACCCTGACGGGGGATCTCAACGTCAGCGAAGTGGAATGGATCGTCCAGTACCAGATCTCCGACCCCTACAAGTTCCTGTTCCGCATCAAGAATCCCGAGGAGACCATCCGCGACCTCTCCGAGGCCATGGTGCGCAAGGTGGTGGGCAACTCCAACGTCACCGAGGTGTTGACCACCGAGCGGGCGGTACTCGCTGCCGCCATCGAAAAGGAGCTGCAGCAACTGCTCAACTCCTACGACATCGGGGTGCGCATCGTCACCGTCAAGTTCCAGGACGTCAACCCGCCGGAGCAGGTCAAGGCGGCCTTCAACGAGGTCAACGAATCGGAGCAGCAGAAGGAGAGCCTGGTGTTCCAGGCGCGGGAGCAGTACAACCGCGAGGTGCCCAAGGCCAAGGGGGTGGCCCGCAGCACCATTCTCGAGGCCGAAGGCTACGCGGTGGAGCGGGCCAACCGCGCCCAGGGCGAGGCCAGCCGCTTCGAGGCGCTGCTGGTGGAATACCGCAAGGCGCCGGAGGTGACCCGCCGCCGGCTCTACCTGGAGACCTTGGAAGAGGTGCTGCCGCGCATCGAGGAGATCTACATCATGGACCGCAAGGGGAGCGGGGCGCTGCCGCTGCTGCCGTTGCGCAGCGAAGGGAAGAAAGGGGGGGAGCAATGATCGATCGCAAACTGCTGGTCATTCCGTTGCTGTTCCTGCTGCTGATCGCCCTGATCGGCTCGATCTACGTGGTGGAGGAAGGGGAGCAGGCCCTGGTCACCGAGTTCGGCAAGCCGGTCGGGGGGATCCAGCAGGCGGGGATCCACTTCAAGATCCCCCTGATCCAGGAGGTGCACCGGTTCCAGCGCCGGATCATGAAGTGGGACGGCGACCCGAACCAGATCCCGACCAAGGACAAGAAATACATCTGGATCGACACCACCGCCCGCTGGCGCATCGTCGACCCGTTGCTGTTTTTCAAGACCGTGGCCACGGAACGGGGCGCCCAGAGCCGGCTTGACGACATCCTCGACTCGGTAGTGCGGGATGCCGTCTCCGGGCACCTGCTGCTGGAGTTGGTGCGGGGCAAGGACTATCGCCCGCCCCAGGGGACGCGGGAAATCATCGACCTGGAAGGGGTGGAGATCAATCCCGACACCCTCACCGGGCGGGAGGAGATCATCGCCGGCATCCTGGAAAAGGCCCAGGCCAGCACCCCGGAGTACGGCATCGAGCTGATCGATGTGAAGATCAAGCGGATCAACTACGTGGAGCAGGTGCGGCAGCGGGTCTACGAACGGATGATCTCCGAGCGCAAGAAGGTGGCGGCCCAGTACCGCTCGGAGGGTGAGGGGGAAAAAGCCGACATCCTCGGCCAGATGCAGAAGGAGCTCAAGAGCATCGAATCGGAGGCCTACCGTAAATCGGTGGAAATCCGCGGTGAAGCGGATGCCAAGGCCGCCGCCATCTATGCCGCCGCCTTCAACAAGGATGCGGAGTTCTACGCCTTCATCCGGACCCTGGAAAGCTACCGCAAGGCCGTAGGAGACAACGGCAAGCTGGTGCTCTCCACCGACTCGGAGTTCTACAAGTACCTGCAGCAGGTGCGCTGACCGACTCGCCTCGGCACTGCACTCCCGGCCGCGCGCCGCCCTCTCGGGGCAAGGCAGCGCGGCCGTTTTTTTATTCCGTCCCCCGCCCAGGACCTCGGGCCATGGTCTGGAAATATTTGCTGTCCTGGGAATATTGCAAGGCCATGTTGTATTCCACCAGCCCCTCGTTGACCAATTGCGCAAGGCTCAAATCGAGGGACTGGAAGTCTTCGGTGGTCTGCTGCAGGAGACTGCGGATCTGGTGGGATTTCCCCTCCCGGACCAGGTTGCGCACCCGGTAGCTGCTGCTGAGCTTCTCCAGGGCCAGAACCAGGCCCCGCCCGTCCTTGCGGGGGACCAGTCGCTGGTTGAGGATCAACTGCATGTTGTCGGCCAGCTGCACGCGGATCTGGTGCTGCTGCTCTGGAGGGAACACGTCGATGATGCGGTTGATGGCCATGACCGCGTTGTTGGAGTGGATGCAGCTGAGCACCAGGTGACCGGTGTCGGCCGCCTGCAGGGCGATGGCGAAACTCTCCGGGTCGCGCATCTCGCCGATGACGATGACGTCGGGCGCTTCCCGCAGCACCATGCGCAGGGCCTGGCTGAAATTGTCGGTGTCGACCCCGACCTCCCGCTGGTTGATGTTGCTCTGCTTGTGGCGGTGCAGGTATTCGATGGGATCTTCGATGGTGATGACGTTGCGCCGCGACTTGCTGTTGATGATGTCCACCAGGGCGGCCATGGTGGTGGTTTTGCCGTGGCCGGTGGGGCCGGTGATGAGTATCAAGCCCTGCGCGCGCAGGGCATATTCTTCAACCCAGGGGGGGAGCCCAAGCTGGGCCAGGGAGGGAATCTCGTCGACGATGTGCCGGGCCGCCACGGAGAGGGAATTGCGCTGCTTGTAGATGTTGACCCGGAAGCGCCCCTTGTCCTGCAGGGTCAGTGAGAATTCGATCTCCTTGCGCTGGCGGAAACGTTCGAACTGGGCGTCGGTCATCATCGCCCGGGCGTATTCTCCCACCTGTTTGGGGGTCAGGATGGGGCCGGGCAGCCGGACCACCTGGTTGTTCTTCTTGATGCTGGGCGCCGTGCCGGCTACCAGCAGCAGGTCGGACACCCCCTTTTCAAGCAATTGCTCGAACAGCTCGTTGAGGGCGGGGAGCACCTCGCTGCGGCTTTTCTTGCGGAAGTTTTTCGCCAGTTCTGCCCCCTGCAGCCCCTCCTTGATGGCATTGGGGGAGCGACTCAGACTGTTCAGCGCCGCCTCGAGCTGGTACGCCGGGGTTACCAGCGGCTGGATCGACATGCCGAGAATGAACTGCAGTTCCCGCAGGGCCGCCATGTCGTTGGGATTGGTCATGGCCAGGCGCACCCGGGTGGCATCGCCGCCGACAGGCAGGACCTGGTATTTCTTCATCTTCTCAAGAGGCAGGATAGCCAGGACGCCGGCCGGGATCTCTGACTTGAACAGGTCGGCGGCGGGTCGGCCAAACTGCTTCGCCAGCAGTTCGACCAGGGAATCGCTGTTGATGTAATCGAGACCAACCAGCAGGGATCCCAGGCGTTCGCCGGACTGATCTTGCAAACGCCGGGCCTCGGCCAGTTGTTCCGGTGAAATCAACCGACTTTCGAGCAGCAATTCGCCCAGCTTCTTGACCCGACTCTGCAGGGAATCCGAATCCATGGGCACCTCAAACTGCATGGCTAAAAAGGCAAATTTTCCTATATTCTAATGCAGATTTCAGGACATGCAATCTCCCGGCGCCAAGTTGCGTGAAATCAGGCTCATGGAAACGGGCCGCCAGGTCAAAGGGTAAGGCCCCCTGCCCGCCTCGCAAACTTTCGCTTGGCAGATCCGGCATTCTTTCGGCAGGCGTCTGAATTTACTGGCAATACCCTGATCTTTGGGTATCATTAACCAAATCTTGCCGATCCTTCCCGGGCCCCTGCTGACGTCAAGGACCACTGCCATGATCGATCAACTGCATATCGAATCGGAACTGACCGCCCGGGGATTCGAGGAATTCCGCTGGATTGCGGGCAAAGATATCCAGGTACGGCAATGGGTGCGGTTCAAATGCGCCTACGGGTGCGACTCCTACGGGCGCAAGGGGGGCTGCCCCCCCGAGGCCCCCGCTTTCGCTGATTGCCGGGAATTTTTCAGCGAATACGCCAAAGTGGTGGTGATCCGCATCCAGGCCAGGTTCGCCGATCCCGAGGAGCGCAAAGGCTGGAGCAGAGACATTAATCTCAAGCTCCTCGACTTGGAACGGGCGGTTTTTCTGGCGGGCTATCACAAAGCCTTCCAGCTGTTCATGGACGAGTGCCGCATCTGCCCCCAATGCCCGGGGGAGCGGCGCTCCTGCAATCACCCCAAGCTGCTGCGCCCGGGGCCCGAATCCCTGGGGGTGGATGTCTTCGCCACCGTGCGGGCCTGCGGCTTTCCCATCGACGTTCTGACCGATCCCCAGGCCACCATGAACCGCTACGCCTTCTTGCTGGTCGCCTAGCCGACCCACTGCCGTCGAAGGGAGCATCTGGATGAACCCGCCGCCCGCCGCCAACGAAGCTCCGCCCAACGACCCCGTCGCCTTCACCGGGCGCATGCAGAGTCTACGCCGGCGCCGGTGGTTTCTCTGGGGACTGATCCTCGCCTACCTGCCTGCCATCTACCTGGCCCTGAACCTGTCCGGCTCTGACCGGGTGGCCGGCATGGTGTTCGTGGTCTGGATCCTGCTGGTCTGCGTCGCTGTGGGCCTGGCAGCCTTTGCCCCCTGCCCCCGCTGCGGCAAACCCTTCCACATGCACGGCTTCTTCCCCACGTACATGCGGCGCTGCGTCCACTGCGGCCTGCACATCACTGCCAGCCAGCCCGGCAGTTCCTGACCACCTCCTACCTCCCCTCCCGCCCGATTGCCCTTTGTCCCAGGGGTGATAGAGTTGACCCAGAGTCGCAGGGGAGCCTAGCTCCCCTGCCCTGGCGCAATCGCAGCGCGAAGGAGGTCAGCGATGAGAATTCTCGGCACAATTCTGTGGCTGTTGGTGGCCGTCGGCGCCCAGGCGGCCGGCGGGCCAGTGGCCTATAACGTCAACGGCGAACCCTTTGAAGGCTATTTCGTCAGCCCGGGGGCCAACGCCCCGCTGGTGCTGCTGGTGCACGACTGGGACGGGCTGGGAGATTACGAGGTAAAACGGGCGCAGATGCTGGCCGGCATGGGCTACGCGGTCTTCGCCCTTGACCTGTTCGGCAAGGGTGTACGGCCGACGGAGCTTGAAGACAAGAAAAAACTGACCGGGGCCCTGTACAAGGATCGGGAGCGGATGCGCGCCCTGCTCAATGGCGGAATGACCGCCGCCAGGGCCCAGGGTGGCAACCTGGAGCGAGCGGTGGCCATCGGCTATTGTTTCGGGGGTGCGGCGATCCTCGAACTGGCCCGCTCCGGGGCCGAGCTGAAAGGGTTTGTCGCCTTTCATGGCGGGCTGGAAACCCCGCCCGGGCAGGATTATTCGAAGGCCAGGGGAAAACTCCTGATCCTGCACGGAACGGCCGACACGGCAGTGACCATGGAGCAGTTTGCCGCCCTGGCCGTGGAACTGGAAAAGGCCGGGGTGAACCATGAAATGATCAGCTACAGCGGGGCGCCTCACGCCTTCACGGTATTCGGCTCCGACCGCTACCGCAAGGACGCCGATGAAAAATCCTGGCGGCGCTTCGGGGAATACCTTACCGAAACCCTGCAATAGGTTTTTTGCAGGAAGAAAACGACCCTGGGGGCGGACTGCCGGTGCAGTTCCGCCCCCAGGGCTGTTCTGGGGGATGGTGCTCGCTCAGATGGACCAGGCGGAAGACCCGGCATGGGGGGAGGCCCCTGCTTCGAGGCTGCACAGGGTCAGGACCTGGAAGGCTTCGCGCTGCGCGGTGTTGCCGATGACCGCCACCAGGTCGTCGGGGCCAATGCGGAAGTCGGCGTGCGGGTTGGCAGTGAACTCGCCGTTGCGCAGTACCCCGACGATGGAGGCGCCGGTGCGCCTGCGGATCTCGAGGTCGCGGATAGTGTGGCCGGCCAGCGGGCTGCAGTCGGGAACCCGCACCCAGCTCAGCTCCAGCAGATCCTTGGCGTTTTTCAGCAACCGGATTTCCCGCTGGTCGTCCGTCGACTCGGAAATGGGATGGTAGAGTTCCCGGCGAATGGAGTCGGTGAAACGCTGGATGACCGGGATGGGAATCTGCAGGTGCAGCAGGGCCTGGCGGGCGATCTCCAGCCCCGCTTCCAACTCGGGGAGGATGACCATGTAGACTCCCTGTCCATAGAGAGTCTCCATCTGCTCCTCACCTTCGGCCCGCACGACGATGTTGAGGTCGGGGTGGAGTTGCCGGACATGGCGCACGATGGCCTGGGCGATGGTGATCACCGGCAGGGTGATGAGCAGTTGCTGGGCGTGGTCGATACGCGCCGCCTCCAGCACCACCACCTGGCTGGCATCGCCGTAGATGGCGGGAAACCCCGCCGCCTTGCACTCCTCGATGCGCCGGTGATTGAGTTCGACGATGACGAAGGGGATCTCCAACTGCTTGAGGACCCGGGCGATATGTTGACCGACCCGGCCGCCACCGGCGATCACCACATGGCCGCTGAGCCCTTCGCGGGGGAGGTTGATGGTCTGCAGCATTTCCTTCTTGAACAGCCGTTGGCGCCAGGCGTACAGGGGCGCCGTCAACCCTGACACCAGGGGGGTGAGCACCATGCTGATGATGGTGGCGGAGAGGATGAAGGAGTAAATCTCCCCATTCAGAGCCCCGCTGCTGTAGCCCACCTGGGCCAGTACGAAGGAGAATTCGCCGATCTGGAACATCCCCAGGCCGACCGCGAGGGGGACCACGTTGCCGTAGCCGAAGCCGCGGGCGATCAGGGCCATGATCGCCCCCTTGCCGACGGAGACGAGCAGCACCAGCATCAGCACCTGGACCCAGTTCTCCCACAAAAAGGCCGGGTCGAGAAGCATGCCGACGGAGGTGAAAAAGAGCAGCCCGAAGAGGTCGCGCAGGGGAATGATGTCGCTCAGCGCCTGGTGGCCGTAATCGGACTCGGAGAGCACCATGCCGGCGACAAAGGCGCCAAAGGCGAAGGAGAGCCCCACCAGGTAAGTGGCATAGCCGATGCCGAGGCCGATGGCGGTGATGGAGAGCAGAAACAGCTCCCGGGAATTCCAGCCGGCGATCAGTGCCAGCAGGCGGGGGAGCCACTTGGTGCCGAGCAGGATCATCACCGTCAGGAACACCGCCGACTTGACCGCCGCCACACCCAGCATCGGCAAGCCGCCGGCGGGATCGCTCAATTGCGGCAGCAGGATCATCAGCGGCACCACCGCCAGGTCCTGGACGATGAGGATGCCGATCATGACCCGGCTGGAGAGGGTCCCCATGCGCCCCTGGTTCATCAGGGTCTTGAGGATCACCATGGTGCTGGAGAGGGAGATCAGCCCCCCCAGCCACAAGGAGGGGACCGGCTCCCAGCCCAGCCAGCCGCCGATCAGGTAGCCGTAGCCCATGGTGAGCAGGATCTGCAGGGGCGTACCGATCAGGGCGATATAGCGCACCGGTTTGAGTTCCCGCAGGGAAAACTCCAGACCGAGGGCAAACAACAACAGGGCGACCCCGATTTCCGCCAGCTTCTCGATTTCGTGGGCGTCGGAAACGGTGATGCCGCCCGTATGTGGCCCGATCAGGATACCGGCCAGGATGTAGCCGAGCATCAGCGGCTGTTTCAGCTTCTGCGCTATGAGGCCGCCGAACAGGGCGGCGACAACGATGATGGCAATGTCAGCGGCAATTCCCACTGGGGGACGCTCCTGGAAAAATGGATACTAGCTGTACGTTCGAAACCCAATAGGTGGGAAAAATGGGAATATTAACATACAACCGACGGTTCTTGAACCTTTTCCGGCCCTGTTGCTGGCCAGGATTTGCCTCCACCAATTGGACGTAGCAGGGAAAACGTCTATACTGGGAGTCATAGCTCCCGGATCCAGTCATCGCCAAGCAAGGAGACTGTCATGAAAGCAATCTTCGGGCATGGTCTGGCAGCCATCGCCCTTTTCTTCCTCGGGGCCTGCGCCCCGGCGGCCCAGCCCCCCGGGCACGCCCATCATCACCATGATCGCGACTCGGCTGCCACGGCCAATGCAGGCTCGGTTACCATCACCATCGATCAGGTGAAGCAGCGACTGGAACGCAGTCAACCGATCGTCTTCATCGACACGCGCAATGAACTGGCTTGGGAAACCTCCGACACCCTGATTCCCGGGTCGATCCGCATCAGCAACAACCAGCAGTTGGCGGCCTTGGTCAAGGAACTGCCGAAGGAGAGTTTCATCGTCCCCTACTGCACCTGACCCAACGAAGCCTCCAGCGCCAGTTTGGCGCGCGCATTGAACAAGGTTGGATACAAAACGGTCTATCCCCTCAAGGGCGGGCTCGATGCCTGGATCGGCGCAGGGCTGCCCTTGGCGAAAAAACAATAGTCGGAGCAAACACTCGCGGCCCGCCTGAAATTAATTCAGCCGGGCCGCACTTCGAGTACTCAGGTTGCACCACCAGGCATCATCCCCGATCGAAAAACGGACTCTTCCCGGTGGCGGACAGGGGAATGCCATAGGCCAGGGCAACATGGGGGCCGAGCATGCCAAGTTCCAGGGCGGCCTTGCCCAGGCTGAACATGATGCGGTTGTCAAGCCGCATGTCGGCCGCCCGACTGGCGGCGGACCCGACGGCGATGCCCAAATCCCCCACATTGAAGGAACAGAAGCCCCCCGCCTTGACCATGGCACCGCAGTTGGCGAAGCCGCAGTAGCCGCAGTGGGGCAAACCGAGTGGTTCCTTGCGGGAGCCAAGCAGCACGACCACCTCGACCCCGTCCACGTTGCCGGCATCCCGGTTGAAAAAGGCCATCTGGTCGCGCTCGGCGATCTCCCGCATTTTCCGGCAAAGCTGGTCCTTCTCCTCGCCGGTGACGATGGCCGTCACCAGCAGATCTTTGCCTTTGCCCTTGGGGGCGGTGCGGGCGGCAACACAGAGCTGTTCCGCGGCCTGGATGAGGGCGGGTTTCTCCGCCTCGGCATCGATTCGAATCATGACATCCTCCCGTGATGTGGATAGGTGCAAACCGCACTCTCGCAGGGCAGCCTGGTTGACATGGGGTGAAAATCCGCTAAGAAATGAACATACAGAAAGGACCACCCCACGAAAAGTTGGCTCTACCGAAACAGGTCACGCCCCTTGCTGTCAAGTTTTTTCACGAGAAAGGAGTCGATCATGGGTCTGCTCGATCAAATCCTCGGCGCCCAAGGCGGAGCCCAACTTCAGCAACTGGCCGGCCGGTTCGGGGTCAGCGAAAACCAGGCCCGGGATGCCATGGCGCAACTGCTGCCCGCCCTCTCTCAGGGGCTGAAACGCAATGCCTCAGCTCCCGGTGGTCTCGACGCCCTGCTATCGGCCCTGCAAAACGGCCAGCACCAGCGCTATCTCGAACAGCCCGACCAATTGAACCGGCCGGAAACCATCGCCGACGGCAACAACATCCTCGGCCACATCTTCGGCAGCAAGGATGTCAGCCGCCAGGTGGCCTCGCGGGCCGCAGAAAAAACCGGCATGGACACGGGCATTCTGAAACAGATGCTGCCGATGGTGGCGGCTCTGGCCATGGGCGCCCTGAGCAAGCAGGACCTTCTGAACTGCCTCCTGTTGGGTCAGTGCCCTGGATTCTGTGTCACTGCCTGTGTCGTCAGCTGGGAGGGCAGGAAGGCCCAGAGTGTTCCT
>CAZYXS010000010.1:0-20486 GCA_964650955.1 uncultured Desulfuromonadales bacterium | reverse complement strand
GCTGGGGGGGGGCGGCGGCTCGGCCACGGGAGGCGGCAGGTCCCTGCTGGCGCTGCTCGACCAGGACCAGGACGGCTCGGTGGTCGACGACCTGCTGGGGATGGCGAAAAAACTGTTCTAGCCATCGGGATTTCAGATACAATCCAACTCAGCCTGCAAACAGGGCCATTCGGACCACGGATGACCCTGTTTGGCTTTGCACTCCACCCTCGCGCTCCAAACCCAGGAACCTGCGCCGATGAGCAGCGACCGCTACTACCATATCGGCTTCGGCCGCACGGACCTCGGCCCCGAGCCGCCGACCATCGCCCTGCTCTGCGGTGACCCGCAGCGGGCCCGGCGGGTTGCCCAGGAAACGCCGGGGGTGATCTGCCTGCAGACCCTCTCGGAGAACCGCGGCCTGCACAGTTACCTGTGCGCCCTGGAGGGGGGCCCCCGTTTTGTCGCCGCCACCTCGGGCATGGGAGCGCCTTCCCTCTCCATCGTGGTCAATGAACTGGTCGGGGTAGGGATGCGAACCATCATCCGGGTCGGCACCTGCGGTTCCATCGCCCCGGAAGTGCGGGTCGGTTCACTGGTGATTTCCCAGGCGGCCCTCTGCCGCCAGGGAGCCGCCGAGGATATCGCCCCGACCGCCTACCCGGCCGCCGCCGACCCCTTCCTGACCGTGGCGCTGGTGCAGGCGGCGCAGCAGCTGGGGGTCGAACATCGCCTCGGCATCACTGCCAGCGTCGACAGCTTTTACGAAGGGCAGGAGCGCAACGATTCGGCCAATCCCTACCTGCTGCGGCGCCTGCGGGGGAGCACCGAGGAATATCGGCAGCTGGGGATCCTCAACTATGAAATGGAGGCCGGCACCCTGTTCAAAATGGGGCTGGTCTACGGCTTTGCCGCCGGCTGCATCTGCGCGGTCCTGGCCGAGCGAATGAGCGGCGAGCAGGTTTTCGTCGAAAGGAAACTCCAGGCAGAACGGGACGCCATCCAGGTGGCGTTGCAAACCGTTGCGAACTGGCCAAGCCCCCATTGAAGACTCGTTTGCACCTCGGATTCAAACCGGCACCCAAAACAGGAAACAAGGAGGAACCTGCGTTATGAGTGATCTGTTGCCCGATGGCGAGGACCTGCGCCGCGCCGTCAAATGGATTTCCGGCCACCTGCAGGAGAACCCCGACCAACGCCTGGCCCCCCTGATTCAGGACGCGACCTTCCGCTTCGACCTCTCCCCCCGGGAGGCCGATCTGCTGCTGGAGTTCTTCCAACCCGGCAAGAGCTGACTCGCCCCAACCCCGGGCCAAAAGGGAAAAACCGCCTTGCGGGTGCTATACTTCTCCTGGGAGTTGAACCCGCAATCCTTACCGGAGGTCATCATGCTGGTCAGTATCGAATACTGCAATCAATGAGGCTACCGTGATCGCGCCGCCAGTCTGGCGGCCAAACTGGAGCAGGCCGGAGCCGCGGAGGTCAAACTGATCCAATCGAGCGGCGGGGTCTTCGAGGTGGTGGTGGACGGCACCCTGGTCTATTCGAAAAAGCGTACCGGCCAATTCCCCGACGAGGAGCGACTGCTGAGCCAGATTTCCCGGAGGTGAGGGAAACCTCCCTTCCACCTTTTCCGCCTGATGCACCCCAACCCCGTTCTCGCCGCCATAGGATGAAATCGGGGTTGGGGCTTCCTTTAACCTCTCGGGCGGTATACTTATCCTAGTGTAATCATTTCCGAATTGCCCGGCGAGGGACCATGACCGACCGCCTGCAGATCGCCCGCAACTGGCTGCCCCGCTACACCGGCATGCCTCTGGACCAGTTCGGCGACTACATCCTGCTGACCAATTTCTCCAACTACGTGCGCAAGTTCGCCGGTATTTTCGACTGCGACGTCCACGGCGAGAACCGGCCGATGCAGGCGGCCACCAACACCAACGGCCTGACCATCATCAACTTCGGCATCGGTTCGGCCAACGCCGCCACCATCATGGATCTGCTCAGCGCCCGGGCACCCAAGGGGGTGCTGTTTCTCGGCAAGTGCGGAGGGTTGAAAACCTCCACCGAAATCGGCCACTTCATCCTGCCCATCGCCGCCATCCGCGGGGAAGGGACCAGCAACGACTATTTCCCCCCGGAGGTTCCCGCCCTCCCCTCCTTCAAACTGCACAAGTTCGTCTCGGAGAAGATCGTCTCCCACGGTCACGAATACCGCACCGGGGTGGTCTACACCACCAACCGGCGGTTGTGGGAACACGACGACAAGTTCCTCGCCCGCCTGCAGCGCATGACCTGCATCGCCATCGAAATGGAAACGGCCACCATCTTCATCGTCGGCCACCACAACGAGATCGCCCGCGGGGCCTTGTTGCTGGTCTCCGACATGCCCCTGACCCCCGAGGGGGTCAAGACCGAGCAGTCGGACGACCGAGTCACCCAGCTCTGGACCGATACCCATCTGCAGATCGGCATCGAAGCGATGACCGAGCTTGGGGAAAAGGGCGAGCATATCAAGCACTTCCGCTATTGAGGGACAAGCCTACCAATAAAGATTCCAGGACAGGACCGCCTCGTTGGACAGTACGCCCGATTCCTTGCTGCGGCCGAGATTGAGGTTGAGGCTGTGATCGGGATGCAGCCGCCAGGTCTGGTCGAGATGCAGTGCCCCTTCGCGATGGGCGTCGGCGGCCAGGAAGTAGATCTGCCGCCCCCGCAAATGCAGTTTCCACCCCTCCCGCAGATGTCCCAGCCACCCCACCGATCCGCCGACCCCCAGCGCATAGCTTTCTTCCAGGCGTCCGCCCATTTGGCCCGCGGTCTCGCCAAACAGGTAGGCCACCCCGCCCCCAAGCTTCCAGGCAAACCCGCCGCCGGGGTTGAGGTGATAGACCAGGTGGTCAGAGCCGTCGGCAGAGGTCTTCTGCACCAGGCCGGTATTCACCTTCCAGGAGACGGGCCGGAAGATCCGGTTGCGGGGGGCGAGGGAGACGATGTTGATCAGGTCGAGGGCGTGCAACTCCAGCTTCCCCTCGTCGGGATAGGCGCGCAGCACCAGGTTGAGAAAGTCGATCTGCGACCCTTCGAGATATCCGTCGTCGGGGTCCTGCAGGTGGTGGTAGGCGGGGCGCAGCTTCAGCTCTGCGAAGTTGCGCTCCTTCCACTGCCCCAGGCCCAGGGCCAGGCGGTTGGAGCCATGGCCGAGGTCGGGGCGGCCGGGGATCGGGTCCGCCGTGCCGGCAGGCTCCAGCCGCCCCAGGCGACTGCGGGCGGCGAGCACGTCCCGGTACTGCCGCTGGTACTCCTCCTGCTCCACTTCCTTGCGGAAGTAGCGAAATTCGATCTGCTCGGCGGCCAGGTCAAGGATACGGGCCTGGGCGAGAGGGGGAATCCGAGCCGGCAAACCACCCGCAGGGATCCCTGCACCGCTCACCTGCATCGCCAGGTCCTGCTCCCGGGGGGTCATCAAGGCGGCCAGGCGGCTGATGCGCCGCGCCTTGGAGGGTCGGTAGACGGCCTCCCGCACCAGCCCCGCTTCGCCCACCAAGCGCACGGTGTCGACGGGGATGACCCAGGGGCGGGTCCGGTCGGTCAAATGCAATTGCGGGCGGGCGGCCTCGAGAAGAAATAACAGGTTGTAGGAGCAGTTTTCGCCGAAGAAGTAGTAATCGGAGGCGATCTCCCGCAGTTCCCACACATGCAGCAGCAGCCGCCGGACCTCCTCCGGGGTCAGGTCAAGTTCGTACTCCCACACATCCCGTCGCTCCAGATCACTGTATTCCTTGACCTTTTCATAGTACGGAAGAATCGAGAAATAGCCAGGATAGAGCCCAAGCAACCCTTTGACGGCATAGGCGAAGCCGTTGGTCTCGTCGGTGAAGGCGGCGTAGTTGACGGCATAGGCGAGCAGCCGGCTCCGGTAGGGCCCCTCGATGCTGAGCAGGGTGTGGCCAAACATGGAGGCCGGGCTGTTGAGATGGGAGCCAGGGAAGATCAGCACCGCCCGCTGGGGATCGACCTTGGCCAGGGCCGTGGCAAACTGCGGGCACTCCACCATTGGCAGGCGGGCCGGGTCGATGGCCAGCGCCTCCTCCAGCCAGGCACGGCGGGCGACGAAGCGACAGCGGGGATCGGAGGATTCTTCCTGCGGGGGGGCGAACAGGGCGGCCAGGGTGGCATCGAGTTCCCCCGCCGGGTCAGTTTTGCCGGCGGGAGCCAGGAAAAACCGCGGATCGTCGATGAGGCTTTCCACCCCGGCCAGGGTCGGCTGGTAGTGGAGTAGAATCTGCCAGGTGCGCTCCTGATGCAACGCCTGGGCCCGCGCCCGCTGCTGAAGCTCAGCCAGATAGGAGGAGTCAGCCCAAACCATGGGGGCGCGGCATAGCATCCAGACTACAAACAGGAGCCGCAGCAGGAAAATCGGCCTGCTGCGGCTCCAAGGTCTGCCTGAACCTGCTCCTGAGCGCATCAGTTGACGGCGATCAGAATCCGGTCGAGCACGTCACCGGAACGGTCGTTGCCGGTGATGAAAATGTGGTCGAAGTTGGCCTGCAGGTGGCTGTAGAGAGCGGGGCGCTGCTGCCCCGGCACGGCCATCAACTCGGCCAGGGTGTCGAGGGATTCCCCCTGGCCCTGGGCGATGTCCTTAGCCAGATTGTCGAGGTTGGCGGCGGTGAATTCGATCATTCGCTCGGTGGCGGCGATGTTGGCGGGTTGAGTGCAGCCGAGAGTGCCCGAGGTGATGCCGAAGGTCTGGTTGCCGAAGGTGCCGTTGGTGGTGGCCTGCAGGGATTGGGACATGATGGAGCCGTCGGCATTGTTGCCCCACAGCAGGGTGCCGAGGCCGCAACCGGTGTTGGCGGCTGCCTGACCGGCGGCCAAGGCCGTGCCCGCGAGCAGCAGGGTGCCGCACAGGATCAAGCCTAACAGACGAAGTTTTTTCATGACCTGTTACCTCCTTTGGCATTTGGATGATACTGCGTTGAGATCAATTAAAGCTGACCGGAGGGTCTTGTCAATGCCCGAAAAAATAAAAACAACCACTTAAGTTGTATCCAAAGACGCTGAAACCTGCGAATCCGCGATATTTTCAGCCGGGATCGGCCGGCTCTAGCCGCAGTAATCGACCATTGTCCTCATCGGTCAGCAGGTAAATATATCCGTCGGGCCCCTGGCGCACGTCGCGGATGCGGCCGAGTTGGTTCTGCAGCATCCGCTCCTCGCGGATCACCTTCTCCCCCTGCAACCGCAGACGCACCAGCATCTGATCCACCAGGGCGCCGACGAACAGATCCCCGCGCCAGCGAGGAAAGCGCTCCCCGGTGTAGAAAGCCATTCCCGAAGGGGCGATGGAGGGGATCCAATAATGGATCGGCTGGGCCATACCCGGCTTATGGGTCCCTTCGCCGATCTTGGTGCCGATCACGTAATTGACCCCGTAGGTGATCACCGGCCAGCCATAGTTGACGCCGGGGCGGATGATGTTGAGCTCGTCCCCCCCCTGGGGGCCGTGCTCATGGGTCCAGAGTTCGCCGGTGTCGGGGTGCAGGGCCGCCCCCTGCTGGTTGCGGTGGCCCAGATCGTATTTCTCCGGCCTCCAGCCCTTTTTACCGACATAGGGGTTGTCCCCGGGCACCCGGCCGTCGTCATGCAGCCGGATCACCGATCCGGCATGGTCGTCGGGGAGTTGCGCCCGGTCCTTGTCGCCACGATCGCCGAGGGTGATGTAGAGGTAGCCCTGGCGGTCGAAGATCAGCCGGGCGCCGAAATGCTGGCGGGCGTCGCTTTTCGGCAGCTGACGGAACAGCACTTCGACCTGTTCCAGCCGCTGCCCCACCAGTCTGCCCCGCGCCACCTCGGTACTCATCCCCCCTGGGCCGGGCCCGGCGTAGGCCAAGTAGACCAGGCTGTTCTCGGCAAAGCGGGGATGCAGGGCCACATCCAGCAAGCCCCCCTGCCCCCTGGCGATGATCGGCGGCAGCCCTGCCACCGGCTCGGGGAGCAGGCGGCCATCCTGAACGATCCGCAGCCGCCCGGGGCGCTCGGTCACCAACATCCGGCCATCGGGCAGAAAGGCCAGCCCCCAGGGATGCTCAAGCCCCTCGACTAGCGGCACCACCCGCACTCGGTGTTCTTCGGTTTTAACCACTTGGGCCGATGCCGTTACTGCCAGCAGCAGACCCAGCACCGTCACTGTCATCCATCGGATCATCCAGAATCTCCTTCCCGCCCAGAACGGCCCCGTTTACCCCATTATACCCGACCATTTCAGCCGGTTTGCCTACCTCCAGAAGGTTGACCCGGCGCCAAGGCATGATATCTCTTTGATGGCAGCCCTTCCCAATGAATGGATAGCCCGGAGGAGTAGCAGCCCTCCGGAAGTCCGGGGGCAACATTGTCGGGAGTGGCGCCAACCCGAACACCCCAGGAGTCGAACATGATCAAACTGCGTAAATCGGAAGACCGAGGTCATGCCCGCTACGACTGGCTCGACAGCCGCCACACCTTCTCCTTCGACACCTATCACGATCCAGCGCACATGGGCTTCCGCACCCTGCGGGTGATCAATCAGGACCGGGTCGCTCCCGGTGCCGGGTTTCCCCTGCATCCCCATCGGGACATGGAAATCCTCTCCTTCGTGCTCAGCGGTGCCCTCAAGCACCAGGACAGCCTCGGCCACGAAGGGGTCATCCGGGCCGGCGAGGTGCAGCGCATCAGCGCCGGCACGGGGATCTCCCACAGCGAGTTCAATCCTTCCGACACCGAGGAGGTGCATTTTCTCCAGATCTGGATCCTGCCCGAGGCCAAGGGGCTGCCCCCGGGCTACGAACAGCGCACCTTCGCCGGGCAGGCGAAAAACGACCTGCTGCTGCTCGGCTCCCGCGACGGCCGCAACGGCTCGGTGGTGATCCACCAGGATGTCGCCCTGTTCAGCGGCCAGCTCGATTCCGGCCGCCAGCAGGACTACCTGGTCCAGCACAGCCGCCACCTCTGGTTGCAACTCCTTGCGGGGCGCCTCAAAGTCAATGGCCGCGAGCTCGCCCCCGGCGACGGCGCGGCCCTGAGCGAAGAGGAACGCCTGCAACTCCAGGCAGTGTCGGATACGACTTTCCTGCTCTTCGACCTCAACTGACCCTTACCGACCGGAGCCGACCATGAGCATGCACGCCGCCGCCGACGTCCCCATCCACGACCTGCTCGCCGCCCGCTGGAGCCCCTACGCCTTCGCCGACCGCCCGGTGGCAGCCAAAGACCTGCGCGCCCTGTTCGAGGCGGCCCGCTGGGCCCCCTCCTCCTACAACGCCCAGCCCTGGCACTATTTGCTGGCAACCCGTGAGAACCCGGAGGAATTCACCCGCCTGCTCTCCTGCCTGGTGGAGCCGAACCAGGCCTGGGCCAAGTTCGCGCCGGTACTGGCTCTGGGGATCAGCCGGCTCAATTTCAGCCATAACGACAAGCCCAACCGGGCCGCGCTGCACGATCTCGGCCTGGCCAGCGCCCAGCTGCTGGTGGAAGCGACCGCCCGGGGACTGGCTGTGCACCAGATGATCGGGATTCTGCCGGAAAAGGCCCGGGAATTATATCAAGTTCCGGATGGATTCGAGATTCTGAGCGGCTTGGCCATAGGCTATGCTGGCGACCCGAAGGATCTGCCCGAGGAGCTGCGCTCCCGCGACGCCGCCCGAAGGCCGCGCAAACCGGTGCAGGAGTTTGTGTTCAGCGGTCAATGGGGAGGGAAGGCGGACGGTTGGGAGTGATGGCGCAGGAATAAAAAAACCCCCAGGAGTTCCCGGGGGTTTTTTATCGCTAAGTGGGCAAGGTTTAGATCCGGCGAACCTTGGCCGACTGGGGGCCCTTTTTGCCCTGCGTGACTTCGAAGCTGACCCGGTCACCTTCGGCGAGGGATTTGAACCCTTCGCTCTGGATTTCGGAAAAATGCACGAACACGTCAGGACCATTATCCTGCTGGATGAAACCAAAACCCTTTGCGTCGTTGAACCACTTCACGGTACCTTCTGCCATCTTTTTTCTCCATGTTCCCCATTGGGGAACGTTTTTGTTGTGCAAAATCTGCTGGCCCTGAAACGAAAAGACACACAGCCCAAGTGGGTCTGCGTGTCTTGCTCCAGAGAGACACCTTGTCCATCTGGCGAGCAACAAAACAATTGCACAAACTTTCTTAAGTGAAGCCACCCTAGCACGCAGGTTCTGCAGAAGGCAAGGTTTATATTCGGGCAGGCGAAAAAAACAATCCAGCAATGGGGGTTTAGGTTGCCTCGCCAATTCCACGCCGCAATGCATCCTCATTTTCGGGTACGGCCATCAGATGCAGCCTGCGGCAGATTGAACTCACGAATGAAGATCCCCCAGAAGGCGACAAACAGCGCTGCCACCAAGGGGCCAAGCACGAAGCCGTTCATCCCGAAGAGCGAAAAACCACCGAGAGTGGAGAATAGCACGATATAGTCCGGCAGTTTGGTGTCCCGTCCTACCAGTATCGGCCGCAGAACATTGTCGACCAAGCCGATCACCCCGACCCCGAACGCAACCAGAATCCCGCCCTGGACCCACTCGCCGATGGCGAAAAGGTAGATGGCGACCGGTCCCCAGATCAGACCGGCGCCGACCACGGGAATCAACGACAGCAGGGTCATCACCACACCCCAGAGCAAGGCCCCCCGGATATCGAGAATCCAGAAGATGATCCCCCCCAGGGCTCCCTGAGTAACGGCAACCAGCAGATTGCCGCGAACCGTGGCGCGAGTCACCTCGGCAAATTTGGCGAACAGCAGCCGTTCCCGCTCGTCTCCCAGCGGCAGGGCGCGCACCAGCAGGTCCACCAGGGTGTGCCCGTCGCGCAGCATGAAAAACGCCATATAGAGCATCAGCCCAAGACTGACGAGAAACTGCAGGGTGCCCTGGCCAAGTTGCACGGCGTTCTGGGCAATGAAACGGCTGGCGTTGAGGGCCCCGGCGGAGAGTTGCGCCTTGACCTTGTCCAGATCAAGATGCAGACCTTCGAGAAAAAGCTGAATCGCCGGGAACGCCTCCCTGATCCGCTCGATGCGATTGCCAAGATCAAGTTCGCCGCTCTGCAGCCGCTGGTAGAGGCTGGCACCTTCCTGGAAAAACGAGCCGATGACAAATAGCGACGGAACGATACCGATGACCACGCATACCATCAGCGTCGCCAGCGCCGCAAGATTGGGCCGCGGCCCGATTCGTGTCAGAAGCCGGTGGTAGAGAGGATAAAAGATCAGGCCGATGATGCAGGCCCAGAATATCGCCCCAAAAAATGGTTTGAGCAGGAATAGAAACAGCACGCTCACCAGAACAAGGGCCAGGAGAAAGGACCGCTGCTCCAGTTTGGCCTGCTCATCCCTCTGCCTGGTATTCTTATCGGCCACGGAAAATCTCCTCGTGCATGATCGACTGGTCCTGGTGAATGGTAGGATGCCCCCGGGATTGCGGGCGAGAACCGGGCGCCAGACGCTTACCGTGGCGGCACCGTGAACCACCCACCCACCTCGGGCAGCAGAAACCGACCCTCTTCGACCCCCATGGCCTGCAGGGCATCGGCAAGGGCCTGGCGCGGAACGGCATAAGCTTCGTCGGCCATGGGGAAGACTTCGTGCTGGGTCCCTATGGCGTAGCTCTCGCCAAGATCGAGATAGGTCTGCACCGCCTCGGCCGGGTTCATGTGGGCATACTGCATGAACCAGCGCGGCTCGTAGGCCCCCACCGGCAGCAGGCTGAGCCGTGGGGTGCCATATTTGGCCATGAACTGCTCCGACAAGACTTTCGCATAGCCGGCATCGGCCAGGAAGTAGATGGGGCCACCCGGCGCATCCACGACAAAAGCACCCCACAGGGCTTGCCGCCGGTCAAAGGGGCTGCGGGCCGACCAGTGTTGCATCGGTTCGAGGGCAACCCGTACTTGGGGATTGAGCTCCAAGCTTTCCCCCCAATCCAGGGACCTGACCCGGATTCCGGGAATCGCCCGGCGCAGGATGGTGTCGTTGCCGAGGGGCGCCAGCACCAGCGGGTTGAAGGCCTTGACCAGGTCTTCGAGTGTCGGCAGGTCGAGGTGATCGTAGTGGTTGTGGCTCACCAGCACCAGGTCGATGGGGGGAAGATCTTCGAACCGGATCCCGGGCGCGGCCACCCGTTTCGGGCCGACAAAACTCAGCGGGCTGGCCCGCTCCGACCAGATCGGGTCGGTCAGGATGTTCAACCCCTGGGTTTGCAGCAGCACGGTGCAGTGCCCGACGTAGGTCACCCGCAGGCTGTCGCCTTCGACCCTTGCAGGTGGTATCACGGGGGTCACCGGGACGGACTTCGGCCATGGCCCGCGATCGGCCGTCAGGCGCCACTTGAGGAAGTCGCCGAAGCGGTCCGGCATCGGCGCCCAGGGGTTGTCGAACGTCCGGCCGTCGAAGTGGTCCGTGACCGGCCCGCTGTAATAGCGATTGCCGCAACCGGCGAGAATTAGGACTGCAAACAGACAGAGAATGACCTGCAGAGCAACAGATCGACCCATGACAACTTTCTTCAATCCGAAAAACAGCAAGGGGACTACTTTTCATCCCCAATGACTACTGGCTTGTTTATAGCATTTCATCTTGCAGCCAAAAAGAACAAAGTTCCCGGAGGTCCAGGGAAAAAGCAAGGGGTGTTCCAGGGCGTGACGCCACCCCAGCCTCTCCAGAACCACAGCAAAACTCTCCTCCAGAGGCGCGGTGAGGATCAGTGGCCGGCCGTCGGCGGGATGGGGCAGGCGCATGGCGACGGCGGCGAGCAGCAGGCGGTGGCAGTCGAACTGGTCGCGGAAGAACTGGTTGTGGCGCCCCTCCCCGTGCTTGGTGTCGCCGATCAGGGGGTGGAAGATGTGCTTGAAGTGGCGCCGCAACTGGTGTTTGCGGCCGGTGTGGGGATGGGCCTGGACCAGGGCGTAGCGGCTGGTGGGATAGCGGCCGACCGGGAAAGGGATCTCCACCTCGGCCAGGCGGCGGTAGCTGGTGCGGGCGGGCTGGGGGTCTTTGCCGGCGCGGGCGCGGGGGTCGTCGTGACGGTCGTATTCCTCGCGCAGGGGATGGTCGACGAGGCCGCTCTCCGGCGGGACCCCGCGCACCACGGCGAGATAGGTCTTCTCCACCTGCCCGGCGGCGAAGGCCTGGCCGAGGGTGCGGGCGGCTTCGGGGTGCAGGGCGAACAGGAGCACACCGGAGGTGGGCTTGTCGAGGCGGTGGACCGGATAGACCATCTGGCCGATCTGGTCGCGCACCAGTTGCAGGGCGAAGCGGGTCTCGTGGCGGTCGATCCAGCTGCGATGCACCAGCAGCCCGGCGGGCTTGTGCACGGCGACGAGGTGTTCGTCCCGATAGAGGATGGGCAGGGGGTCGATGGGCATCAGCTGGCGGGGTCCTGCCTCCGCCACAGCCGTGCCAGCAGGGCGCAGAGGCCGAAGGCGATGAGCAGGCGCACGCCGAGCATGATCCAGCCGTTGCCGCCGATGACCACGAAGATCAGGGTATCCTCCACCACCGCGTGACAGGTGGCTAGGAACAGCCCCATCAGGAACAGCTGGCGTTTGGGCAGGGCCTTTTCCTGGGCGGTGCGGATGATGATGCCAGCGCCGTAGGCGATGCCGAGGAAGATGCCGGTGAACAGCGGCACGGCGGCGTCCCGGCTGAGCCCCATTCCCCGCATCAGCGGGTCGACGGCGCCGCCGGCGCGGCGGAATACCGGCAGGTAGCGCAGCACCTCGAAGAGGGTGACCAGCGGCACCACGATCAGGATCAGCTTCAGACTCAATTTGGAGGCCCCGAGCAGGGCCAGGCCGAGGGTCTCCATCAGCCCACCACCAGGGTATGCAGCAGTTGCATGACCAGGCCGGTGACCAGGGCGATCAGCACCCGGCAGAGGGTGAGCAGCCCGCCCCGGGCCCCGGTGCTGCCGAGCACCCCCCCTTCGAGCAGCAGGTTGTGGGCGATGCCCATCATCAGGCCGCACTGGGTGACCTGCCAGGGGGTCAGTTCCAGGGGAACCATGATGGCGATGGCGGCATAGAGGTTGAGCAGGAAGGCGGCGATGAAGGCGAAGGCGGCCTCGCCGGGCAGGCCGAACAGCCCCATGGCGGGGGCGAAGAGATTGCCGAAAAAGTCGATGACCGGAGTCAGCTTGAGCAACTCAACGGCCACGTAGAGGGGAAAGACGAACTTGATCAGCTTCCAGGAGGTGCGCAGGCCGTCGTGGAAGCCGGTGCGCAGGCGGGTCGGATAATCGGGGACGGGGGGGATCTGGACAGTCACGGGCGCTCTCTGATTCGACGATTCTGGCGGGGAGGGATTTCCCCGGGCGCATCATAAACCCGCGGCGCCCCCCTTGTCCACCATGGCGCGAAGCGGCGGCCGGCTTGACTTTCCCCCGGCCCCTCCCTATAGTTTCCGGCCATGACCGATCTGTTTCTTGCCGATGCCCACCTGCGCTCTCCCGCCGATGCCAACTATCGGCAACTGCTGGCTTTTCTCGAAAGCTGGCAGGGCCGGGCGCGCACCCTCTACCTGCTCGGGGACATCTTCGAGTTCTGGGTCGGTTACAGCCATGTGGTCTTCTCCCCCTATGTGCCGCTGCTCGAAGCGTTGCGGCGCCTGCGGGAGGCGGGTACTGCCATCGTCTACGTGGAGGGGAACCACGATTTCCATCTCGGCCCCTATTTCACCGGCACCCTCGGCTGCACCGTCCTGCCCGACGGCGGCGCCGTGGAGATCGACGGACATCGCATCTTTCTCACCCATGGCGACCTGGTCAACCCGGCCGACCTCGGCTATCGACGGCTGCGGGGGCTGCTGCGCAGCCCGCTGCTCAAGGGACTGATCTCCCTGACGCCCCCCGACCTGACCTGGGCCATCGCCCGCTGGGGGAGCCGCCGCAGCCAGGCCAAACGCCGGGGGCGCCTCCCCTTTTCTCCCCTGCCCCTGCTGCGGGCCCATGCCCAGCGTCGTTTCGGCGAAGGGTACGCCGCAGTGGTCAGCGGGCACTTCCATCAGCCCAGCCTGGAGACCGGCAGCGGCACCCTGGTCGCCCTGGGGGACTGGATCAGCCAGTATTCCTACGCCACCCTCGAAGACGGCGTGTTCACCCTGCACACCTGGTCGGGCACCGCCTAACCCGCCGGAGGCTCGGCCGGCAGCTGCCGCACCAATCCCCCCAGGGTCAAATCCCCCAGCGCCAGGCGGTCGGACTGGGCCAGGGCCTGCTCCAGCCGTCCGATCACCGCCACCACCTTCTTGCGCGGGGCGCCGACGCACTCCTCCCCATCTTCCCGCAAGGCCTGGACCACTGTGGCCAGGCTCAGGGTTTCCGGCTCCCGGCCGGGCTGGTAGGCGTTGACCTCCTGCCGCCCATTCCGCACCTCGCTCAGAAAGCCGAGCCGCACCAGGTCTCCCAGCACCCGCTGGGTCAACCGGGGGGGCAAATCGAGCTCTTCGGCCAGGTCCTCGCGGCTGCGGGGGGGCGCTCCTCGGTAGAAGTCCTCGGCGATCAGCAGCAACAGCGCCAGGGCGACGAATTCCCGGCTGGCGTAGCTGACCGCCCCCATGCCCGCCTCCCGCCGCAGGCTGCGCAGGTTCTGCCAGGTGTAGCTGAGTTCCAGGCCCAAAAGCACGCAGAGCCAGGAAACGTAGATCCAGACCATGAAGATCGGCAGGGCCGCCATGGTACCGTAGATGGCATTGTAACGGGTCACCCCGACCTGGAATTCGACGTAGATCCACTGCACCAGCAACCAGAGGGTACCGCCGAAGATCCCCCCGACCAGGGCGGCGGCAAAGCGCACCCGGGTATTGGTCATGAAGATGTAGAGGAAGGTGAAGGCAATCCACATGGCCACAAAGGGGAGGAGTTTGAACCCTGCCAGAACCGCCTCGCCGACAAAGGCCGTTTCCAGCAGCCGCTGGACCAGGTCCTGGTTGCGCAGGGTGGTGGTGATGGAGATGGCGGCCAGCAGCAGCAGCGGGCTGATCAGGACTACCGAGAGGTAATCGGTGAAACAGCGCAGCAGGCTGCGGCTCTCCTGCACCCCCCAGATGTGGTTGAAACTCGATTCGATGTTGATCAGCAGGGTCAGGACGGTGACCAAAAGCAATACCAGGCCCACCGCCCCCAGGCGACCGAAATTGGTGTTGTCGATATAGGTCATGACCTGGGCAACCATTGCCTCGGAGCCGACCATCAGGCGCTCCAGGATCAGCGGCTCGAGAATGTTCTGCACACCGAACCCCTTGAGCACGGCGAACATCAAGGCCAGCAGCGGCACGATGGAGAGCAGGGTGGTGTAGGTCAGCGCAGAAGCCTGGAGCATGCACTGGTCCTTGTAAAAGTCCCGGCCGACCAGGCTGCAGACCTGCCCGAGACGCAGCAGAAACCTGCGCCCCGCAGGCAGTTCAGCCGGATCGATATTCCATAACCGCCGCCGGAAAAATTCCCGTATTTCATCCAGCCATTGACTCATTGCAAACCCAGCTCTCCCCTGCTTCCTGAAACGCCGGCGCAAAAAAACCCACCCTGGGGTGGGTTTTTTTGCCGCCAGGAAGGTTAAACCTGCGGTTCCTGCTGCTTCTCTTTTTCAGCGACCATGGCTTCCTTGCCTGCCTCAAGAGCATTGCGCAGCAGGTCCTGCTTGCGGTGCAGCAGGTCCTTGGCATCGGCCACCGCCTTGCGCAGCCGCGCTTCGGTTTCGGCAGTGGTTTCCTTGACCTTCTCGCCGAAATCCTCGGCCCCTTCCCGGATCCGTTCCCGGGTCTCCCGGCCGGACCGGGGGGCGGTCAACAGGGCGATGCCGCCACCGATGGCGGCGCCTACGACCAACCCGAGGAACATTCCGGCAACCCCGTTGCAACGACAATCATCGGCCATGATCAGTCTCCTCTTCTGTGCAGTTGTTTGAGCAGAACCCGCGCCGCCGCCCGGGCACCGACCCAAAATCCGGCACCGCTGCGGGCCAGGCGCCCAAGATCGCGGGAAAGAAAACGATTGACTCCATGCAGGGCGTGGCCGATTTCACCAACGGAATCGAACATCAGGCGGGTCTGCGCCAGACCCTCTTCGGCATGGGTGGAAGCACGGTTGATTTTCTCCGCCGCCTGCCGCAGCTCCTTGAGCATGGGGAAGAGATCCTGCTGCAGTTCCTGCAGGAAATGATCGACTTCCCGGGCGGTGCGCCGAACCTGCAACAACATCGGCACCAGCACCACCGCCAATACCACCGCCACCACCATGATGATCACGGTGACCAGATCGACCTGTACGATCATGCCCTCCTCCTCCCGCAATGGATGCAAACCGCTTCAATTCAACCACAAATCCCGTTCTTTGCAATCACGATAACTTAGACCCTCACCAGGGAAGCTGTAACGCGTCGGCGATGCTCAGCCGCTGCCGGGGGGGACCCTCTGCCCCGAACAACTCTTTGACGAACAGGGCATTGATCGCCGTGAGGGTGGCGTTGAGGTTTTCCAGATTGATCAGCGCCCCCGGCGGCAGGCGGTCCGCCTTCTGAAAATTCAGCGGGCAGTAGTCGATGCGCCGCTCGCCGGTTACCTCCAGCAGCAGCGGCAGACCATGGGTGCGGCAGATGAGGGGCCGGGCCACGTAGAGCAGGCAACGCCCCCCCATCAGCAACGGACAGGGTCCCCCCTCGGCGACTTCCTCTGCCCGGCTGCGGATCAGGGCGGCCTGGGTCGGTTCGACCTGCTTGAGGGCCCAGCCCAGGGCCACCGCCTCGACCCAGAAGAGGTTGAGGTGGCGGCAGCAGCTGTCGCACCCTTGCCGGCACTGCAGGTGCTCCCGGCATTGCTCCTCGATGCGGCCGCAGAGTTCGGCGACCCGCGCCGAAAGGGTCTGGTAGTTGTTCAGCCAGGCGGGGTCGAAGCTCTGCAGGACCTCAGCTAACCGGGTCCGATCCAGGGAGGGTTCGCTCATGCCGCCAGCACCGTATGCACACCATCGCTGGCGTACGGGATGGCGATTACAGCCACCACCAGGCTGGCGGCGATAGGCACCGCGAAGGAGCGGAAAAGTTCGAAGCTCTGTTCCATGAAGTCCGTCTAGTCTTTCTTCTGCACCGCTTCCACCGGCAGGCCGAGGGTTTCGGGCGGGGCGTCGAACTGCTTCGGGTCCCCCACCAGGACAATGGTCTGGCGGGCGGGATCGAGACGCTCGCGGGCGGCCTGTTGCACCTGTGCGGCGGTGACCGCCGCGACCCGCTCCTGGTAGCGCTGCAGATAATCTTCGGGATAGCCGTAATAGTCAAGGCGCAGCTGCTGGCTGACCACCTCGTGGCTGTCGGTGAAGGCGAAGACGAAGCTGTTGACAAGGCTCTCCTTGGCCAGGGCCAGTTCCGCCTCCGGCACCGGCTGGTCCCGCAGCGCCTGCATCTGCGCCCGCATCAACCGGACCACCTCGAGAGTGCTGGCGCTCTTGGTCTCGGCACCGGCCATGAAGACCCCGGGCAGCCGGCGGCCGACCTGGTAGTGGGAATAGACCGAATAGGCCAGCCCCCGGTCGGAACGAATCTCCCGCATCAGCCGGGAGTTGAAACCGCCGCCACCGAGGATGAAGTTCATCACCCGCACCGGGTGAAAGTCGGGGGCGTCCTTATCGATACCCATCTCCCCGAGCAGAATGGTGGTCTGGGGGATCTCCTTGGCGGCGAGGAGCACGGCCGGCCGGGGACCGGCCGTCACCGGAGGGAGCGGCTGGGGGGGCTGCTGCCCCTTCGGCCAGTCGCCGAGCAGGGCCGCGAGCCGGGCCAGCAGGGCCGGCCGGCTGAAATCGCCGGAAATGGCCAGCCAGAGTGTGTCGGGCTGGGCCGCCTGGCGGTGAAAGGCGAGCAGGTCCTCGCGGCGGATGGCGCCGAGGCTGGCGATGGTGGCGGAGCGACCCAGGGGATGATCGCCGTAGAGGGCCGCCAGCAGGGCCCGCTGGGCCACGGAATCGGGGTCGTCGTCCTGCCGCCGGACCGCCTCGATGGCCTGGCGGCGGGCCAGCTCCAACCGCTGCTCATCAAAGCGGGGGCGGCGCAGCAGGTCGGCCAGCAACTGCAGGCCGGCGTCGAGATCGGCGCTCTGCAGGGAGAGGTCGATGGCGGTGGCGTAGCTGTCGGTGGCCACCCGCAGGTTGGCGGCCAGGGCTTCCACCTCGGCGTCGAGAGCTTCGGGGGAGCGCTCGCCGGCCCCCCCGCTGCGCAGGGTGGCGGCGTAGAGCCCCCCCCGGCCGGTGAGCTCCGCCGGGTCGCCGATGCTGCCGGCGCCGAGCATGGCGGTGACCTGCACCAGCGGCAGTTCGTGGTCCTCCTTCAAATAGAGGCGGATGCCGTTGGGCAGCTCGATGCGGTCGATGACGGGCACCTGCATGGCCAGGGGGGGGAAAACCAGCTGGTCGGGCCGGGGCAGGGCCGGGGCGCAGGCGGTGAGCAGCAGCAGGGGCAACAGCAGCAGTCGTTTCATCATGGGGCATCCCCCTTGGCCAGGGTCACCAGGGTGCGGTTCTCGGCAGTGAAATAGCGGCGGGCCACCGCCATGATCTCCTCGGCGGTGATGCTGGCCACCTGCTGGTCATAGTCGACCAGATAGCGCCAACTGCCGGCGACGCTCTGGTAATAGGTCAGCATGCGGGCCAACCCCTCGTTCCCCTTGAGCATGCGCAGGCGGTCGGCGCGCAGGCGGTTGCGGGCGATGGCCAGTTCCTGCGCGGTGACCGGCTCGGTCTTGAGCCGCTCCAGTTGCGCCAGGATGGCCCCTTCCACCTCGGCCAGGGTATGGGGATGGCGGGGTTCCGCGGCCACCACGAACAGATTCGGATAGCGGGAGCCGGGGGCGGAATAAGTCCCCACCGAGCTGGCCAGCTGCTGCTCCACCACCAGGGAACGATACAGGCGGGAGGTGCGCCCCTGGGACAGGAGCAGGTCGATGAGATCGAATACGTAGTCGTCCCGCTCGGGCAGGGTCGGCTTGTGGAAGGCCATGGCCAGGTTCGGTTCGGCGTCGAACTGCACCTGAACCCGTTTCTCCCCCTGCTGCGGCGGTTCCACCGCGGTCACCGGCGGCACCGGGGTGCCTGCCGGCAGGTCACCGAAATAACGCTCCACCAGGGCGATGGCGGCCGCGGTATCCACATCCCCCACCAGGGCGATGACGGCGTTGACGGGGGCATAATAGCGTTGCAGAAAGTCGCGGGTGGCGGCCAGGGAGAGGTTGTCGATATCCGAGGCCCAGCCGATGATGGGGTTGCGGTAAGGGTGGACGGTGAAGGCGTTGGCCAGCAGGGTTTCATAAAGCAGGCCGTCGGGGTTGGTTTCGTAGGAGCGGCGCCGCTCCTCCCGCACCACGTCCCGTTCGGTGTAGAACTCCCGCAGGACCGGCTGGCGCAGGCGGTCCGACTCGATGGCGGCCCAGAGTTCCAGCTTGTTGGAGGGCAGGGAGATCAGGTAGGTGGTCAGGTCTTTGGAGGTGAAGGCGTTGTAGCCGACCCCCCCGTTCTCGGCGTAGATACGGGAGAACTCGTCCTTGACCACGAAAGCCTTGTGCTGCGCCTGCAACCGGGCCAGTTCCTCCCGCAACTCCGCCAACCTTTGCGGATCGGCTCCGGGGCGGTTCTTCAGCGCATCCACCTGGCTGCCGACCGCTTCGATCCGCTCCAGCAGGGGTTTTTCCTGTTGCCAGTCCCGGGTGCCCAGAGTCTGGGTCCCTTTAAACAGCATGTGTTCGAGCAGGTGGGCGACGCCGCGGTGGGCGCTTGTTTCATGCACCGAGCCGACGCCGAAGGTGATGTAGGCGGTGAAGGTCGGCGCGTCGTGGCGCTCCACCACCAGCAGCTTGAGGCCGTTGGCGAAGGTGTGTTCGCGGACCTTCTCTTCCAGGGTGATGGCCGCACCCCCGCTGGCCAGCAGCAGGGTCAGCAGCAGCGCGGCACACAGGGACCGCCAGGTCTTGGGTAGCATGGGAGCCTCCAAAAAGAGACGCCGCCCGGGCCGGGGACCTTCCCCCGATTCGAACGACGGCGGTTGAAACAATCGGGCAGACCTTAGCATAAAGGGGCGGCCGGTGCAAAACCTAACCCCGTCATGACCGCGGACCTCAAACCGGCGGGGTCGAGGAGAGATCATAACCGGACAGCGAGGTGGTACGGCCCGGCCGCCCCGGCAGCAGGGCCTGGGCCACCACCTCCTGCATATCCTCCACCAGCACCAGTTGCATGCCGGTGGTCACTTCCTCCTCGAGCTTGCGCACATCCTCCCGGTTGCGGGCCGGCAGCAGCACCGTGGTCACCCCGGCGCGGCGGGCGGCGAGGATCTTTTCCTTGACCCCGCCGATGGGGAGCAGGCGGCCGCTAAGGGTCAGTTCGCCGGTCATGGCCACACTGCGGCGGGCGGCCCGGCCGGTGAGCAGGGAAATGAGTGCCGTGGCCATGGTGATGCCGGCCGAGGGGCCATCCTTGGGAATGGCGCCCGAGGGGACATGGATGTGGATGTCCCCCCGTTCGTAGAAATCGGGCTCGATGCCGAACTGCTCGGCCTGGGCCCGCACATAGGAAAGAGCCGTGCGGGCCGACTCCTGCATCACCTCGCCGAGGCTGCCGGTCAGAGTCAGTTCCTTTTTGCCGGCCATACAGACCGCTTCGACGAACAGGATGTCTCCCCCCGATTCGGTCCAGGCCAGTCCGGTCACCACACCGACCCGGTCGATCTCGGCGGCCACATCGGTAAAGAACTTGCGCGGGCCGAGAAATTCTTCCACGTCCGCCGCCTCGATGCGCCGCCGGACCTTGCTCCCCTGGGTAATTTCCCGGGCCAGCTTGCGGCAGACCGAGGCGATCTGCCGCTCGACGTTGCGCACGCCGGCCTCGCGGGTGTAATCCTTGATCAGCTTGCGGACCGCCCCTTCGGCGAAGCGGATCTCCCGGTCGGCCAGGCCGTTATCCTCGAGCTGTTTGGGAATCAGGTACTTGAAGGCGATCTGCCGTTTTTCCTCATCGCTGTAGCCGGAGAGAGGAATCACCTCCATGCGGTCCTTCAGGGCGTGGGGGACCGGGTCCATCTGGTTGGCGGTAGCGATGAACAGCACCTTGGAGAGATCGAAGGGAAGATCGAGATAATGGTCGGTGAAGGTGTCGTTCTGCTCGGGATCGAGAAGTTCGAGGAGGGCCGACGCCGGATCGCCGCGGAAATCCTGGCCGATCTTGTCCACCTCGTCGAGCATGAAGACCGGGTTGTTGACCTCGCAGCGGATGATCTCCTGGAGGATGCGACCAGGAAGCGCGCCGATATAGGTGCGGCGATGGCCGCGGATCTCCGCCTCATCCTTCATCCCGCCGAGGGAAATGCGGATGAAGCGGCGCCCCATGGCCCGGGCGATGGAGCGCCCGAGGGAGGTCTTGCCCACCCCCGGCGGGCCGACGAAGCAGAGGATCGGCCCCTTGGACTGGGCCTTGAGAGAGCGCTCCGCCAG
>CAZYXS010000009.1:0-41879 GCA_964650955.1 uncultured Desulfuromonadales bacterium | reverse complement strand
TGCCTGGTAATGACGGCGTTGGTCGGCGGACAGATGGTCGGCGGCTCGGCCAGGAAGTTGTTGATGCAGCCAGGCCGGGCGAGGGGCTCAAATCCGAGATTGGCGGCACCGGCAAAATGCTGCCCGGTGAAGGAGAGGGGCATGGGTTGGTCGTTGGCCATGGTGAAAGGGGCATTCCCCCCTCGACCCGGGTCGTCGCTGGAAGGGGTCACACCGATATTGTAGAAACCGATATCGTAATTGGCCAACTGCCCATTCCCCATGGCCATCAGTTCGATCAGTCCGGCCTCACCCGGTGCCGTGGCCCCACTGACAGAAGCGCCGGTCAGTTCCGGCCCGACGTGGCAATTCAGACAAGCCGGGCCCCCCGACTGGAAAACATTGAAGCCCCGCTGGGCGCTTTCGCTCATGGCGGTCAGATCCCCGGCCACAAAGGCATCGAAGGGAGTCTGATTGGCAACCAGGGTCGCCTGGTAAAGTTGCACTGCCAGACCGAAGAACAGGGAAAAATTTTTTTCCATCTGACTGAAGCCGTCGACCTGTGTCGAACTGTTCCAGAATATGGGCTGGAAGGCCGCCTGGATCATGCTGCCATAGGTGGCGGCGAGCCCCTTGCCGCTGGCGTGGCGCAGCAAGCCGAGACGGCTGTCCGTCGGGTGAACCTCCTGCTTGGCCAAGGGCCGCAGACTCAGCAACTTGCGCCCGATGTCGGGCCAGGTGCGGCCGACCCAGGACATTTCCACGTCGGAGAGGGGCGGACCGACGGCCTGGGAGGCCAGACTGGCGTTATTCAGGGCGAAGGGGTTGGTGGTCAGATCTCCGGTCAGGGTCTGGGCCGCCAGCCCGTTGCCGGTGTTGACGTAGACCCGCGCCTGGGTATTGAGGGGGCCGAAGGGATCGACTCCGTTGAAGAAATGATGGGCGCGCCCATCGAGAAAGTTGCTGAAGTTGAACACGGCATTGATGACGCTCGGCGCGTTGCGGCCGGTGCTCTGGCGGGTGTTGCGCCCCTGGCGGTGGAAGGTGTCGTCCCGCAGGGTGCGCCCCGCATCTACCGCCTCGCCCGGAGTGATGCCGAGAAACTGGGTCTTATTCACCCCCTGGGCACCGACCCGGTCATCCCGGACGGTGCGGGCAGAAGTACGGTCAACCTCGTTGGCGAACTGGACAAAGGGGAAATCCGCCGCCGTCAGGTCGGCATTGGGACGGCTGCTGCCATTGTCGAACTTGTCGTCCACCCCCCGGTGGAGGGTATTGCGACTACGGCTGTCGGTGCCCGCGTGGAAATGGCAGGTGGCGCAGGCGGTCAGGCCGTCGCTGCCCAATTGCATATCCCAGAACAGGGCCTTGCCAAGGCGAATGGCGGCATCCTTATCGACCACGAAGCGCGCCAGGTTCTGCGGCTCGGGCACGGGCACCTCGACTCCGGCGAGCAGCACGGCCTTCGCCGTCGCCGGAAGGCCCAAGGCCAGCAGCAGTCCCAGGGCCAGCATGCCCCATCGTGCCCGTTGATCCAGTCGGTAAAATTTTCCCATAGGCCAAACTCCTTGTTGGCTCCCCTAGCTGTTGACCGTGATCGAGATCGGCACCTTGACCGTCCGCAAAGGGAGGTTGCTGATCCAGTGCCGGTATTCGATCGTGACCAGGTGCTGCCCGGTCCTAGCGCCCGCGGTATCCACCAGAATGTCGAAGCGCTGGGCGGTAGTGAAGGTGAACTGGTGATTGATGCTGGCCAGGGAAAATGGTTCCGAATAAGAGCCAAATCGGGATCGTCCCAAAGTGCGCGCATCCCGGGCGATCACGGTCCCCTGCAGGCTGGTCGGGAAGGTCCAGACCGTGTTGCAGTAGGAGGCATTGACCGCCCGCACCAGCAGTTTCTGCCCCGGGTTCAGGGTGGCGCCGGCATTCGGGATCAAGTCGGGCACTTCATCAACCAAAGTCCCTGCTTGCGCCGGAGCCGCCTGCCCTGAAACCACGAAATAGGTCGGGTTGAAGTCGTTGAGCCGGGGATTGTCCGGATCGCTCCAGAGCACGAAACCGTCGCGGCCGTTCGTGTCGACCGCCTGGATACCATCGGCCACGTCGAGATCGCGATAGCGGGCATCGATGTCGTCGGCCACCCAGATCGCCTCCCGGTCGTAGGCGGTGGGGGTATCCCGCACCAGACACACCCCGGGACCGCCATCGGCGAAGGGGGCGCCGGGCACGTTGGGATCGACGATCAGCATGCCGTACATGCCCATTTCAAAATGGAGCACGGTGTTGCGGTGGCAGTGGTAAAAATAGGTGCCGGCCTCGGCGGCCTGCCACTGATAGGCGTAATCGCCCCCGGAAACCTCGAAGGTGAGGTGGCCGACGCCGTCGTTGGCCGGGGTCGGTTCGATGCCGTGATGGTGAATAGTGTGCGGCCCCCGGCGACTGTTCATCAGGGTGTGGACGATTTCACCCTCCCGCACCCGGATGGTGCTGGCCGGCCAGGTGCCGATGTTGACATCCTGCCCGCGGTTGAGGCGGGCTTCGAAGCTCCACATGTCAACCGGTGCCGGTGCCCCGGGCACCGCGAGCTGGACATCATGAAGCCCGCGCCGTTCGAAGGTGGCGTTGGGCGAAGGAGCGACAGCGTCGGGGGTCGGCATGTCAACCGCTCCCGCCACAACCCCGGTGAGAAACCCGGGAGCGAACATCCGGGTCGCCCGGGCGGCGTCGGCCCTGGTCACATTGATGCCATCCACTGGGACGCCATTGGCGAAATCGATCATGCCGGCGGTGGTGGGAACAGTGGCGGCAAAGCCCTCGAAGGCGGCGATCTGCGCCGGATCGGCGGGGTCGAAGGGGTGGCTTTGATCGCGGGGAATGAAATCTGCCATGGTTGGCTATCTCCTTCTGGTAACACTCCTGTTAATCCTCGAGTCGCCTCAGATCAGCCGCAGCGGCACGGTCCGAGTGGCATGCACCTGGCTCGGGGTCACCGGGTCATGGTGCATCATGGTGACGAACCGGCTCGCCATGGCCTTCAGGGCCCGTCCGCGGAACCGGAACCGGCCGTCGGGGCCGACCTGCACCGTGCTGGCGATGCTCGGCCCGCTGCTGCCGCCGGCATGAATATCCAGCATGACATTGGGCACCGTGAAGCGCCCCTCGACAACCAGTTGTCCGGTACGCACCCGCAGTTCGGCGCGGTCGACCTGAATGACTCCCAAGGCCGGATCGGTCGGGTCGAAGGGGGCGTCGATCTGCCAGTGGGTGGCCGCGCCCTGCGGGTAATTGCCGCCGGCGGCCGTATTGGAGATTTCGTTGTGGTCGTGCATCGGATAGATCAGGGGGAACAGTTCGTGATTGGTTCCGGCAGCGGCGGCCTGCCAGAAATTTTCCGGGATATCCGGCGGGGCGATATAGGCCAGCAACACATCCTGAATCGACCCAGGCGCCATGGCCCAGGTATCGACCATGTGCACATTGCTGCCGAGGGTCCGAGAGGCCTGGGTGTTATCCTGGTTGAGCTGGGCATGAGCCAGCAGATAGACATGGTTGCCATGGATATGGGGCGACTGCCACATGAGGCCGGGATTCAGGTTGCGGACCACAATGGGCTGCCCTACCGTCCCCCGGATGGAGACATTGCCCTGGGCATCGAACAGACCCTCGCTGAAGGACAGCAGATTTTCCCCCAGGCCATGGTCATGGTCGCCCCCGTCCTCCTCGACATGGCCGTGCTGGGCGGAAAAGAACCCGCTCTTGCCGTTGATGGTGAAATACTGGGGCAGGAAGCCGCCCAGAAAGGCCGCCGGAGAGATGGCGTTGGCCCCCGCCCTGGCCGCCTGCGCCTTGACCGGATCGATGCAGTTGAAAACCCAGATGGCGTTGCGGTTCGGGTCCCAGGGGGCACCGGGGAAATGGGCTGCCGTTCCCAGATCGTCGAACAGCCGCTGCACCGCGTGGCTGCCCGAGAGTCCGCTGTAGGGGGTATTGTTGCCCACGGGGTTGGGCAGCACCACCAGGGCCCCGTGCAAGCCCATGGCGCGGTTGACCGGAGCGTTCAGGGGATCCAGGTACATGTAGGTGCCGGCAGCGGGAGCGGTAAATTCGACATGCACCTCGTCGCCCCGCGGAACGGCAATCTGCGAGACTTGATTGCCGTCGACCCGCAGCGAAACCCCGGGGATGGCAAAACCGTGGGCACCGCCGGTGGCGATGCTGTTGGTCAGATGCAGTTCGATTTGATCCCCCTCCAGGGCCACCAGCACCGGCCCGGGGATACGGGCATCCCCCAGACTGCCGTGATTGCCCTTGAGCTTGAAAGCCCACATGGGCACCTCGATGCCGTCGACCATCTCGGCCAGGGCGTCGACCATGTCCAACTCCAGATGTCCGCCGAGACCACTGGCGAAGGCCCGCGAGCCGCCCCAGAAACTGGGCCACTCCGCCATGCCGCCTACCGCCACCACGGCGAGACCCGCGGTTCCGAACTTGAGGAAATCCCGTCGTTTCATCGTTGTTCTTCCTTTGTCGGTGGTTAATGTTATCAAAATTTGCCGGGGGCCTCGGAGCGGGTTTCCTCTTCCGTCCCCTGAAGTTCGCAATGGTTTACCTTACCCGCAGCGGGGTGCCGATCACCCGAATGCCGTTGGCCGACTCCACCACCACCTCGGGCAACCCTCCCGGACTGGCCTTGGAGTGGCCCCTGAACTCCCACTGACCTGCGCTCGGGCCATCGTCCGACACCTCGGCCGTGCCGATTACCGGGCGGCTCAGTTGCCCCCGGATCTCCCCGGCGGGGAAGGCCCCGGTATGCACGTTGACATAGGCGTTGCCGCTCAGGATGGCACTGACCGCAGCGGCGAAGGAACTGATGCCGCGCTCCGGCCGAGCCTGCAGGTGAAAGGACTCGAGGGTGCCGCTGCGGCGACCGTCGAAGGGCGCATCGATACCCGTCTGATGCAGAGAGAAGATGACCGGGCCATTTTCCGAGGGACTACCCACATGGATATGGGCCGCCGTCACCGCCGTCGCCGGCAGGGGATCGACCTGAAGGTCGAACTCGATACGGCTATTGTTCACGCGCAGCGCGACCCGCCCGCGGGCCGCACTGGTCACCGGAGTGGCCGTTACCTCGCCACCGGGGGTCAGGCTGGCCCGGGGACCGGCGGTGAGGGTGATGCGGTTATCGGTGCGATCGGTACTGGTGCCGCTGATGGCCCACTTGCCGGTGCGAGGCCGGTACTCCGCCTTGCTCAGCTGCATATCTTCCACCGTGATGGTGACCGTGGCGGGTTCGGAGATCAGTCCGCCGCTGTCCTGCACCACATAGCGGAAGGTGTCGATGCCGGTATAGTCGACGGGCGGGGAGTAGAGAAAGCTCGCCTTGCCGGTGGTGGCGTTGATGATCCGGCGCACGGTGCCACCGGCGGTGGTAGGATGCGCGGCGGTGATGGCGGGCATCCCCAAAGCGTTGACGATCGGTCCGGACAACAGGGTATCATTGCTGGCGACGGCAATCGCCTGCACATTGATACCGTGACTGTTGGCCCCGGAAGCCAGATCCAGATCGTTGGCGATCACGTCAATGCTGGCGCTGCGATTGATCGCCGTGGCGGCGACATCATCGGTCGCCACCGGAGCCAGGTTGGGTTCATCCTTGAACAGCTTGCCAATCAGCTGAAAATTGTTGAACTGAACCGTTTGCGAACTGTCAGCACGGTTGAGAAAGAAATCGGCCGGAGGATCCAACAGTTCGATGCGCAGGAAATTGCCGGCAGGGGGAAGCAAGGGGCTGCCCACAACCGGTTGCCCAACGGTGAGGGGCGACAAAGGATCGGCCGGATTGGGGGCTAAGGGCAAGCCGATATAACTGACCTCGTTCACCGTGCCCCCATTCACCGCGATCGGCCCGCCAGCAAAGGTCACCGGGTTAAAAGAAGTGGCGGCTGGCACCAGAAACGGGCCGATATTCAAACCATCCGAATTGACCACACCGACATCAAGGGAGGGCGGTACCGGCTCCACTGCAGGAGCCGCACCATTGGCCATGGCGACCAGAAAGTTCTGCGGCGTGGTAACCCCAAGAGCCTGAGTCTGGTTAATCTGCCGCTCGACCAGAAGATCTTGGGCCGACACCCCATAGTTGCGGGTGCCATAAGGACCGGTGATCCTGTAAGTGCCGGCCACCGGCACCCCGATTCGCAGCCGGATAGTGCTGACGACCGCCTGATTGCCATCGGCCAAAGCGGCCTCGTTGGCGCCAGTCGCCTCCAGGCTCAGCACCAGCAGGGCCGTATTCAGGGCACCATTGCTGCTGAAATAGTCCCCAAAGGCGGTGGCGGACCAGTAGATGGCTTCGGCCCCGAAGTTGGCCGGGAAGGAAGGGGGCACCGCAAGGGGCGGCTCGTAATAACAGGGGTTGACCACCACTCCGGGCGCGACCGTCAGGGCGGTATCGAGGCACAGCTGATACTTGCGCCCATTGTTGGCATCCTGATACCAGACCGGGAAGCCGTTGGCCAGGTTCACCGCCACATCGGCAGGGTTGTCATTGGCCTGGACGCTGGTCAACTGGTTGGGGTTGCCCGCAGGCTTACCCGAGACGGCAAAGATCTGTGCCTGCGAGGGCATCGCTGCCAACAGGCCGAACGTCAAGAGAAACAGGGTTAAACGGGAAATCGGCATGTGAGACACCCTCCTTTGAGCCTTGGTGGTTCCGGCCAACCCAGGCATAAAGTACTCAGTTGTCTTTTATCAGGAATGAGGTCGGAATAGGTATTAATATGATAACGCAAATCCCTGTCGCAGCAACCCGACAGGAAAAAAAACAAAAAATTCACACAGCCTCTTTCAAGGTAATCTTTAACCGAAACCTTACCCCAAGTCGATGGGGGATACTCCCCACAACCGATGCGGAATTCCTACTTTTTCCAGCGGGCCTTAAATATTTGGTCTGTTTGGTCGAATCGCTCAACCGACCCAGAATTCGGGGTCAAGCAGACCGGATCGGACAGCGAACTTCACCATTTCCAGGGGCGTACTCAGGCCCAGCTTCTTACTGATGGCGGTGCGATGTTTTTCAATGGTTTTCGGGCTGACGGAGAGGATTTTTCCGATCTCGTTGGTGGAATTTCCCTGGACGACCAGCAGAAAGACTTGTTTTTCCCGATCGGACAAGGCATCGAAAGCGGTCGCCTGTGGGCGGGGGTGGTGCTTGGAGAGGTAGGATTCGATGACGGTGGAATGGATTTCGGGGCTGAAGTAATACCCACCTCCATAAACGGTGCGTACGGCATCGAATACGCCGCTGCTGGAGGCCCCCTTGAGCACGTAGCCTTGCGCGCCCGTTTCGAGGGATTGCTGAACGTAAGCCTCCTTTTCGAACATGGAGAGCATGATGACCTTGACCCCCTCGACCGCCCCCCGGATCAGGCGCAGGGCCTCCAGCCCGCTCATGCGGGGCAGCGCGATATCGAGCAGCACGATGTCCGGGCTGAGTTTCTTCGCCAGGTCTACCGCCCGCACCCCATCCTCCGCCTCGCCGACCACCTGCATATCGGCCTGGGTCGATAAAAGTTGCCTCAGGCCGTCCCGAACCAGCCCGTGGTCGTCGGCAATCAGAATACTGATGGGTTTCATGGCGATGTCCTTTCCAGGGGCAGAACCAAATAGAGTCGCGTACCTTTGCCGGGGGCCGAATCCACCGACAACCACCCACCCAGCGCCACAATCCGTTCCCGCATGCCAGGCAGGCCGATCCCCCCGGCGGCAGGGACGTTTCTGCGCAGGGCCTGGGGATCGAAGCCGCAGCCATCGTCCTCAACCAGCAGGGAAACCTCCTGCGGCTCCTGCTCCAACAAGACCCTGGCATGCCGGGCGCGGCTGTGCTTGCTGACGTTGTTCAACGCCTCCTGGCAACAGCGGAACAGGGCCACTTCCACCTCCTGCGAAAACCGCTGGGCGGTGCCCCGCGTTTCAAAAGTCAGGCACAGGTTGGGCAGCAGTTGCCCATAGCGTTCGACATGCCAGCGCAAAGCGGGGACCAGTCCCAACTCATCCAGCATGGCCGGGCGCAGATCCGCCGTAAGCGTCCGCAGTTCCCGGCTCAGATGCACAACCACGTCGCCAATACGCTCGACCTGGGCCAGGTTGGTTTTAGGGAGAGTCGTCGGGAGCGTGGTTTTCAAAGTGTCCAACATGAAATGCAATGCCGTCAGGCTCTGCCCGCATTCGTCGTGCAGATCGCGGGCCAGGCGCTTTTTCTCCTCTTCCGCCGCCCGCAGCAACTGGCGCGAGAGGTGTCGAACCTCCCGTTCCGTCTGGCTACGTTCTTCCTGCAACCGCACCAGGGGGCGATAGAACAGAAAGTAGGCCGGCGACAGCAACAGCAACAGCACCAGGGCATCCACGACCGCTTCGACATAGACCGACAGGGGAGGCAGATGGGCAAGGGCCACCATTGCCGAAAGTTCGCCTAAAAAGATCCAGACCACCATAATGGCCAGCAATTTTGGCGGCGAGGCCAACAAGGGGGACTGGCGAGGCGGGCGGGGAGGCTTTGGCGCCTCTGCCCCGTTTTCCGTCAGTTTGATCCGGCTGTGATCCGGCATTTCAGCCATCGAAGGCAGCTCTCCCGCATCTCCGGCAGTCGTGTTCTGGATTATTACACTCGGGCTGCCTAGCTACGCGCCGGTCATCGGCATCCTTTGGCCCCGATGACATATTTAAGGTAACGACCCTCCGGACAGCATACGGAAAAGGGGAAATCCTCCGGTTGCCCGAGGGTTTGCAGCACCCTCAGGTCCATCCCGGCCTGTCGTGCTCCACGGCGCAGTTCCTTGAGATAATCCGCCAGATCCACTTTCTGGTGATTGGAGGAAGTGATCAGCAGTCCGCCTGGGGGCAGCAGATTCAAAGCCAGGGCGGCCAGGTCGCTGGTCCCACCACGGGTGGTGAAGCGGCTCTTGCCGGTGGTGGAAAAACTCGGCGGATCCATCAGCACCAGGTCGAACTGACGCTGTTGGCGTACCAGATCCTCAAGCACTGCGAAGCAGTCTCCGGTGATGAACTCATGCCGCCTGGGATTAAGACGGTTCGCAGAAAAATTGGCCCTGGCCCAGTCGAGATAGGCGCTCGAAGCATCGACGCTGGTGACCCTTTCTGCCCCGGCGGCAGCCGCCGCGACGGAGAAGGCGCCGGTAAACGCAAACAGGTTGAGGACCCGCCTGCCCCGAACCCGCTGCATGAGGTCCTGGCGGCTGCGGCGCTGGTCCAGAAACAGGCCGGTGTTCAACCCCTCTTCCAGGTCGACCAGGAAGTTCAGGCCATTTTCCTTCACCGTCGTCCGGCCCTGCACCGCTTCGCCCCGCAGCAGGCGGCTGAATTTCTTATCCGGGCGCTCCGTCGCCAGGGTCCGGGTCTGCTGGGGCCGGAATTTTTCGTATATGCTCCGCGGAGCACACAACTGCTGCAATTCGTTGACCAGCAGTTCGAGATGAGGCTTCCAGGCCTGGGAATAGAACTGTATCATCAACTGCTCGCCATACCGGTCCACGGTCAGCCCCGGCAACCCATCCCCCTCGGCATTGACCAGCCGGTAGGCATCGGTGTCGCCGAGGTCCGCGTGGGCCTGCCGAAGCTTCAGGGCAGCCCGCAACCGCTCGGCCAGCCAGGCCCTGGTGATCCCCTCGGGACCGCAATCGACGACCCGGGCGACGATCCGATCTTTCGGGTCGAGCATGGCCCAGGCCAGTATCTGCCCCTTCTCATCGGACAGGGGAACCACCTCCCCCGCGCGCCCCTGCGGCCACTTGCGGGTAAAACTGTCCGCGATCACCCAAGGGTGCCCAAGCTCGAGCATCCGGACGGTGTCCGGCCCGACCGTCCATGGTGCGTTTTTCATCTATTGACTCCTGTATTCACATCCGCAGGCCATTGAGGCAGTTGCACCCAACCCCGGATAGCGTCTGTTCCTATCGGACCAGCCATGCTAAAGTGCGTTTTCATTTCCAGCCAGGGAGCATGCCATGCCCGACCAGCAAAAAACCAGTGGCGAACAACACATCGAGGGCCTGATGCGGCAACTCGATCCGCAATCACAACGTTATCAGGTTTTGGAAACCGCCCGCAAATTCAAATCCTCCTGGGTCGAACTTGGGGAGCAGCTGCTCAAGGTCAGCAATCAGCAGCTGTTTCAGGCTTGGGGCTATACCTCCTTCGAAGATTATTGCTCCCGCGAAGTCCGCATCAAGCAGCCCACCGCCCAGAAACTGACCCTGGCCTACCGTTACCTGGAAAAGGAAGAGCCACAATTGCTGGCGCGCCAGGCCGAACTCAAACCCCTGCCCGACTACCGCTCCGTCGATCTGCTGCGCCAGGCCCGGGAGGTGCCGGAACTGACGGAAGAGGACTTTCAGAAACTGCGCCAGACCGTCCTGGAGGAGGACCGCAGCCATCCCACCGCACGCAAACGCTTCAAGGAATTGGTGCCTGGCCAGGAACCTGCCGCAGACCCCCGGGTTCAACTCAAGACCGGCATCGGCGCCGCCCGGCGCCTGGCCAGCGCCCTTCGGGAGATTCCCGATCTGCCTGCGGAATTCCTTCCTCCGCTGGAGGACTTGCTGGCCTACCTGGAAAACCGTTGGGACGAGCAGCAGACCCTTCCCGCCGACCCGATGTAGGGATCCTCGAACAAGAAGGGCGCCCTATTCCGGAGCGCCCTTCGGTCCACATCCTTACCAGGCAAAGGGGAGCAGCCTGGCGCCGAAAGCCAGCAGCAGGGTGCCTGAGACACAGAGGCCCAGATAGAGCAGCAACACCCGCTTATGGAACATGCCCAGAAACACCCCCATCACGGGCAAGGCCGTTACCGGCCCGCCGATCAGCATGGCGATTCCAGGCCCCTTGGCCAACTCCACCACCTGGCCCGGCTCCGGCAAGAGAAATCCGAACAACATGGAAGCCGCGGTCACCTGCGGCAGGTGCAGGGGGATCGTGGCGAAGGTCAGGGTCAGGATCGGCACCACCCCATCCCCTGTCAGAAGGTTGATCACCCAGTCATTGGGCACCAGCGAGGAAACCACCACCTCGATGACCAGCCCGATCAGGGCGAACCGTCCGATCTTGATGCTCCCTTCCCAAAACCTGGCCAGAAACACCAGGAACTTGTTGTGGGTGCAGCGGTCCACCCGGTGGGACAATTGCTGCCCGCAATCGCAGCGCAGGCTCTCCACCGGATAATCCGGGTCGTGAAAGTCCCCCGCCGGCAGTTTCTGCCGGAAAATCAGTTCTTCGGTAAAGCCGTAGCGCCGCAAAAAATGCGTCACGTAGCCGGCGAACAACCCCATGAACACCGCGCAGAACACGATGGTGTTGGCCCAACCCAGCCCGAGCATTCCGGAGATCATGGTATAGGCAGAGGGACTCATGATTGGCGAGGTCACCAGCAGGGCCATGGCCGGAGCCAGCGGAAGCCCGGCGAGCAACAGCGAAATGACCAGCGGCAGGGTGGCACAGGCACACAAGGGGCTGATGACGCCCAACAACGCAGCCGCCAGGATGGAATAGCCCCCGAAGCGGGTCAGGGCCTTGCGAATCTTGACGTGCCACTTGAAGGTGCGAATCACTGCCTCGAGCAGCACCCCGAAAGCCAAGTAGGGAAGAATATAGAGGAATTCCCTGAGCAAATCCTTGCCCAAGGCAGCCAGGGTGGGCCAAAGACTGTCCATAGTCGCTAGAGATCCTTACCTGTTATTCTGTTGATAAACTGCCACTCGCGAGGCGGCAAAGACAAAATTCGGTCGAAGATCCACCCCGGTCCTGCCCCTTGCGTCCGTCGCAGGGGGGGGAGCCCAACCCAGCCTGGAAATTCCCGCTGATTTTGAAGCAAGTCTCATTCCATTCCGGCCTTCATCCTGCCAGGCCCGTAGCGCCGATTATATATTTCGACCTCCGCACTTTAAAAAACAAAGCATTCATGCTATCGTTTCGCGGCCTTAGGCCTTTTCTCCAGAATCGGACCGGGGTACGCCCTTCTTTATTCATTAACAAAACACCCCGGTACGGCGCAAGTATTTTCCCCGCCTGCTGCTATAATGACGGGAGAATTCAGGAGTTGCCATGACCAAAGACTTCAAAAGCAAAGTGCGGGAACAGTTCGGACGGGCCGCCGAAGGCTATGTACGAGATTGCGGCTTTGCCACCGGGGATGATCTGGAGGAGGCGGTGCGGCTTCTGCAACCCACCCAGGATGACCTGCTCCTCGATGTCGCCTGCGGAGGCGGGCACACTGCCCTGCATTTCGCCCCCTTGGTGCGCAGCGTGGTCGCCTCGGATCTGACCATGCAGATGCTGAAGCGGGCTCAGGAATACATCAGCGAGGAAGGAGGCGTTGAAAACGTCACCTTCCGGGAGGCCGACGCCGAAGACCTCCCCTTCCCTGCCGGCGCATTCACCCTTTTGACCTGCCGTATCGCCCCCCACCACTTTCCCGACGTGCCCCGCGCCTGCCGGGAATTTTTTCGGGTGCTGCGGCGCGGCGGCCGCATGGTGATCATCGACACCCTGTTGCCCGAAGATGCCGAAATCGCCGAATTCTACCAGACCATGGAGAAGATGCGGGATCCGACCCATGTGCAGGCCCATGATGAAGCCACCTGGGTCCGCATGCTGGAGGAAGCCGGTTTTGAAATTCACCAGACGCGGATTTTTCCCAAGACCCATGATTTCCAGGAATGGGCTAAACGGGCCGGGCTCAATCGGGAGGGGGTGCAGAGATTGAACAAATTCTTTGTGCAAGCCTCCGCCAAAATCCATGACTATTTCCAGATCGAAACCTTTGCCGGCGAAGTCGAAAGCTATACCGACCGGAAACTGCTGATCTACGCCAGTCGCCCCAACAAGAAATGACCCCCGCAGCGATGCGCGCCCAGGGCTTGGCTCTGTGTCGCGCCAAAAAAATCAGGGGGGAGATGCCGCGGCATCTCCCCCCTGATTCATTCAGACCGGAACGGCCCGTCGCTTAGCCGATGTTGCGGCCGCCCTGGGCAGCCCACTTCTCCAGCATCGCGGTGGTGACGGACTTGGGACGCTCGATGGCGTAACCGAGGCCACGGTCCCAGGTGATGTTGGCCATGCAGCCAAGAGCGCGGCCGACGCCGAACAGGACGGTGTAGAAGTCCCACTCCTGCACGCCGTAGAACCACTGGATGACGCCGGACTGGGCGTCGACGTTCGGCCAGGGGTTCTTGGTCTTGCCATGCTCGGTGAGCACGCCGGGGGCGGTCTCGAAGATCATGGCGACCAGTTTGAACAGCGGATCGTCCTTCAGACCGGGGGTCTTGAGGCAGAACTCGCGCTGGGTGGTGTAGCGGGGGTCGGTCTTGCGCAGAACGGCATGCCCGTAGCCGGGGATGACCTGGCCGGCGTTGAGGGTGTCCCACAGAGCCTTGGTGACGTTCTCCTTGGTCGGCTCGGCGCCGCCCAGCTTCTTCTGGAATTCCATGATCCAGCCGAGCACCTCCTGGTTGGCCAGGCCGTGCAGCGGGCCGGCCAGACCGTTGATACCTGCCGAGTAGGCATAGTAGGGGTCGGACAGGGCCGAATGCACCAGGTGGGTGGTATGGGCGGAGACGTTGCCCGACTCATGGTCGGAGTGGATGATGAAGTACATCCGGGCCACATCGTCATAGGGCTTGGGCACGCCCATCATGTGGGCGAAATTGGCGCCCATGTCGAGGGACGGATCGATGGCGATCTGCTGATCGTTCTTGTACTTGTAGCGGTAGATGAAGGCGGCGATGATCGGAATGCGGGCGACGATATCGCTGGCATCCTCATAAACGTATTCCCAGGCGGTCATTTTGTTGAACTTGCCCGAGTTGTAGAAGCCGGCGAACTTGGAGTCCTTCTGCATGCTCAGCAGGGCGACGGAGAGCATGACCATCGGATGGCTGTCCTTGGGCAGGCCGCGGATGGCGTCGAATACATACTTGGGAACATCCTGACGGGTCTTCCACTCCTTGACGGTCATGTCGACCTGGGCCTGGGTGGGGACGTCGCCGGTGAGCAGGAAGAACCAGAAAGCCTCGACGGTGGGGTACTCGGAGCCCTTGGCCTTGGGCAGAGCAGCGAAGGTCTCGGGAATGGTCTTGCCGCGGAAGCGGATCCCCTCATGGGGATCAAGGTAGGAGATGTCGGTCACCAGGGAGCGGATGTCGCGGGCGCCGCCGATGCACTGCTCAATCGTCACCTCGTCGATTTTGACGGATCCGAATTCCTTCATCAACCGGGTGGTACGGGGACGGAACTCTTCGATCTTCTGCTTCAGGATCTCTTTCAGTGCCATGCTCTCTCTCCTTTGGTGGAATGGAATCGTATGGGCGGGCGCACCCATCACGCCAGTCTGATGCTGCTAATCTCCCAACCAGCAAAAACCCCGGTGCTCTCTCCGACACGCCCGCAGACAGGACACCCGGGAATAAAGACCAAATCTTCCGCGGCAAATTAACTTTGCCACGTCTAATCTGGTAGCCTAATTTCTAGCAATCACGCCCCTTCTTGTCAAGTGAATTTTGTATACAGTATCCCAAACAGCCATCCCCTGCCACAACCTTTTTCCCCTTGCTTTATCAAGACGCCATGCTAAGATGCATAAAATTTGTGCAACCAAGAAAGCTGTCCATGCAAATCGGCTCCCTTTCCCTGCCCAACAAGCTGATTCTGGCCCCCATGGCGGGCATCACAGATCTTCCCTACCGGCGACTCATGAAACGTTTCGGCGCCGACCTGGTGTTCACCGAAATGGTCAGCGCCAATGGTCTGATCCGCGCCGGCCTGCGCACCCGCGAACTGCTGCGCTCCCATCCGGAGGAACGTCCCCTTGGGATTCAACTGTTCGGCGACGACCCGGCCGTGCTGGCCACCGCTGCCGGCTTGGTGCGGGAAGACGGGGAACTGCTGGACATCAACATGGGCTGCCCGGTCAACAAGGTGATCCGCTCGGGGGCCGGCAGCGCGTTGCTGAAGGATCCGGACCGCATCTCCCGCATCGTCGCCGCGGTCCGGCGGGCCTGGCCCAAGCCCCTGACGGTGAAAATCCGCTCGGGCTGGGATACCTCGGGGATCAACTTTCGCGAAATTGGACGGATTGCCCAGGAAGAAGGGGCCGAGGCGATCACTCTGCACCCCCGCACCCGCAGCCAGGGATTTGGCGGCAGTGCCGAATGGGACCACATCCGCCAGCTCAAGGCAGACCTGTCCATTCCGGTGATCGGGTCGGGCGACATCTTTACCGCCGAAGATGGCCTGGCAATGCTCGCCCAGACCGGCTGCGATGCCATCATGATCGGCCGGGGGGGCTACGGCAACCCCTGGCTGCTGCGAGATCTCAGTGCGCGACTGGACGGTCGCGAAACACCCCCGCCGCCCACCCCCCGTGAGCGTCGGGAGGTGGCCGAATTGCACCTGGAACTGTTTCTGGAATCTTTTTCCCCGCGCAAGGCGCTGCTGGACATGCGCAAACACTTGTGCTGGTATTCCCGGGGTGTAGCCGGGGCGGCCGGGTTTCGTACCCAGGTCAACCAACTCGATTCTTTGCCCCGCATGCGCCGGCTGTTGGCGGATTTTTTCCAGGCAGCCGAAACGGATGTTGCCAGGGAGCGCGGGCATGAGTGACAGCGCCTTGACCGCCCGGATTCTGGACAATGTCGAGGACGGCATCATCGCCCTCGACGCCGAGGGGCGGGTGACTCTTTGCAACCCGGCGGCGCAGGCCTTTACCGGCATTTCCGAACGTCAGTGCCGCGGACGCCTGTTGCAGTCTCTGTTGGCCGGCCAGAAGGCCCTGATGTACCTGGCCCGCACCGCCCTGGAGGATGGCCGGTCCATTTCCGACCACGAAAACATCGTGCTGCGGCGCCCCAGCGGTCCCCCTCTGCCGGTGGGGGTCTCCGCCTCGCCCATCTTCACCAATGAGGGAATTCAGGAAGGTGCGGTGTTGATGCTGCGGGACCTGTCCCGGGTGCGGGAACTGGAGGATGCAGTGCGCCGGGCCGACCGCCTCTCCATGCTCGGGACCCTGGCCGCCGGCCTCGCCCACGAAATCAAGAATCCCCTTGGCGGCATCAAGGGGGCGGCGCAACTGCTCGCCATGGAACTGCCGGAAGCCAGCCCGTTGCAGGAATACACCCGGGTCATGGTCCGGGAGGTGGAAAGGGTCAACGGCATCATCGAGGAGTTGATGGACCTCAGCCGCCCCCGTCCGCCGACGCCACCGGGGCGGGTCCACCTGGCCAAGGTGCTGGGGGACATCGTGCTGTTCCAGAAAGAGGCGCACAGGGGGAAGGAAATCGAGTTCGTGCTCTCCCTCGACCCCAGCATCCCGCCGATTCTGGGGGACGAGAATCTGCTGACCCGGTTGTTCCTCAACCTGGTAAAAAACGCCGCCGAGGCCATCGAAGGGACCGGCCGGGTGGAAATCCTCACCAAGGTCGCGTCCGAATACCACTTGACCATGCCCGGCGACCGGCCGGTTCCGCTGATCGTGATCGAGATCAGGGACAATGGCCGGGGCATCGCCGCCGAAGAGCGGGACCAGATCTTCACCCCCTTCTATACCACCAAGAGCGGGGGAAACGGCCTGGGGCTGGCAACCTGCCAGAAAATCGTGAGTGAGCACGGCGGCTTTATTAAAATCGACAGCGAACCCGGCGAAGGGACATCCTTCGCCGTTTCCCTTCCCTTCCTCCGCTAGGCCGCCGGGCCGCGGGCCTGCAGAAAGAAACCGTCTATGTCCATCCGCCGCATCCTAGTCGCCGATGACGAGGAGAGCATCCGCTGGGTCCTCTCCAAATCCCTGACCAAATCCGGCTTCACCGTAGACCTGGCCAGTTCCGGGACCGAAGCCCTGGCCCTGGCGCGCCAGCACACTTACGATCTGGCCGTGCTCGACATCAAGATGCCCGGCACCAGCGGCCTCGACCTGCTCAGCCGCTTCCATGAGGAACGACCGGAAATGCTGGTGGTGATCATGACCGCCGAGTCCTCCATGAGCAACGCCGTCGAAGCGATGAAGCGGGGCGCCTACGACTATATCACCAAACCCTTTGACCTGGACGCCCTCGACGCCATCATTCTCAAGGCCCAGAAAGCCTCGGAGGTTACCGAAGAGGTGCAGCGGCTCAAGACCGAGCTCAAGGAGCATTACCAGGTCGAGCGCACCATCATCGGCAAAAGCGCCGCCATGCAGGAGGTCTACAAGGTGCTCGGCAAGGTGGCCCCTTCTGATGTCACCGTGCTGATCACCGGCGAAAGCGGCACCGGCAAGGAATTGGTGGCCCGCGCCATCCATTACAACAGTCGGCGACTGGGCAAACCCTTCCTGGCCATCAATTGCGCCGCGATCCCCAGGGATCTGCTGGAAAGCGAACTGTTCGGCTCCGAAAAAGGGGCCTTTACCGGGGCGACGGAGCGCAAGCTCGGCAAGTTCGAACAGGCCAACGGCGGCACCCTGTTCCTCGACGAGATCGGCGACATGTCCCTGGAACTGCAAGCTAAACTGCTGCGGGTGCTGCAGGAGCGGGAGGTCACCCGCACCGGCGGCAATGCCACCATTCACGTTGACGTGCGAATTGTGGCTGCAACCAATCAGGAACTGAAGGAAAAGGTGCGGGCCAAGGAGTTTCGCGAGGACCTGTTCTACCGCCTCAACGTCGTCCCCATCGCCCTGCCTCCCTTGCGGGAGCGGCGGGACGACATTCCACTGCTCGTGGAATTTTTCCTGCAGCGGGCCCGGGAGGATATGGGCAGCGCCGCCCAGGGCTGCACCGAGGAGGCCATGGCCCTGCTGCGTCGCCACTCCTGGCCGGGCAACGTCCGGGAACTGGAGAATCTGCTGCAAAGGGCCGCCCTGCTCTCCCCGGATCTGCTCCTCACCCCAGCCGACTTCCCGTCCCTGCGGGGCGAAGGGGCTCGGGACGACAATGACGCCTCCCTCGAGGAGGTTATCGGCAACAAGCTGCGCACCTCTCTGGCCCAGATGGAAGTGCAGGAATTGGACAACCTCTACGACATGGTCCTGCACCAGATGGAACGGCCCCTCATCAACATCGTGCTGGAGAAGACCCGCGGCAACCAGGTGCAGGCCGCCGACATTCTCGGCATCAACCGCAATACCCTGCGCAAGAAGATCCAGACCCTGGGAATCGACATCCCCAAGGATTGAGAACCACCCTACCCCAAGACGCAAAACGCCCCGGCCGCGGCCGGGGCGTTTTGCGTCTCAGAAGCCTTCTTCCCGTCGCGACTGGTTCTCGAAGCGGGTGAATTCGCCCCGGAAGGTCAGATTGACGGTGCCGATGGGGCCGTTTCGTTGCTTGCCGATGATGATTTCGGCATTCTTCTCATGCCCCTTGTCGCAGGTTTTCTCCCGGCTCTTGCATTCGTCGCAGTAGACCGCCTCGCGATAGACGAACATGATCACGTCGGCGTCCTGCTCGATGGCGCCCGATTCGCGCAGGTCGGCCATGATGGGGCGCTTGTCGGTGCGGTTCTCCAGGGAGCGGTTGAGCTGGGAGAGAGCGACCACCGGGACGTTGAGCTCCTTGGCCAGGGCCTTGAGGGAGCGGGATATTTCGGAAATCTCCTGCTGCCGGCTTTCGGCGTTGTGGCCGGTCATCAGCTGCAGGTAGTCGACCACGATCAGCCCCAACCCCTTGTCCGCCTTGAGCCGCCGGCACTTGGCCCGCAGCTCCAGAATGGAGATGGCCGGTGTATCGTCGATGTAGATGGGGGCCTCTGAGAGCAGTCCCGCGCCATGGGTGAGCTTGGGCCAGTCCGATTCGCCCAGGTGGCCGGTGCGCAACCGTCCGGCGTCGACCTTGGCGACGGAGCAGAGCAGACGTTGCACCAGCTGCTCCTTGCCCATCTCCAGCGAAAAAATAATGGTGGTAACGGGCTTTTCCGCATGCACCGCGGCATTCTCCACCATATTGAGGCAGAATGCCGTCTTACCCATGGAGGGGCGGCCAGCCAGGATCACCAGGTCCCCCCCCTGCAGGCCGGCGGTCATCAGGTCCAGGTCGTTAAAACCGGTCGGTGCGCCAGTGACCAGTTCCTTGCGATCATACAGCTTCTCGATCGCCTTGAAGGTGTCCTTCATGATCTCGCGGGTGGAGAAATAGGAGGGCCGCGCCTTCATGCTGGCGATTTCGAAGATGGACTTTTCGGCCCAGTCGAGGGTCTTCTCCATCTCCCCGCCCTCGTAACCGCGGGTGGCGATTTCGGTGGCGACGCGGATCAGGTGGCGGGCAACGGCCTTTTCCTTGACCAGGCGGCAGTAGTAGCTGATGTTGGCGGCCGTGGGAACGAAGTCGACCAGAGTGGCCAGATAGCTGCTGCCGCCGACGGCTTCGAGCTCGCCCCGTTGCTGCAGGGCGGCGGTCAGAGTCACCAGGTCGGCCGGCTCCCCTTTCTGGGAGAGATCGATAAGGGATTCGAAGATCTTGCGGTGACTGTCCCGGTAGAAATCCTCCGGGCGCAGCAGTTCGAGGGCCTTGTTCAAGGCCTCGTTCTCGATGAGGACCCCGCCCAGGACGGACATTTCCCCTTCCAGGTTCTGCGGCGGCAGTCTGTGGCCAGGAACGTCAACCATGGCGATGGAGGAACTCCAAAAGGAGGGCCGGAGCCGGCAGCTTTTGCCGCCGGCTCCGGTGTGACATTATTCTGCGGCGCTGACCACGACCTTGATCTGGGCGGTGACGCCGGCCTGCAGTTTGATCGGCACGGAGAATTCCCCCAGGGTCTTGATGGGCTCGGCGAGTTGAATCTTCTTGCGATCAACCTCCACGCCGGCTTGCGCCAGTTTGGCGCCGATTTCCATGCTGGTGACCGAACCGAAGAGCTTGCCCTCTTCGCCCGCCCGGTGCACCAGGTTGCAGGTGACCCCTTCGATCCGGGCCTTGAGGGCCTGGGCCGCCTGGGTCAACTTCTCAACCTTGCGCTCCAGCATGCGCTTCTGGTGCTCCATTTCCTTGATGTTCCGGGTATTGGCCTCCATGGCCAGCCCCCGGGGGATCAGGAAATTGCGCCCGAAGCCAGGCTTGATTTTCACCAGGTCCCCTATCTGACCGAGACCTTCCACGTTTTCCGTCAAAATAACTTGCATCGTTCCCTCCTCGAAAGGAATTACGTTTTCTTGATTCTTGGTTTGCGAAAATCGGCCCAGAGATCGAACACCCCAATGCCCAGCACGATGAAGGGCAGTGGCGTGAAGACTGTCACCATGACATACCCGAGCCACCGCCAGATCAGCGGCGTCTGCCGCTTCTGGAAGTAGTGGGTGACCACCGCCAGACCCTGCAGAAAATAAACCGGCAGCACTACCACCAGCAGGTTCAACCCTATGGTCTGCAGTGGACCGTCCCCGAGCAGCATGCTGAAGCCAGCGGGGATCAACAGCCAGACCAGCCAATCCGGGCTCTTCCAACTGGCGAAGCTGGGCCCCGGAATTTCGTAACGCCCTTGGCTGGCTGCCGTGAGCATGGCAACCAGCAGCAGCAGAAAGCCCCCCGTGACGGCCACCGCCATCCCGGGATAAGCCCGCAGCATGAACTCGGCGGTACGTTTTGCGTAGGCCTCGAATTCCTGCCGCTGGTCCTCGGGCAGATTCTCCCCGGCGGCCGCTGCCATGGCCCGGTCCAGTTCTTTCTGCACGTACTCTTTCGCTGGTGCGGTCAGCGGCAGTTGTTGACTGGCCGCGTATCCGGACAACAGCAACCCGGCGGTGGTCAGAACCACCAGAAGGGTTGCAACGGCCGCTCGATCCCACCGCCACCCACGCCTCAGCCAGAAAGGCAGCAGGAAGGACCCCAGCCCATGCTGCAGCAGGTAACTGCCCGCTGCCACCGTCGTTGCCTGCAACGACAGGTAAGCGACGACCAGGGCCACCACTGCGCCGCCGGCCATGGCCCCGCAACGCATATGCACATAGGCCGCCGGCAATGGGAGCAGCAGGCTGCACAGAATCATCAGCGGCCCGAGTTGCTCACCCCCGGCCAGCAGGCCCAGGGTGAGCAGGGTTGCACCCAGCGTAAAGAGCAGGGTCTGGCCTAAGTTCATCACCCCACCCCCAGAAGACCGCTGGCCGATCAATCGAAGGAGTGTCCCGCGGTGAAGGGCAGCAGGGCGATGTTGCGGGCCCGCTTGATCGCTTCGGTGACCTTGCGCTGGTGCTCGGCGCAGTTGCCGGAAATCCGCCGGGGAACAATTTTGCCCCGTTCGGAAATGAAGTAGCGCAAGTTGCGCAGTTCCTTGTAATCGATCTTCAGGGTGCTGTCGCCGCAGAAACGGCAACCCTTGCGACGGCCAAAACGACGACGCTGGGGAGCGGCACCACCTGCGGGTTTTTTATCGAAAGCCATGGATCATTCTCCTGATGTGTGTAGAGAGTAACTTATTCTTCTTCGCCTTCGCCCTCGGCCTCGGCTTCACCAGCCGATGCAGACGCTTCCTTGGCCTCAGCCACCGGCTCGAGACCTTTTTCCAGGTAAACAGTCTGGAACTTGATGACCGACTCGTCGATCCGCATGCGGCGCTCCAGTTCGGCGATGATCTGCGGGTTGGCCTCGTAGGCCATCAGCACATAGGTGCCGCGGTTTTGCTTCTTGACCACGTAGGCCAACTTGCGGGTCCCCCACTCGTCGACCTTGAGAATGGTGGCGCCCTGAGCGGTCAACACCCCTTTGAACTTGTCGACAGTGGCGGTGTACTCTTCACCGACGACATTGGGCTCGACGATGAAAATGGTTTCGTAGGTACGCATCATGATTCTGATATCTCCTTACGGGTTTATAGCCCCGGGCGGTCCCGGAGCAAGGAGGGGGTGTCCCACCGACACCCCACACAAAAGAACTTTGTTTACTAGCAGAATTTCCGGCAAAAGGCAACGACAAACCTTGCCTTAGACATTGAAGCGGAAGTGCATCACGTCGCCGTCCTGAACAAGGTAGTCCTTCCCTTCCAGGCGCATCAACCCCTTTTCCTTGGCGCCGGCCTCGCCGCGAGCACGCAAGTAATCGTCGTATGCGATCACCTCGGCGCGAATGAAGCCTTTTTCAAAATCGGTATGAATGACACCGGCGGCCCCGGGCGCGCGGGTGCCCCGCGGAATGGTCCAGGCACGAACTTCCTTGACCCCGGCGGTGAAATAGGTGATCAGCCCAAGCAAGTGGTATCCGGCATGAATCATCCGGTCCAGGCCCGCTTCACCCAACCCCATCTCGGCAAGGAATTCGGCTTTTTCCCCCGGCCCCAATTCAGCAATCTCGGCTTCGATCTTGCCGCAAATGACCACCATCTCCGCCCCTTCGGCGACGGCATACTCCTGGAGTCGGGCCACGAAGGGATGCTTGCCGCCCAGGTCGTCTTCGGAAACATTGGCGACATACAGCACCGGCTTGGCGGTGATCAGGTGCAGGTCCCGCAGTACCAGACGCTCATCTTCGGCCAGTTTGGCCGCGCGCGCCGGTTGCCCCTGATTGAGGCCGTCCCGAACCTGAAGGAGTACGTCCAGTTCGGCCTTGAGTTTCTTGTCGCCGGTTTTCGCCTGCTTTTCGGTCCTGGCGATGCGCTTTTCCACCGTATCCAGGTCGGCGAGGTTGAGTTCGGTCTGGATCACCTCCACATCCCGCAGGGGGTCGACGGAACCATCCACGTGCACGACGTTCTCATCCTCGAAGCAGCGTACGATATGGGCGATAGCGTCGACCTGGCGGATATGGCCGAGGAACTGGTTGCCGAGCCCCTCCCCCTTGCTGGCCCCCTTGACCAGGCCGGCGATATCGACGAACTCCATGGAGGTCGGAATGACCCGCTGCGGCTTGACGATTTCCGCCAACGCATCGAGGCGCGGGTCCGGGACGGCCACTATGCCGACGTTGGGCTCAATCGTGCAGAAGGGGTAATTGGCCGATTCGGCACCGGCGGAAGTGATGGCGTTGAAAATGGTCGACTTGCCCACATTGGGCAATCCGACGATACCGCACTTGAATCCCATGTTGCGTCTCTCGATTCACAGAAAATGCCATAGCCGGAGCGCCTGCCCCGGCTATGGCATGAACGAGCTTAAGATGATCCGCCGATGATCAGATCAGCAGCGGTGCGATAACCAGCGAAACCACGCTCATCAGCTTGATGAGGATGTTCATGGCCGGACCGGAGGTGTCTTTGAAGGGGTCGCCGACGGTATCGCCGACCACGGCAGCCTTGTGGGCCTCGCCACCCTTCTTCTCCCCCTTGAGCTCACCCTTCTCGATGAACTTCTTGGCGTTATCCCAGGCGCCGCCGGCATTGGACATCAGCAGGGCGAGCAGCACCCCGGCCAGGGTCGCACCGGCCAGCATTCCGCCCAGGGCCTGTTTGCCGAGCACCAGGCCGACCAGCACCGGGGCGATGACGGCAACCACACCGGGCAGGATCATCTCCTTCAGGGCGGCGCGGGCCGAAATGTCGACGCACTTCTCCGGCTCCGGCTTGGCCCCAGGCTTACCCTCGAGCAGCCCGGGAATTTCCCGGAACTGACGGCGAATCTCATCCACCATCTTGCCGGCGGCGCGACCGACGCTGGTCATGGTCAGGGCACCGATGAAGAACGGCAGGGCACCGCCGATGAACAGGCCGATAACGGTCAACGGGTCAATGAGGTTGATTGTGTCGAGCTTGACCGCGGTAGCGTAGGCCGAAAACAGGGCCAGTGCGGTCAGGGCGGCGGAGCCGATGGCGAAACCCTTGCCGACGGCGGCGGTGGTGTTGCCGATGGCGTCGAGCCCGTCGGTGATCTTGCGCACTTCGGGGCCGAGGCCGGCCATTTCCGAAATCCCGCCGGCATTGTCGGCGATGGGACCGTAGGCGTCGACGGTCATGGTCACCCCGACGGTGGCCAGCATGCCGACGGCGGCGATGCCGATACCGTACAGACCGGCCACGGAGTTAGCCACGAAGATGCCAAGGCAGATGACGATGATGGGAAGGACGCAGCTCTCAAGGCCAACCGCCATGCCGTGAATGATATTGGTGGCGGGGCCGGTCTTGGAGGCGTCGGCGATGCGACGGACGGGACCGGCTGCGGTATAGTGCTCGGTGATCAGACCGATGACCACACCGGCGATGGTGCCGGCCAGAACGGCCCAGAAGACCCCGTTCTTGATGTCCATGGCGCGGGTGATGAAGAAGGTGGCGACCAGGAATCCGCCGGCAGCGACGAAGGTGGTATAGCGCAGGGCGGCCGCCGGGTCGATGTTCTTGAGGAACTTCATCGAACCGACGCCGATCAGGGAAAAGATCAAGCCGGCCATGGCCAGCACCAGCGGCAGCAACATGGCGTTGGCACGCACACTTTCGCCGCCGAGGATATCCATCTGGGTCGCGCCAGCCGCAGCTGCGATGGCGATGGTGGCGATGATGGAGCCGACATAGGATTCAAAGATGTCGGCTCCCATGCCGGCCGTGTCGCCGACGCAGTCGCCGACGTTGTCGGCGATAACGCCGGGGTTACGGGGATCGTCCTCGGGAATGCCCGCTTCCACCTTCCCGACCAGGTCGGCACCGACGTCGGCGGCCTTGGTGTAGATGCCGCCCCCCACGCGGGCGAACAGCGCGATGGAGGAAGCCCCCATGGCAAAGCCGTTGATGTAGACCGAGGTAACCGGGTCACCACCGAACAGAATGTAGGCGATGCCGACTCCGATCAGACCCATGGAGGCGACGGAGAGCCCCATGACCGCCCCGCCGTTGAAGGAAACCATCAAGGCAGCGCCCTGCCCCTTGCCACGAGCCGCCTCGGCAGTCCGGACGTTGGCGCGGGTGGCGGCCTTCATGCCGATGAAACCGCACAGCATGGAGCAGCCGGCACCGCCCAGGAAAGCCAGCGCGGTCTGGAAACCGAGACTGGGGGCAAAGGCGATCAGGCAGAACACCAGCACAATGAAACCGACCAGCACGGTGTATTCGCGCTTGAGAAAGGCCATGGCGCCGCCATGGATCGCCTCGGAAATTTCCTTCATCTTGTCGTTACCGATGGGTTGCGCCTTGATGACACGGTAAATCATGATCGCGATGACAAACCCGATCACCCCCAGAACAGGAGCCAACATCTGCAGTTCCATTCGACTCGTTCCCTCTCTTTATGATGGTGAAAAATCGCGGTTGTTGAATTCGTTCATGGCCGCGACCGCCCCCCGGTCCAGGAGGATGGTCAAGGCTTGGAGCGAACCCTGCAACACGCTGTCCAATTGGCTGCGCTCTGCACTGGAAAAGGCACTCAGGACATGCCCGGCCACATCGCCGCCCCCACCGGGGCGACCGACACCGATCTTCAGACGGATGAAATCCCCGGTTCCGAGCACTTCCCGAATACTGCGAATGCCGTTGTGACCGCCGTGCCCCCCGCCGACCCGCACCCGCAAGGAGCCGAAGGGCAGGTCGATGTCGTCATGAACCACAATCAAATCCCCCGGCGCAAGACCGAGGGATTTGTAAGCCGAACCGACACTGGCACCGCTGAGGTTCATATAGGTCTGGGGCAGGAGAATGGTACATTCCTGACCGACCACCCGCCCGACTCCGTAAACCCCCTGGTGCCCCTTCTTCTTCAGGCTGACTCCGGCCTGGGCGGCCAAGGCCTCGACGACCATGAAACCGACGTTATGCCTGGTTTCGGCGTATTTGGCCCCCGGGTTCCCCAGGCCAGCAATCAACTTCACCCTTGCACCCTCAGCTTTCAGGCCCCGGCGTCTTCCTCGGCCGCGGACCCTTCTTCGTCGTGAAGCTTGGGCGCGGTCACGGTGATGACGGTGAAATTGACGTCATGGGGCGCCTCCACACCGGCCGGCAGGGCGATATCCTCGATATGCAGCACGTCGCCGACGGCCAGTTTGGTCACGTCCACTTCGATGGCGGTGGGGATGGCGGTAGGCAGGCAGACGACCTCGAGCTCATGGCGGATCACCTGCAGATTACCGCCGGCCTTCTCGCCCACCGACTTGCCGACCGGGTGGACCGGCACCATGACATGGACCTTCTTCTGCAGATCGACCACCTGAAAATCGACGTGGGTCATTTCCCGGCGGATGGCATCGTACTGGGCATCCTTGAGAATGACCACCTTGCCTGCAAAAGCCCCTTCGCCCTGCAGGGTCAGCAGGGTGTTCCAGCCGGCCTCGGTGGCAATGGCCTGGGACAGGGACTTGGGATCCACCACCAACGAGGCGGGGGTGAGGCCACGGCCGTAAACGGTTGCGGGTATCAGACCCTGGCGCCGCAGGGCGCGTGCGCCGCCTTTGCCGAGCCCGGTACGGGCGGTGACGTTCAGTTGTGCTTGTGCCATTTATTGATCCTCCAATTTGACTGGGCTATGTTGCTTGAGGTTGAAACCTAACCGGCTCCCCCTTGGGGCGCCGACCGAACTCATACAAACAGGGAACTGACCGACTCGTCTCCATGAATGCGGCGGATGGCTTCAGCCAACAGTTCGGCCACCGACAGGATTTTCAGCTTGGGGCAGTCGACGGCCTTATCGGCAACCGGAATCGAGTTGGTCACCAGCACTTCCTCGAGGCAGCTCTCGTTGATCCGCTCCAGGGCAGGGCCGGAAAGCACCGCATGGGTGGCGCTGGCGTAAACCTTGCGCGCGCCTTTATCCCGGAGGGCCTTGGCGGCCTGGCACAGGGTGCCGGCGGTATCGATCATATCGTCCACAATCAGGCAGATCTGATCGGCGACATCGCCGATGATATGCATGACCTCGGAAACATTGGGACCACTGCGCCGCTTGTCGATGATGGCGAGGTTGGCATCCAGGCGCTTGGCGAGGGCGCGGGCCCGCTCGGTGCCGCCGGCGTCGGGGGAGACAACCACAAGCCGGTCGTCAAAGCGGCCCCGCAGCGCATCCAGAATGACCGGCGCCGCATAGAGGTGATCGACGGGGATATTGAAGAACCCCTGGATCTGCCCGGCGTGCAGATCCATGGTCAGAACCCGGTCGGTTCCGGCCGTGCTGATCAGGTCGGCCACCAGTTTGCTGGTGATGGGGGTGCGGGGCGCTACCTTGCGGTCCTGTCGGGCATAGCCGAAATAGGGGATGACCGTGGTGATCCGCGCCGCCGAAGCCCGCTTGAGGGCATCGACCATGACCAGCAGTTCCATCAGGTTGTGATTGGCAGGAGCGCAGGTCGGCTGGATCACATAGACGTCACGCCCGCGGACGTTCTCCCCGATCTCCACCATGACTTCGCCGTCGGAGAAAGAGCGCACCTTGGCACTGCCGAGAGGCACCGCCAGATGACCGCAGATTTCCCGGGCCAGGGCGATGTTGGCATTGCCGGAAAAAATCTTGAGCATGTCCACGGCAAAATCCTTGTCGTTCGCTTGGAAAAACTGTAGGCCATGGAGACCCATGACCTACCTGTGGTACGGGGTATGCAGCGCCCCAGGCCGGGTCGACATGGCAGGCGATGAGGATGGTATGGTTGAAAGGTGGCTGGGGCGCAAGGATTCGAACCTTGGAATGCCGGAATCAAAATCCGGTGCCTTACCGCTTGGCGACGCCCCATCAATCGTCTACATACTCAAAAGCCTCTGCTTCCCCGTCGGCCAGAGGCTGGGCCAGCAGACAACGCCAGCCCGGTTCCTGCAGCAGAATCCCCTGCGCCCTTGTGGCTGATGCGAGATCGGCGAAGATGCCGAACACCGTCGGTCCGCTGCCCGACATCAGCGCCCCCAGAGCCCCAACCTCCAGCAGTCGCTGCTTGAGGCGGCTGACAACCGGATAACGGGCACAGGTCACGCTTTCCAGGTCGTTGTGCAGAAGAGACACCAATCCCTCTGCCGAGCTTGGAAGCGCCGGTAGTTTATTCACTGCCCCTGGGGAAGTCAACCTTAAATTTTGGAAGACCCAGGCAGTCGACACCTCGAACCCTGGGTTGACCAACAGATACCAGACCTGGGGCAACCCTGAAACGGGCTCGAGGCGCTCCCCCACCCCAGTCGCCCAGGCGCTGTGCTGCAGCAAAAAGAAGGGAACATTGGCCCCAAGGCGCAACCCCTCGGCGCTTAATTCCGCCATGGGCAAGTGCAGCCCCAAGAGGGAATTGAGCGCCAACAGCACCGTGGCGGCGTCGGAGGACCCCCCACCCAAGCCAGCAGCCACCGGAATCCGCTTTTCAATAGCCAAAGCCACGCCGCCCCCCCCGGCCAGCTCCAGCATGCGCCGGGCCGCCCTGGCGGCAATGTTTTCGGCCTGGGAGGGGAGCACTACCCCCGGGCATTCGAGACGAACTCCGGGCTCCGAAGTCAACTCAACGACAATCCGATCGGCGATCGTCACCCGTTGCATCAGCATGGCCAGGTCGTGATAACCATCGGGCCGTCGCCCCTCGACATGCAGGCAGAGATTGATTTTCGCCGGAGCCCGGTATGTTGACATTGCACCCATGGGATTGACGACCCTCTCGGCAAGGCGGGAACACCCGGGCATAATGAAAAACCCCCCGGTTCTTGTCAATCCCGAAAGCGCCCCAGCTCCCAGCCCCCACCCGATTCCATCCCAGCAAATTCTGCTCAAAAACCACCAAACCAAGTTCTACCCCCTCCGCCCACCCCAAGGATAATCGGCCATTCCCGGCCAGCAGTGGCGGTTTTCGGCCAGGATTAAAATGTCGGCATCGCAGGCAAAACCGCCGATTTACCTTGAAACAGTTGGTTTGTTGTCTAAAATGTAATGATTGTCATGCCATTCTGGACTTGGCACCTTCCTTGCCTGCTGGGGAAGACATCAAGTTTTAGAATGGCGTTATGCAATCCCCCCCCAACCCGAAATGAGGAGATCAGAAAATGAGCAAAGCAAAGCGTTTCCTGTCCATCATCGGTGGCTGCGCCCTGGCAGTCACTCTGGCGATTCCGGGCACCGGCCTGGCAGCCAAAACCCGGCTCGCCTTTTCCGGCGGCCCCGACGGCGGCACCTTCCAGCACTTCTCCAATGCCATCTCCAGCCGCCTGTCCAAAAACATTGCCGATCTGGAAGTCTCCAACATGGCCTCCGCCGGCTCGGTGGAAAACCTGCGCCGAGTCAACTCTGGCGATGCGGACTTCGGCATCGTGTATGCCGGCGACATGTTTCTCGGGGCCAACGGCGAACTGACCAACGACACCAAGAAGTACGACAAGGCTCATGGGCTTGCCTACCTCTTCGGCGCCCCCGCCCACCTGCTGGTGCTGGCCGACAGCGGCATCAATGCCGTCAAGGACCTTGAAGGCAAGCGCGTGGCCGTCGGCCCCGCCGGCTCCGGTGCGGCCGCCAGCGCCCAGCGTTACTTCACCGCCCTCGGCCTCTGGGACAAGATGAAGGTGGAATTCATCGGCTACAGCGAAGCCGCTTCCTCCATCGGCGACAAAAAGATCGACGCCATGTGGGTGTTCGCCGGCTTCCCCAACTCCTCCGTCATCCAGGCGGCCGCCAGCAACAAGATCAAGATTCTGAACGTTGCCGAGGCCGGCAAAGCGGCCGGGTTCTTCCAGAAAAACCCCTATTATGCCGAAGTGACCATTCCCGCCGGGACCTACAGCGGCGTCGATTACGATGTCAAGTCCTTCCAGGATTCGGCCATCTGGGTGGCCGGCAAGCACGTGAAAGAGGATGTGGCCTACGCCGCCCTGAAAGATATCTTCTCCGATGAAGGCCTGGCCTTCATGGTCAGCGTGACCAAGGCCGCCGCCGCCATGAAAATCAAGGATGGCAACTACGGTATCGCCACCCAGATGCACAAAGGCGGCATCAAGTTCTGGACTGAAAAAGGCCTGACCATCACCGCGGACCAGAAGGGCAAGTAAAGGCTTCCAGACACCCGGCAAAACCAGTTCGAGGTAAAAAGCGAAGCGGGGCCGCCGGCCCCGCTTCGTCCGTCAGCCGTGCCGAGCCCAGCCCCACCGTTCCCTTTCAATCTGTTACTTGGAGTGCCCAGATGTCAGAAGAAGTCGATGAAATTCAGGATCTGAACCCGGAAGAGAAGAAAAAACTCAAGGCGTTGATGGAAAAGGACGCCAAGTCCTTCCGCACCCCCACCGGCCTATGGCACTGGGTTACCGCCCTGCTCGGGGCGTTCATGGTCCTGTTTTATTTCTATGCAGCGGGGGTGACCACGGTCGGGACCCAGTTCCACCTCGGCATCTACGTATTCATCACCTACATTCTGGTGTTTTTGCTCTACCCGGCCGGGGGCAAGGGAATCCGGCTCACCCTCTCTGTGCTCCTTGGTTTTATTCTGGCGTCCCTGGCCTCCATCCTGCTGATCGACAAGGACGTGGTGGCTTTCCATGAAAAGTTCATGGGCATCTTCGAAGCCTTGCAGGATGAGGGCCTCGCTCAGGCTCTGACGGCGGCCTCGGCCCTGTGGCCGGTATTTGCCGGTGGTCTGCTCCTGGCGGTGGGGATCTTCTTCTGCGACCGCGCCATCGCCACCCGCTGGAAGCAGACTCCCAGTCTCAGCGACGGCTTGTTTGCGCTGGTCTCTGCAGGTGCCATCTACTACTGGATCAGCCAGTTCGAGGCACTGAATTACCGGGCCGGGGCGGAAAATGAAGTGGACGGGCTGCTCAGCATCGTCGGCGTCCTGCTTTCGCTGGAAGTCTGCCGCCGGGTACTCGGCTGGTCGATGACCCTGATCGGGGTCGGCATGCTCGCCTTTGCCTATTTCGGCCCCCATCTGCCGGAGATCCTGGCCCATCGGGGTTTCGGCTTCGAGCGCCTCGCCACCGCCCTGTTCCTCACCACCAACGGCGTCTTCGGGATCATGGCCAACGTCCTGGCCACCTACGTCATCCTGTTCATCTTTTTCGGTGCCTTCCTGCAGAAATCGGGGGCCAGCAGGTTCTTTATCGACCTGCCCCTGGCCCTGGCCGGTGGCACGACCGGCGGACCGGCCAAGGTGGCGGTCATCGCTTCGGCCCTGTTCGGTTCCGTTTCGGGCAGCGCCATCGCCAATACGGTCTCGACCGGTGCCTTCACCATCCCGCTGATGAAAAAAGCCGGCTTCAAACCCCACGTCGCCGGGGCCATCGAGCCGGCCGCCTCCATCGGCGGCATGTTCCTGCCCCCCATCATGGGGGCTGGGGGCTTCCTGATGGCGGAACTGACCGGCTTGCCCTATTCCTACATCATGATGATTTCCGTCGGTCCGGCCCTGCTTTACTTCTTCTCGGTCTTCTGCATGATCCATTTCGAGGCGAGCAAACTGGGGCTCAAAGGCCTGCAGTCGGACCTCCCCCCCTGGCGGACGGTGCTGAAAAACGACTGGTATTTCGCCATCCCCCTGGTGTTGATGACCATCCTCATGATCATGGGCCGCTCCCCCGGCTTCGCCGCCTTCTGGTCGACCCTTTCCTGCATCGCCATCAGTTGGGTCAAGAAGGAGACCCGTATGGGCTTCAGGGAGATCTGGGACGCGATCCTCATCGGCGCCCGCAACACCCTGATCATCGGGGCGACCGTGGGAGTCATCGGCATCATCGTCGGCGTCATCTCCCTGACCGGCATGGGGCTGAAATTCTCCGACATCATCATCACCATGGCGGGCGACAGCCTGATCCTGGCCCTGCTCCTGATCACCCTCGCCTCCCTGGTGCTGGGGATGGGGGTGCCGGTTACCGCGGCCTACCTGATCGTCGCCGTGCTGGCGGTACCGGCCCTGGGCGCCCTTGGGGTGCCGCTCATCTGTGCCCACATGATCGTCTACTGGCTGAGCCAGGACTCCAACATCACGCCACCGGTCTGCGTTGCGGCCTACGCCGGGGCGGCCATCGCCGGTGCCGACCCCTGGAAGACCGGCTGGACCTCCTTCAAGTACGCCAAACTGCTGTACGTCATGCCGGTGCTGTTCGCCTTCACCCCCTCGATTTTGTTCCAGGGCAAGCTCAACGAAATCAAGGTCCCCGAATTCGAGAACGGGGCACCCTTTGCCACGGTCGTGAAAATCGATGCCAAGGAAGGTGCCGAGTACCAGCCTGACGAAATCATCGCCCTGCTGCAGGCCGGCGACCAGATCGTGGAGATCAAAGCGGAGAAAAACGCCAAGGTTCTCAAGATCAACAAGGCCCCCGGGGCCATGGTCAACCCCGGCGAAACCCTGGTGAAAGGGGAGATTACCCCGACCCCGATGCGGATCACCATGAGTTTCGTCTCGGCGATTCTGGGCACCATCGCCTTCTCCTCGCTGACCATGTTCTACTGGATCCGCAAGACGACGGTACTCGAATGGCTGATACTGGCGCCAGCCACGGTGCTGCTCTACTGGCCGACTATTGTGACCGATATCATCGGGATCGTTCTGGTGGCCATGGTCTGGTCCATGCAGCACGCCAAAAACAAGCGCGACCGCGCGGCCGTCGTAACGGCGGCCGCCTGACGCCGAACAATGCCAGGAGCTGAAACGATGAAATCGATCCGGAAAATACTCTACGCGACGGATTTTTCCGAAAGTTCCCAGCCGGCGGCCGGCTATGCCCTGACCCTGGCGCAACTGGCCGGCGCCCAGGTGCATGTGTTGCACGTCATCGGGGAATTTGCCGACCGCCGCAAAAGCATGGTCCCCCAGGAAGCCATGGCCCTGCTGGAGCGGGAAGTGGAAATTCACGTCATCAAGGAAATGGAAGATTTTTGCTCGGCCCAGTTCGGCAGCGCCATCTCCTACACCACCGAAGTGGTGATGGGGCGCCCTTTCGAAGAAATCCTCGCCAAGGCCGCGGCCTGGTCAGCCGACCTGATCGTGGTTGGAACCCATGGCCGCACCGGCCTCGAACGGGTCATCGTCGGCAGCACCGCCGAACGCCTGGTGCGGAAGAGCCCGATTCCGGTGCTGACGGTGCGGGTTTCTGACTAACTCGATAGCAGCCGGCCAGGGCGTGCCGGATATGCAAGCCTTTATTGCCGCTCCCTTTCCAGGGGGCGGCAATGTTTTTTCACTCAGGGAATGCTGAAGTTGGGCGGGGAGACTCCCGCGGATGTCGATTTTTTTTACATTCACTCTTCATTCCGGCAATTTGGTCGTGATTTTCGTGAATTGCCAGCCTCGCACAATACTTGCATGCGAAACGATCCAATCACCTCGATCTCAGTTATTCTGCCCGCCCCCCAGGCTGACCTCTATGCCGACATCGCATCCGCAGTTGACGGAAAAAAAACTCGCGATTCTGCAGGAGATCTCCAGTGCGGTGATCTTCACCGACAACATTCGCGCCATCGCCAACCTGATGCTGGAGTTGGCCGGTAACCACCTGCAGGCAGACAAGGGGTCTCTGATGCTGGTCAATCCCCGGCAGGAACTCTATATTCTGGCCAGCCTGGGGATTGAAGACCAGATTGCCCGCAGTTATCGCACCCCCATCGGCGAGGGGATTGCCGGCTCGGTCGCCGCCAACCGCCAGGCCGTGCTGGTGACGGACATAGAAACGGATCGTCGCTTTGCCAAAAGTCAGCGGGAGCGCTACAAGACCCGCTCCTTCATCTCCTGCCCGATCATCGCGAAAAACCGCGTGCTGGGCGTCCTCAATATGCACGACAAAAAGGACGGATCCCCTTTCAGCGAGGATGAGTTCGCCCTGCTGAAAATCATCGCCAACCAGGCCGCCCTGGCACTGCAGAACGCCTTCCTGGTCAATGAACTCAAGGCCAAGGCCAGTGAACTGGAAGAGGCCAACCACAAGCTCGTGGAAGCCGCGGTGGCCAAGACCGATTTCCTGACCCGCGTTGCCCACGAACTGCGCACTCCCTTGAATTCCATCAAAGGGTCCACCTACCTGCTGCAATCGACTCCGGACCTGCCTGAGGTCGACCGTCGGGAATTTCTTCAAATCATCGGCAGCGAAACCGACAAGCTGATCGGCATCACCGAGCAGCAACTCAATTTCCTGCGCCACGAGGACGAGGGGAAGCTATTGCACAAAACCCTGCTTGACCTCGGCGCCACCCTGCAAGAAACCCTTCAGGCCAAACCCTTGCAGAATCTGCTGGTCAAGCGCGGTGTCCGGTTGAATCTCGCCCTGCCGGACCACCTTCCAACCATTGCAGGCGACCGCATCCTGACCGTGCAGTTGCTGCACAATCTTATCGAAGGGCTGGTCAGCAGCCTTGACCGGGGGACCGAATTGCTGTTGGTTGCCGAAGTCAATGATTTCATAACTCTTCGGTTATCCGCAGCGACGAATCTTCCAGCTGCTTTCCGGCACCAACTTTGCGGCACAAACGGCTTGGGCAGTCCCCAGCAGGGTGACGAAGCCATTAAGCTGTCGCTGGCCCGCAAAGCAGCCGAGGTCCAGGGTTGGAGCCTGTCTGCTGAGTGCGACAATCACTTATGCCGCATTCAATTGCAAATCCCCCGCGGTGCCCGGCAGACCAGAGATGCTGCGGTAACCACGACCATGGAGCTATTTCTCGAATTCGTTGCTGAGGTTCTCGATATATCGACCTGTTCGATCATGCTCGAGGATGACTTGACACACGACTTGACTATCCGCAGTGCCCGCGGTCTGGATGAACAGGTGATCAAACGGACCCGGATTCGCCTGGGTGAAAGAATCGCCGGCTACGTTGCCCATCATGGCACCCCCCTTCTGATAACCGACCTGGAGCGGGACAGCCGGTTTGGCGGAATCCGCATTCCCGGTCAATACAACACCCCTTCTTTGCTTTGCATCCCACTGAAAATCGCCGATCGGGTGGTCGGCGTCCTTAATTTAAACAACAAACGGAGCGCCCTGCCCTTCACTGAACATGATCTGCAGATTGCAACTGCCTTAAGTGAACGAGTTTCCCATCAACTGGAGAATTTAGCGGCCGGTGACACCTTTAACAGTGATTTCCGTAACTTTGTCAACGCATTCGATGCCCTGCTCGCAGCAGAACGCCGCTACCATAAAAAAAACCCACGATTGCCGGCGCTGGTAGGGGAACTCACCGCCCGCCTGGGGTGGTCGGATATGGCGACCACCGAGGCTTTGTACGCTTCCTTGATCTACGACCTCGGTCTGATGCATATCGACGAGGATGTCATCAAAAAGAAAAAACCCCTGAGCGTAGCCGAATTCAACGCGGTGAAAGTTCACCCCTACATCACCCTCGACCTGATGCGGGAAATCGAAATCTCTGAGTCCATCAGGCTAGGAATTCTCCATCACCACGAGCGTTGGGACGGCAGCGGTTACCCGTCCCAGTTAAAAGGAACAGACATCCCGCCTTTGGCTCGACTGCTGGCCGTTGCCGACAGTTTCTGCGCCCTGACCGAGGCTCGCCCCCACCGCCCAGCACTTCCACCGCACCAGGCCATGGCGGAAATCCTTAAGGGGAGCGGTCATCAATTTGACCCGGAACTCTGTGCTGTTCTAGAGACTGTAGTTCAGCAGAGCAACTTGCCAGCGTCGCATTCCAGCGACAACCGCATTTTTACCTTTGGCTGACAATTTTTGCCCCTTTTTGCAGAAAACCTGGGGGAAAACAGCTGCCGATGTCGCATCCTGCCGACAGGACTCTCCTCCACCCCTGCCCTGATTAGAATAAAACCTCGCCTGATTTAACAATCCGGTCAAATTTTCTTTTCAATTCCAGGAAAAATCGTTAAGGTTTTTGCCAATTTGGGGAGATTGACCATTGTCTGCGCTCACACTGGCACAGTCCTGGCAGTAGTGTCGGAAAATTTTTCCAATGGGATATTGCCATGTCGGTCACTCGTCGAACTCATACCAACGTCCTGTGGGTCACCCTCTTCCTCCTGTTGGCCTTTACAGGCCAAACCCAGGCAAAAGACATCACATTGGCCTGGGACAAGAACCCTGAAGCCGACGTGGTCGGCTACAAGGTTTATTACAAAGCGGAAGCATCATCCCAGCCTCTTAACGGCTGGGGGGCCAACGAGGGAGACTCCCCCATCACTGTCGGCAACACCACGACCGCGAGGATCACCGGCCTGATGGACAGTCAAACCTATTATTTCGCTGTCAGCGCCTATAATGCGGCCGGCGTCGAAAGCCCACTCTCAGACATCGTCGCCTCGGCGGCGGTGCCCATCCTGACCAGCCCCGGCCGGGGGGAAGTCGGGGTCCGGGTGCCGGTGACTTTCCGCTGGGACTATCCCTACTTTGCCAACGGCATGAGCTACACCCTGCTGCTGGGAACCGACTCCCAACTGCCGGTGACAGCCACCCAGTTGGCTGCCCTGCCGACCGAGGGCTCCCTGCATCCTGCCTTTGTCGGCCTGTTCGGGCTGGGCCTGCTCGGCGGGGGGCTGAGCCTGCGCCGCAGCCGGGTCCTGGCCTGCCTGCTCTGGTCGGCCGTTCTCTTCAGCCTGGCCGCCTGCGGCGGTGGCGGCAGTGGCGGCGAGGGTACTCCGGCCTCCGGGGTAGCCGTTACGAACCCGGCTGCAGCGAGCAGCACCAAGGTCTTCAACAAGCTGACCACCCCCTTCGTCACCGTTTCCGACCTCCAGCCCGGCACCACCTACTACTGGCAGGTCCAGGTCGTGGATGCCCGGGGATACCGGTACGAGAGCCTGGTCCACTCCTTCACCACCGTCGCTCGATAACAAGACAGAAGGCCCCCGGTTGATTGCTTCAACCGGGGGCCTTCTGTTTTGGCGGCAAACCCGACCCCCTACTCGGGGGGCACAAACAGGCCATACTTCTTCAGCATATCGTACAGGGTCGGGCGACTGACGCCGAGGGCCTCCGCCGCATGGGCGATGTTCCCCTCCTGCCGGTCCATTTCCGCAACCAGCAGCTCCTTTTCCACCAGCGCCCGCGCCTCCCGAAGGGTCAGCCCGGTCAGCGCCGGCAGGCATCGGCCCTGGGCCGCGGGGGCCACGTCCTGATCATGCTTTTCGGCGCTGGCCAGGCCCAGGTCGACCGCCTCGACCAGGGGCGTTTCGGCCATGACCACCGCCCGCTTCACCTTATTTTCCAGCTCCCGCACATTGCCGGGCCAGCCGTATCGGGTCAGGGCCGCCAGGGCCTCCCGGCTGAAGCCGCGCACCCGCTTGCCGAAGGCCTCGCCGCAGCGGCGCAAGAACAGGTTGGCCAGCAGGTGAATATCGTCTCCCCGCTCGCGCAGGGGGGGGAGTTGGATGGTTATCACCCCCAGACGGTAGTACAAATCCTCGCGAAAGGCACCGGAGGCGATAGCCTCCTTGATATCCACGTTGGTGGCTGCGACAATCCGGGCGTTCACCGGGATATCCTCCCGCCCCCCGACCCGCTGAATCATCCGCTCCTGCAGGAACCGCAGCAGCTTGACCTGCAGCAGCGGCGGCATCTCGCCTATTTCATCCAGGAACAGCGTCCCCCCGTGGGCATATTCGACCTTGCCCTGAACCCTGGTCTGCGCCCCGGTGAAGGCCCCCCTTTCATGGCCGAAGAGTTCCGATTCGAGGAGGTTTTCCGGAATCGCCCCGCAGTTGATCGGGATGAAGGGGCCGGCGGCGCGCAGGCTTTTGCCATGGAGGGCCCGGGCCACCAGTTCCTTGCCCGTCCCGCTTTCACCGAGGACCAGAACCGGGACATCGACGGACGCCACTTTGCGCAAGGTGGCAAAGACCTCGAGCATGGCTGGGCATTGGCCGAAGATACCGAACAGGTCGTTTCCGACCCCTCCCATCGCCTCATGCATGCGACGGTTTTCTTCTTCGAGTTGGGCCAGGTGGAAGGCCCGGGAGAGAATCACCTTGAGTTCGGCCAGGTTGATGGGCTTGGAGTAAAAATCGTAAGCCCCCAGACCGATGGCCTCCAGGGCATTTCCCCGATCTTCGTTGCCGGTCAGCATGATGACCTTGGTGCTGGGCGCCCTGGTCAAAATCTCTCGCAGGCAGCGCAGCCCCTCGGTGGCGCCGCCGGGGTCGGGGGGCAACCCCAGATCCAGGGTCAGCACCTTGGGGTGATGCTCGCCGAAAAGTTCCAGCGCCTTTGGGACGGACTCCGCGGTCAGAACCCGGTAATCCTGCCCCAACCCCCATTTAAGCTGCTTGCGGATCTCTTCGCTGTCATCCACGACCAGAAGTTTATCCATCCATAGCCTCCCGGGGAATTGTCATGGCCGGCAACCAGACGGTGAAAGTCGTCCCCTCGCCTTGCCGGCTCTGCACCTCGATATGCCCGCGATGGGCCTCGACAATCTGCCGCACCTGATACAAGCCGATGCCGAACCCGCCTTTTTTCGTTGTTTCGAAGGCCTTGAACAGCCGCTGGCGAATAAACTCGTCGCTCATGCCGCAGCCTTGATCGACGACCCGCAGGTGGGGGGTGGGATCAGCGCCGATCTGCAGTCGCACCGGGGCCGATCCACCGGCCTCGAGGGCGTTGAGCAACAGGTTCAGGACGACCTTGTGCAACTCTCCCCGATCCCCCGCGACCCTGACATCCCCCCCCTCGAGGCGGACCCGGTCGTTCCTGACCGAGCGAACCGCCGCGGTCGCCACCTCTTTGAGATCAAGCACCTGCATTTGCAGATTCGGCCGCTCCCCCAGCTTGCGCAAACGGGCTATCAGGCTGTTCATGTTGGCCACCGTGCCGTCCAGGGTCTCCAGCATGTCTTTCTGGAATTCGGGATCATCCAGATAATTTCGGGCATTATCCACCACCAGAGAAAGCCCGGACACCTGGTTTTTCAAGTCATGGACGACAAAGGTGGCGACCTTCCCCATGGCAGCCATTTCCTGCGCCGTGGCCAGATCGGCCGTGAGGCGCTGATTGGCCAGAGCGGCGGCCCCCTGCCGACCGAACACCTTCATCAGGTCGAAATCTTCGTACGTGAGCTTTTCCCAGGGGTGGATACGGGGCCCCAGCAGAACCATGCCCACCAGTTTTTCCTCGAAATACAGGGGTACGCCGAGGCTGGCCTCGGGGCACAACCGCAACCCCGCTTCTTCACGGAAGCCTCCCGCCTCCAGGCGGATCACCCAATCCTTCTGCTGCAGCTCCGCCACCAGCGGATGGTCGGCCGGACAGAGCTCGCGGCATCCGGAGAGCCCCGCGGCCCGGACGAGACTGAAGGACCCGTCGGGCTCGGGCAGAAACAAGGCCGCGCCGCGGACCCGGAAAGTGGCGACAAACGCCTCCAGCAGGCCGGCCTGCAGGGCGTCGGCGCTGGCGGCGCCGGCCAACCGGCGGGTCAGGTTCAGCCACTGCTCCCGGTAATCGTATTTCTGGCGGTAGAAATGTTTGTGCAGAAAGACCAGAATCCGCCGGCGGGTCGCTTCGGCCAGAAACACCAGCACCAGGGCAGTCCCCGCCACCAGCGCCAGGGACCAGAGGAAGGCACGCTGCCCCGGCAGGCCCAGATAGCGCATCCCTTCGCCGGCCAGGCCCAGGCCGAACAGGTAGATGCCGACCGCCAGGATCACCAGGGAACCGAAGGCGGCCTGCCGGGAGAGGTGCAGTTCGGCGTCCCCCCCCCGGCGCAGGCGGGAATAGACCATCAGGGAGGCCCCGCACAGCAGGCCGACGCTGCGCACCGGCAGCAGATTCATATCCAGCGAGCGATAGAGCAGGCCCTGCCCGGAATAGATGAAAAACCCGGCGAGGATGACGCCGGCGCCGACCAATTCAAACTTGACCCGCCAGCGGTCCGAATCCGCCAGTCGGCCCAGCGTCCGCTCCAGTTGCACCAAGGGAGGCACCAACAAAAGCAGCAGGACCAGGTAAAACCAGAAACCGGATCTGCCGAGAAACAACATCCGTTCCTCGTCAAAATCCGGCGAGAAAAAGACTTCCGGCAAGGGGAGCCACCCGGCCGCCGGAACCAGCAGCAACCCGGTGCCGAGGGCCACGCGAGCCCAGAAGCTGGTGTCGCGCCAGCCCGCACGGCCGAAGGCCGCGGCATACAGCATCCAACCGAAGGGGATCAAGCTTTCCCCCAGCAGCGTAAGCCGCTTCCACGCCGGCCAATGGTCAGGCCAGACCCAGGCACCCAGGTCGGCCAGTTCGACCAGCAGGCAGACCAGCACCCCCAGCATCCCCCCCAGGGTGGCCAGGCGGCGCCTATCGGCCCCAAGGCCCAGGACCGCGAGCAGCATCAGGGCGGGCCCCACAGCCAGGATGGAGAAAAGGACGACGCTCATGAATGGGTATCAACCGGTTGCGAGTTGGGGCTCAAGCCGAGAGCGACTGCGCATACCACTCCAGGGCCTCGTCCAGCCCCAGGTCGATGGTGTGGGTCGGGGCATAGCCGAGCAGGCGGCCGGCCTTGCCGATATCCGCCTGGGAATGGAGCACGTCGCCGGGCCGAAAGTCCCGGTAGACCGGTTTGGCCGAGGCCAGTTCCGACCGCAGGGGGAGCAGCCGGCTGCGCAGTTTTTCGTACAGGGCGTTGAGGTCGGTGCGGGCGTGCACCGCCACGTTGTAGACCTGGTTCACCGCCGCCGGATCGGTGGTGGTGGCGGCCAGCAGGTTGGCCTGCACGGCGTTGGCCACGTAGCAGAAATCCCGGCTGGTTTCTCCGGTGCCATTGATGTAGACCGTCTCCCCCCGCAACAGCGCCGCTATCCAGCGGGGGATGACTGCTGCGTAGGCCCCCTCCGGGTCCTGACGACGGCCGAAGACGTTGAAGTAGCGCAGGCCGACGGCCTCCAGGCCGTAGCAACGGCCGAAGACCTCGGCGTAGAGTTCGTTGACGTACTTGGTCACCGCATAGGGGGAGAGGGGCCGGCCGATGGTCTCCTCCACCTTGGGCAGGCCCGGATGGTCCCCGTAGGTGGAACTGCTGGCGGCATAGACGAAACGCTTCACTTCGGCGTCGCGAGCCGCTACCAGCATGTTCAGGGTGCCGGTGACGTTGGCGGCGTTGGAGGTCAGCGGGTCATCGATGGAGCGGGGCACCGAGCCCAGGGCTGCCTGATGCAGCACGAAATCCACCCCTGCGCAGGCCTGCCGGCAATCTTCCAAATTGCGGATATCCCCCTCGATGAAACGGAAGTTGCCCCAGGCCACTTCCCCCACCTGGGCCCGCACATCCTCAAGATTGGCGGGCTTGCCGGTGGCGAAGTTGTCCAACCCCACCACTGGCTGGCCCAACCGCAGCAGTTCTTCGAGGAGATTGGAGCCGATGAAACCTGCCACCCCGGTGACCAGCCAGCGGCGCGGTTGACGACGCAACTGCTCCCCACATTGCTCCAGGGCGCTCATCACAGACACCAATAGCGCAGGCCCTCGGCCTGCACCGCAGCTCCGTCGAGCCGCGACTTGACGTCGATCACCACCCCGGCGCCACCGTCAATACGGCACAGCCGCGCCAGCGCCGGCGGGGTCAGTTCGGCAAAGGCCTGGTGGGCCACGGCCAGCACCACCGCGTCCACCGGCGCCAACCCCTCCAGTGAGGTCAATGCCAGATCGTACTCGTGGCGCACCTCCTCCGGGTCGGCCAGCGGGTCATGCACCAACACCTCTGCTTCGTAATCGGCCAGTTCCCGGATCACGTCGGCCACCTTGGAATTACGGATATCCGGCACATTTTCCTTGAAGGTCAGCCCCAGCACCAGCACCCGCGCCCCCTTGACCGGCTTGCCGGCGCGGATCAGCTGCTTCACCGTCACCTCCGCCACATGCTTGGCCATGCCGTCGTTGATGCGCCGCCCGGCCAGGATCACCTGCGGGTGGTAGCCGATCTCCTCCGCCTTGTAGGTCAGGTAGTAGGGGTCGACGCCGATGCAGTGGCCACCCACCAGGCCCGGGGTGAAGGGGAGGAAGTTCCACTTGGTGCCGGCAGCCGCCAGCACGTCGCGGGTGTTGATCCCCAGTTTGCCGAAGATCAGCGCCAACTCGTTCATCAGGGCAATGTTGAGGTCGCGCTGGGCGTTCTCGATCACCTTGGCCGCCTCGGCCAC
>CAZYXS010000008.1:36541-41930 GCA_964650955.1 uncultured Desulfuromonadales bacterium | reverse complement strand
GGGGTGTGCTGGCCAGAACCGGGAAGGTCTGCCCTCTGACCGGGGGCTACGTGACCCGGTGGGCCGATGGGGGCGAGTCAGGAGTTCCCGGTCATCCTGGCAGGTCCTGTTTCAAAAGAACCCGAGTACCTTGGGGGAGTAGCTCACCAGCAGGTTTTTGGTCTGCTGATAGTGATCGAGCATCACCTTGTGGGTCTCCCGCCCGATTCCCGACTCCTTGTAGCCGCCGAAGGAGGCGTGGGCCGGGTAGGCGTGGTAGCAGTTGGTCCAGACCCGCCCGGCCTGGATCGCCCGGCCCATGCGATAGGCGGTAGCGCCGTCGCGGGTCCAGACCCCGGCGCCGAGGCCGTACTGGGTGTCGTTGGCGATGGCCAGGGCTTCGGCCTCGTCCTTGAAGGTGGTGATGGCCAGCACCGGGCCGAAAATCTCCTCCTGGAAGATGCGCATCTTGTTATGCCCCTGGAACAGAGTCGGCTGGATGTAATAGCCCCCGGCCAGTTCCCCGGGGAGTTGGGCCCGGTCGCCGCCGATCAGCACCTTGGCCCCCTCTTCCTTGCCGACCTGCAGATAGTGCTGGATCTTGGTCATCTGCTCAATCGAGGCCTGGGCGCCCATCATGCTCTCGGTATCCAAAGGGTTGCCATGCTTGATCGCCTTGACCCGGGGGAGCACCCGCGCCATGAGCTTGTCGTAGATCGATTCATGGATCAGAGCCCGGGAGGGACAAGTGCAGACCTCCCCCTGGTTGAAGGCGAACAGCACCAGCCCTTCCACCGCCTTGTCGAAGAGGTCGTCGTCCCGGTCGGCGATGTCGGCGAAAAAGATATTGGGGGATTTGCCTCCCAACTCAAGGGTTGCCGGAATCAGGTTGGCGGCCGCCGCCTGGGCGATCACCCGGCCGGTGGCGGTGGAGCCCGTGAAGGCGAGTTTGGCGATGCGTTTGCTGTTGGCCAGGGGCATGCCGGCCTCGCGGCCGAAGCCATTAACGATGTTGACCACCCCGGCCGGCAGCAGGTCGGCGATCATTTCAATCAGGATCAGGATGGAGATCGGCGTCGACTCCGCCGGTTTGAGCACCACGCAGTTGCCCGCGGCCAGGGCTGGGGCCAGTTTCCAGGCGGCCATCAGGATCGGGAAGTTCCAGGGGATGATCTGGCCGACCACGCCGAGGGGCTCGTGGAAGTGGTAGGCGATGGTATTTTCGTCGATTTCGGACAGGCTCCCCTCCTGGGAGCGCAGGCAGCCGGCGAAGTAGCGGAAATGGTCGACCGCCAGGGGGATATCGGCATTGAGGGTTTCGCGGATCGCCTTGCCATTGTCGACGGTTTCCGCATAGGCCAGTGTCTCCAGGTTCTGCTCGATGCGGTCGGCAATCCTGAGCAGCAGGTTGGCACGGTCGGCTGCGGGGGTTTTTCCCCAGTTGGGGGCCGCGGCGTGGGCCGCATCCAAAGCCAGTTCGATGTCGGCGGCGGTGGAGCGGGCGGCCCTGGTGTAGGGTTTGCCGCTGATCGGGGTGAGAACCTCGAAATAGTCGCCATTGACCGGGGGGACGAACTTGCCGCCGATGAAGTTGTCGTAGCGGGGGCGATAGTCGATTTTGGAGCCGGGTTGTCCGGGTGCTGCGTAGATCATGTCAGATACCTCCTGCAGGGATGAGGGTGTGGTTCGATGTGTCTTTCATCCTCTCTGAGAGCAGAGACCATGCCATTTGATAAAACCATGTTATTTGATTGCCTGAAGCCGGCAGTTGGTTGGGACTAAAGCCATAATGAAACCTGGCTTGTATGATGCTGGGGAAAACGGAAAATATTTTTCGTCCCTCCCCTGACGCGGATATTTTCTTACGGAGCGGCAATATATTTATCGAATAAGTGTTTTAAGTCGAGGCGCGGATGCTGAGCCGGTTGTCCCATTCTGATGCATGATTGAGGTTTGTTAATCGCATTCCATTTGTTTGAAAAATTGGGATAGATCTCATTTTCGCAGCTGGCAAGGGCGCGAGTTTTGCATTGATAAAATGAAGTAAATAAAACTATTTTCTAGGACTTCTGTCATGTCTCAGCTATCCCTGCCCAGCATGGTCCGGGTCAACCAGGCCCGGGAGTGGTTTTTCAACCATGGCGAACTGCCCAGCGGCCTGTTGCCCGAAGCGCTGCTCCATTCCTGGCGCCGCTCCCAGGCCAGCGGCCTTTCTGCCGAGCACGGGCCGGTCGATCCTCCGGTCCTCTCGGCCGGAGAACTGAGGTCGGCCCAGCGGGCCAGTGGGGAACTTCTCCACTATTCCAGGCCGGTGCTGGAAAATCTCTACAGCCAGATCTGCCACAGCTCGAGCATGGTGTTGCTCACCGATGCCGCCGGGGCGGTGCTGCACTCTTTGGGGGATCCCGGCTTCGTCGGCAAGGCCGGCAAGGTTTCCCTGCAGCCGGGGGGGATCTGGTCGGAACCGGCGCGCGGCACCAATGCCATCGGCACCTGCCTGATCGACGAGGCGCCGCTGGTGGTCCACCGCAACGAGCATTTCGCCGCCCCCTACCACTTCCTGACCTGCTCGGCCTCCCCCATCTTCGACCCTTTCGGGCGCATCCAGGGGGTGCTTGATCTCTCCAGCGACAGCCGCGCCTTTCAGCAGTACAGCATGGCGCTGGTGCGCCTCTCCGCCCAGCAGATCGAAAACCTGTACTTCACCCGGAGGTTCGAAGACCATTTAGTGCTGCATTTTCATCTCCATCCCCAGTTCATCGGCTCCTCCTACGAAGGGATCATCGTCTTCTCCCCGGCCGGGGTGATGGTGGCCGCCAATCGCAGTGCCCTGTTGCAGCTTGGCATCGACCGTCACCAGCGGGAGGGGGTGACCTTCGAGCAGCTCTTCGAGGGGGCGCTGGAGCACTTGGTCGCCCTGGGCGAGGAACCGTTGCCGCCGGTGCAGCAGCTGCGCGGCCACCATGGCCAACCCCTCTTCGTGCGGGTCAGAAACGTGCCCCGCTCCGTCCCTGGGGGTACCCAGGTCAGCCCCCCCGCAGTCCAGCGCCCGGGCGAAGCGGCGTCCCGTCAGCTCGACGACCTGACTCTGGGGGATGCGGCCATGGAGCGGGCCATCGGGCGGGCCCGCAAGGTGCTTCACCACAACATCCCGATTTTGATCGAGGGGGAATCGGGAACCGGCAAGGAGCTGTTCGCCCAGGCCCTGCACCGCTGCGGGCCACGCAGGCAGGGTCCCTTTGTGGCCCTGAACTGCGCCGCCATCCCCGCCAACCTGATCGAATCGGAGCTCTTCGGCTATCAGGACGGGGCCTTCACCGGCGCCCGGCGCAAGGGCCACCAGGGGAAGATCCGCCAGGCCGATGGCGGTACCCTGTTTCTGGATGAAATCGGGGACATGCCCCTGGAACTGCAGGCGCGCCTGCTGCGGGTGCTGCAGGAGCGCAGGGTCGCCCCCCTGGGCGGAACCGAGGAGCAGCCGGTGGACATCGCGGTGGTCTGCGCCACCAACCGGAAGATCCGCGCCGAGATCGAGCACGGCCGGTTCCGGGAAGATCTCTACTACCGCCTCAATGGCCTGCTGCTGACCTTGCCCCCGCTGCGCGAACGCAGCGACCTGCTTCCGCTGGCCGAAAAGCTGTTGGCCGAGTTCGCTCCGCCCGGCCGGCGATTGCGCCTGAGCGCGCAGGTGGTCGGGATGTTCGCCTGTCACCCCTGGCCGGGCAACATCCGCCAGCTGCACAATCTGCTGCGCACCGCCGTGGTTCTGGTGGATGACCAGGGGGACGAACTGCGGGTGGAGCACCTGCCGGAGGATTTTCTCGAACAGGCGCCGCCCGATGCGGGGCGACCGGACCCGGTCCGAGAGGGTAGGGTGAACGGGGAGGCGGGGTTGGGGGGAAGCCTGGAGCAACTGGCCCAGGCCGCCATCGAGCAGGCGATCAGAGACTGCGCGGGCAATCTCTCGGCGGCAGCGCGAAGCCTTGGCATCAGCCGGGCGACCTTGTATCGGAAGTTGGGGAAGGGGACAGACAAAAGCCCGCTGAACTGAGGGGCGGGGAGGTGGTCAATCCCCCTGCAGGCTCCAGCGATAGCTGGTGAAGTTCCGCAGTCGTAAACAACCAATGAAGACTCCGCTGCCGTAGGCCAGTTGTTCGCAGAGATAGAAGAACCAGAACAGGGGGAGGGCCAGACGCGCCCGGCGGACCTGGTGATCGACGCTGGCCACGCCGAGCCAGGTGATCACGGCCAGCAGACCCAGGGGAGGAAAGAGCAGGCTGGCCAGCAACAAAGGGGTGAGATAGTAGCGCAGCAGGTGATAGCCGAGATAGTAGCCGAGGCTGCCGACAGCGCGAATCCGGGCGAAGAGGATTTTGCCGCCGGGGAGCGCCAGCCCCTGCGAGCGGGTGCGGCGGCGCGTCGCCAGGGTGTCGGCCAGCAGCAGCGCCAGGGCCGGCAGCAGCGGCAGGGGGGTGAGCAGCAGCAGCGCTGAGGCGAGCAGGGCGAGGATCGCGCTCAGGGCCGGGGGGAGCAGCATCTTCTTGCCGCGCACCGGGTGGAGCCGCTGCAGCAGTCCCTCGGAGGTGCCGTAGTCGAAGCGCCGTTTCATAAAGGGCCAGAGCCGGCTGCGGTGGGCGTGGCAGACTGAGCCGGTGGGAAGATAGACGATGCTGTGGCCGGCATCGCGCAGCCGCCAGGTCAGATCGACGTCTTCGCCCACCTGCAGTTCGGCCCGGAAACCGCCGGCCGCGGCAAAGGCAGTGCGGTGCAGCAGCAGGTTGCAGGAAGGCAGGTAGAAGGTGTCCCCCCCGGCGCCGCCGGTCAGCGGCCGGCGACCGAGGTTGAGGCTCGACATCACCGCCTCGTAACGATCGAGCGGGGCGGCGCTGTGCATGCCGTCGACCCAGCCGCCGACGGCGGCGACCTTGGGGTCGGCAAAGACCGGCAGCAGCTCCCGCAGCCATTGGGGCGAGGCGGTGCAGTCCGAATCGATGAAGGCGAGGATCTCCCCCCGGGCCACCTCCGCCCCGCGGTTGCGAGCCGCCGCCGGCCCTCCCCCCACCGAGCCGGAGTGAATCAGCCGCGCGCCCAGCTCCCGAGCGACCTCGGGGGTGGGGTCGCTGCTGCCATCATCGACGACGATGATTTCCAGCAGTTGCGATGGGTAATCAAGCGTGGCCAGGGAGTTGAGGCAGTTGCGCAGGTCCTGGGGGCGGTCCTTGACCGGGATGATCACACTGACCCGCGGCAGCTCGGTTTCCGCCAGGGGTGGCCAGGTCCGTTCGGCGAAGCCCCGTTTGGCCAGAAATTCCAGGGCCGTGGCTTCGGCGGCCGAAGCCGGAGCCCCGCTCCCCAGGTGAAGGCGCTTCGCCAGCCGCAGCAGCGGGCGCAGCCGGCGGGCGGCGTCGTA
>CAZYXS010000008.1:0-36531 GCA_964650955.1 uncultured Desulfuromonadales bacterium | reverse complement strand
GGGCGGTTCAGGCGGATCAGGCGCAGCGGCCGGGTGGTGTAAAGCAATCCGCCGTTGTCCCCTTCCTCGATGCGGATCCCCGCCGCCAGCCGATACCTCATGACGTCCTCCCGTCGAGCAGACCTTCTGCCTGAAAGATCGCCAGCAACTGGTCCACGGTCTGTTCCGCAGAGAGGCTCTGCTGCTTGCCGGCGCGGGGTTTGAGCCCCCCGGAGAGCAGCGCCAGGATGCGCTCGAAGGCCGGCAGGTCGGCGTCCGGGGTCACCACCCGCTGGGGGTTGGGGCGGGGAAAGCTACAGGGGCCCCTGGAGAGCAGGGCCGCGGCCGGTCCGAAGGCGCTCACCGGCAGGGCGAGTTCCGCCCGCCCCCAGCTCTCGATGCCGGCGGCGAGAGAGGCCATCAGGGCCCGCTGGTTCGGGTAGCGCGGCTCGCAGCAGTCGGCCTCCACCAGCACTGCGGCCGGCAGACGAGTCGCGATCCGTTGGCGGGCGCCGCGGTCGCATTTGCGGAGCACCTCCAGGCCCTGACCGCGGCGGGTCAGGGCCACCGCCCCGTTCACGCAGGGGATTGCCCTCTGCGCTGCGGCCAGGGCCAGGGCTGGATCGTCCCCGCGGTCGAGCAGCCGACTGCCGGTGAGAACCAGGTCGGGGGAAAGAATTTCGAGGACCCGCCCGAGGACGAGGGCGGCACAGGACACATCCGCCCCCTGGAGCTGGCCATCCCAGACCCGGATGGCGCGATCGGCGCCGAGGGCCAGCCCGCCGCGCAGCAGGTCTTCGACCCGCGGTGGCCCGACGGCCAGCACCGTCACCCGGCCACCGCCGGTTTCGGCCAGGCGCAGCGCCTGCTCCAGGGCGGCGAGGTCGGCCGGATTGGCCAGGCGCCGCAGCCCCCGCTCGCGAATGCTGTAACCATCAGCGGTCAGGCGCGCCGGCGGGCGCGGATCGCAGGTTTCGCGCAACAAGACAACGATAGTCAGATCATTTTGAGCCATAAAATACCTCGGCAGCTTATTGGTCCCATAGGTCTCATAGGGCCCATGAGTCCCATGGGAGCTATGGGAATTATGAGAGTTATGAAATTCTTTCGTCTTTGGTCAGGTCATGCGGAACGCGACCCCGAAGCCCCCCTTGGGGTAGCGCCAGCGGCTGAAGGCTCCCTGGCGGCAGACCACGTAGCAGGTGCCGCACTCCAGGCAACCGTCGTGGACGAAGGTCATCTTCCGGGTCTCCTCGTCCCAGGTGTAGCAACGGGCCGGGCAGCAGACCGTGCAGGCCCGGTTGTCGCAGTCGCTGCACTTATCGGCATCGAGGATGATGTGCGGCTCGCGGTCGATGGTGAAGCTGGTGTAGTCGAAAATCTCGTCGGGGTTGATGGTCATAGGGCACTCCAGCCGGTATAGACATCGGCGAGCAGGTTTTTCAGGCCGATTTTCTCCCGGGCTTCGGCAAGCAGCAGTTTGCTCATGGTCTGTTTCGGTGTGCCGTCGATGCGATAGATCTTGTCCATCAGGCAGCAGACCAGCTCCGGATACTGGCGATAGATCCGGTCGTTGTGCAGCATGTGCGGCACCTGCTTGTAGAGCTTGAGATCCTTGAGGACGTAGCTCTCTTCCAGCAGCCGCCGGTAGACGGCCAGCCCCTTGCGGCTGAAGTCCTTCTGCCGGTGCGCCTCGAGGGCCGCCTGGCCGGCGATCACTCCGGACTGGGTGGCGAGGTTGATCCCTTCCAGGTTGAGGCCGGTGACGATGCACATGCCGGCGGCGTCTCCGGCCACCAGGATGCCGTCGCCGACGATCTCCGGCATCATCCCCAGTCCCCCCTCGGGCACCAGGTGGGCCGAGTATTCGAGCAGCTTTCCCCCTCGAAGCAGCTTGGCGATCTGGGGCTGGTTCATGAACTCGCCCAGTAGTTCATAGGGGGTTTTGCGCTGCTCGCTGAGGCTGGAGAGATGCATCACCAGTCCGACCGAGAGGGAGTCGCAGTTGGTGTAGAGGAAGCCTCCGCCCCGCACCCCCCCGGTGCAGCCGACGATCTCGTTGGAGGCCCCCTGGTCGCGCACCAGCCCGAAGCGGTCGTCGATCAGCTCGCGGGGCATGTCGATGAGCGCCTTGACCCCGACCGCCAGGTGCGAGGGGTCGAACTGCGGGCGACGCAGGCCGGCTTTCTTGGCGGTGAAGGAGAGCACCCCGTCGGCTGCCACCACCAGCGGCGCGCGCAGCTCGCCGCCGTCGCGCAGCACCCGGACCCCCGCCACCTTCCCCTGCTCCAGCACCACATCGTCCACGGTGGAGTGGGTCAACAGGGTGGCGCCGGCCTTGGCCGCCTCGTCGGCGAGCCAGCGGTCGAACTTGGGGCGGCAGATGGTATAGCCGTTGTAGGGGGTGCGGTCGGAGGCTTCGGTGTCGAAGTTGACGTTGAAGCTCGCCTCGGGAGTCATGAAGGTCAGGGCCTTCTTGACGATATGCCGCTCCAAGGGGGCCTGATCCCAGAAGGCGGGGAACACCTCCTCGAGGGCGGTCAGGCGGTGCAGCACCCCGCCGAACATGTTTTTCTCGCCGGGAAAGGCGCCGCGCTCAAGGAGCGCCACGTCGAGCCCGGCCCGGGCCATGGTCAGGGCGGCGCTGGAGCCGGCCGGGCCAGCGCCGACCACGATGGCATCAAAGCTGGTTTTCATGCGGCACCTCCCGTCACGGCCTTGACCCGCGCGATCAGCAGCGGCAACACCTCGCGCAGGTCGGCGACAAACCCTTCGTCGGCATTGGGGAAGATCGGCGCCTTGGGATCGAGGTTGACGGCCACCACCCGCTTGGAATCCTTGAGGCCTCCCAGGTGATGCATGGAGCCGGAAAGGCCCAGTGCCAGGTAGAAGCGGGGCGCGACGGTCTTGCCGGTCTGCCCGACCATGCGCTCGAACCCGGCGCGCCCCAGGTCGTAGACCGGCCGGGTGACGCCCAGGGAGGCGTTCAGCAGGCGGGTCAGCTCCTCGACCTGCGCGAAGGCCTGCTCGTTGCAGCCCAGCCCCGCGCTGACAATCACCTCGGCCTCGGCGACATCGACGGTCTGCGGATCGGGGGGGATGCGCTCGACGATCCGGGTCGGGGGGGGGCCGGGGGGCAGGATGCCCTGCCAGCGGGTCAGCGTGGGCGTGCGCGGCGGCATGCTCGGCAGCACCACCGCGCTCAGGATGCGCGGCAGGATGCTGAGCACCAGCGGCCCCGCGCCGTTCCAGCTGCGGGTCTCGGCCACCTGGGTGCCGAGCAGGCCGCGGGTCAGCAGCAGGCAGCCCTCGGCGACCTGATAGCTCAGCGCCTCGGTGAACAGCGCCCCCCGGGTTTCCGCGGCCAGCAGCGGGGCGAGGGCGCCGCCGAGGTCGTTATGCGGCAACATCAGCAGTTGCGCGCCGCGGGCGGCGGCGGCCTGGGCGAGCAGGCGCCCCTGCAGTTCCAGGGAGTCGGCGACCTCGGAAGGGGCCTCGATCAGGGTCAGCTCCGGGGTGCCGTAAGGGGCCAGGTCGGCCAACGGCGCCGGCTCCGCTCCGGCAAAGGCGATGGCCGACCAGCGCCCACCGAGCTTGCCGGCCAGGCGCGAGGCCTCGGAGAGGATCCCCTTGCCGGCGTCGTCGAGCAGGCCGCTGGTCAGATCGACAAAGGCCAACACCTCCACCACCGGCGGATTGTTTTGCGTTCCATGGGCGAACATCAGATCTCCCTCCCCACCTGGTGACCTTCCCAGATCGCCATGTCGACCTTGCGCGGGGCGACGCAATCGCCGACCCGGTGCAGTTCCCTGACTTTGCCCTTGAGGGCGAAATACAGGTCGTCATTCACCGCCTGGCCCATGGCCAGCACCACCGTGTCGTAAGGGCCCCATTCCTGCCACTGGTTGGAGTAGACGTTGAACCCCTTGACAGTCTTGGCGCCCGCCTCGCCGGCCACCTCCATCACCGCGATGTCGGGCGTGAAGCTCACCCCCTTCTGCAGCAGCCGCTGGCGGGTGAGATAGAGATCCTGAGTCGGCCCCAGCTCGGCACCGATGAACAGGCTGGAGCAGATCATGTGCACCTGCTTGCCCTGGTTGGCCAGGAACTCGGCGGTGGCGGTGGCGCGGTGATGGCCGTCGTAGTCGATCAGGCAGACCCTCTTGCCCACACCCACCTGTTGTTCCAGCACCTGCCAGACGTCGCAGACCCCGGGGCCGTCGGCGCCCCCCACGGGATGAGCCTTGGGCCGGCTGCCGGTGGCGATGATTACTGCATCGGGAGCGGCGGCCAGCACCTGGTCCGCGGTCGCCTCGCTGCCGAGCTGCACCTTGACGCCGGCCTTGTCGACCTGTTCCTTCTCGTTGCGGATGATCACGCCGAACTCGTCCCGTCCGGCCCCCTTCATGGCGGTGCGGACCTGGCCGCCGAGGGTTTCGCCCCGCTCCAGGAGAGTGACGTCGTGGCCGCGCCGTCCCGCCATTTTGGCCGCCCACAGCCCGGCCGGGCCGCCGCCGACCACCCAGACCTTCTTTTTCACCGGCGCCGGTTTCAGCGTCCCTTCCCCCCATTGCTTCTCCCGCCCGACCGCCGGGTTCTGTACACAGCCGATAGTCTTGTTCATGCCGATGCGGCCGATGCACCCCTGGTTGCAGGCGATGCAGTAGCGCAGATCCTCCAGCCGCCCCTGCTGGGCCTTTTTCGGCAGGAAGGGGTCGCAGATCAGCGCCCGGCACATGCCGATCATGTCGGCCTGGCCGCTGGCGAGGACCTTTTCGGCCATCACCGGGTCGTTGATCCGGCCGGTGCAGAACACCGGGATCTTCAGCCGCTCGCGCACCCCGGCCGCCAGCGGAATGGTGTAGCCCAGCGGGGTGTGCATGGAGCCTTCCACCAGGTAGAGGTTGTAGAAGGTGCCGATGGAGAGGTCCATGAAGTCGATCATTCCGCTCGCCTCGAGGGCGGCGCAGATCTCCTGCACCTGGGTCAGGTCCAGCCCCCCGGGGATCATCTCGTCGGCGCACATGCGCACGCCGAGGGTGAAGTCGTCCCCCACCGCCTTGCGCACCGCGCGGATGAACATCAGCGGCGCGCGCAAGCGGTTCTCCAGGCTGCCGCCGAACTCGTCCTGGCGGTAGTTGGTCAAGGGGGAGAGGAACTGCCGGGCGAGGCTGGAGTGGCCGAATTGCAACTCGACGCCGTCGAAGCCCCCCTGGCGCACATGCTCGGCGCTCAGGGCATAGTAGCGGGCGACCTCCTCGATGTCCTCCGGCTCCATCGCCTTGGGAACCTCGCGGAACAGCACGTCGGGCACCGGCGAAGGAGCCCAGACCGGCAGACGGGAGAGGGAGCCGTCCCCCTGCTGACCGTTGTGGTTGAGCTGGGCGAAGATCTTGCTGTCGAACTGGTGGATGTAGTCGGTGATCTTGCGAAAGCCCGGCACCACCTCGGCATGGTAGACATCGATCAGCTTCTCGTAGGCCATGTCGGTGGGATGGACGGTCAGCTCCTCGGTGATGATCAATCCGGCGCCCCCCTTGGCCCGTTCCCCCCAGTAGTACATCTGCTGCACGCTGGGGAGGTTTTTGACCGCCAGGTTGGTCAGGTGCGGCTGAAAGGAGATGCGGTTCTTCACCTGCACCTTGCCGAGTTTGAGCGGGGAGAAGAGATTGGGGAACATCATGATGTCGGGTCCTTCATTCGATGGTTGTCGTAGGGGCGGGGTTTCCCCGCCCTGGTGCGGTTTTCCGGCATGGGGCGGGGTGACCCCGCCCCTACGCGGCCGCCTCGGCAATCGAGGTCACGCAGCGCTCCAGGCATTCGGGATCGCCGCCGTTGATGTCGTTCTTCAGGTGCCAGGCCACCGCCGGGCAGCCGCCGTGGCACTGGTCGAAGCGGTGGCACTCCTCGCAGGAATGAATCCGCAGGTTGCGGAAGGATTCGTAGATCTCCGAGTCGTCCCAGATCTGCTGGAAGGTCTGCTCCCGCAGCGAACCGGCCTTGAAGCGCTCGGTCTGCAAAAAGGCACAGGGGTACATGTTGCCGGTCGGCCCGACACAGCAGGTCAGCTTGGCCGCTCCGCACAGGTTCAGGCCGAGCCCCTGGCGCTCCTGGCTGGTGAGGGAGAAGAAACTGTCGCCGGTGCGCACCTCGCCGCTCTGGGCCAGCCAGTCGGAGAAGGCCAGCAACTGGGCGGCCGAAGGACGCAACGCTTCCCAATTGTCGACCCCGCGCCCGGAAGGGCGGAATCGACTGACCCGCAGGGAGACGCCGAGTTCCTTGGAGAGTTGGTACAGGACGGGAATTTCTTCGGCATTCTGCGCCGTGAGCACCGTGTTGATACTGGTGGGGATGCGGCTTTGTGCCAGCAGTTTCAACGCGGCGATGGCCTGGTCAAAGACCCCGGTGCCGCGGATGGCGTCGCAGGTTTCGCGGCGGGCGCCATCCATGCTGACCTGGATCGCCACCAGGCGGGTGGCCGCCAGACGCTCGACCCGGGCGGCGTCGAGCATAGTGCCGTTGGTGGAAATGCAGGTCATGATCCCTTTGTCATGACAGGCGGCGAGAATCTGTTCGAAGTCGGGGCGCATGAAGGGCTCGCCCCCGCCGAAGTTGATCTGGAACACCTTGGCGACTTCCAACTGGTCCACCAGGTCAAGGGCCTCGGCGGTGGTCATCTCGTCCGGCGCCGGCTCGCCGGAAGCCGAAAGACAGTGGCTGCAGCGCAGGTTGCAGAGCAGCGAGACTTCCCATGTCAGATTCACCGGGGAACGCAGCCCCTGTTCAACAAAACGGTTGCTCACGGAGGAATCCCCTTTCCAACAGTCGGGTGAGAAAGGTCTGCACCACCTGGCGTTGTCCCGCGCTCAAGCCGGCGGGCAACCCGTCCTTGGGGCGCGGGTTGGTGAAGAAGTCGGCGCTCAGCAAGCTGCCGGTTTCGGCGAAGAGCAGGCGCGGCCCCCTGGAATCGTAAAACAGGAGGCCGAACCCCTCTTGCCGCACGCGGCAGGCGGGATGCAGCTCGATGCCTGCCGCCGCCATCTCAGTAGACCCCGCAGATGCCGTCGATGGCCAGCTCTTCGACCTGGATCTCCTCGAGAATCTGAGGCTCCTCGGTGCAGGTTTCGGTCTCCATGAGTTCGACGTCGAATTTCTTTTCCATGTTCATCTCCTTGAAAGGGGTAGGTTTCGCAACCCGTGGTCGCTTGTTGGCTAGACATCTGCAACGGCAATGCCATATCAGAACATCGGTTTGAAACCTGATTACGGGCAGTTGGCGGGTCGCCGCCGCCCGGGCGTCGTCTCGAGGTGTGGAGAATATGGACAATTGGTGCGGTTCCAGCAGGGCTGAGGGATTGGTGGATTGTAGCGTTTTTCCCCAGCGGGAATTTTCGCCACAAAAAAATTCAACCTGTGTTCTGTTTATTTTTCTGAGGTGGCCGGAAAAAGACAGGAAGGGTAAAATTTTCTCGGATAAGGGCTTCAAGGGCCCTGATGCAAGGAGTGAAACATGAACCATCAACATGCCTATTGCAGCTATTGCGGCGGCCGGTTTGTCGCCGATGCCCCCTGGCCCCGGCACTGTTCCCAATGCCGGCGGGTCAGTTACCGCAACCCGTTGCCGGTGGTGGTGGTGCTGTTGCCGCTGGGCCAGGGGCTGGTGGTGATCCGCAGGAATATCGAGCCGAGCAAGGGCACTCTCACCCTGCCCGGAGGCTATCTCGATCTGGGGGAAACCTGGCAGGAAGGGGCGCAGCGGGAGTTGCTCGAGGAGACCGGCATCGCCATTGCCGCGGAGAGCCTGAGTCTTTACGATGTGCAGAACGGCTTGGACGACACCCTGGTGATCTTCGGCCTGGCGCCCCGCCAGGCGCAGGCGGTCCTGCAGCCCTTCTGTTCGGCGGAAACCCAGGAGTTGGTATTGATCGAGGGTCCCATGGAACTGGGGTTTCCGATGCACACCGCGGTGGTGAAGCGTTTTTTTGCCGAGCGGCGACAGGAGTGAATCGGCCCGCTAGGGGCGGTGAATCGGTAGCAGCACCCGGAAGGTCGATCCTTCGCCGACCCGGCTTTCCACCTGGATTTCGCCGCCGTGACGCTTGACGATGCTGTAGCTCAGGGCCAGGCCGAGCCCGACCCCCGCACCGACCTCCTTGGTGGTGAAGAAGGGTTCCCAGATGCGATCCTGGATTTCCCGGGACATGCCGCAGCCGTTGTCGCGGATGAGAATGCAGACTCGCTCCCCATCGACCCGGTCCGTTTCCACCTCCACCAGGCCCGGCCTCTGGATCGCCTGGTGGGCGTTGACCAGCAGATTCATGCAGACCTGCCGCAGGCCCGAGGGGTCGCCGAACACCCGGGGCAGGTCGGGCCTGAAGCGCGTCAGGACGCGGTTTTTCTGAAAATTCGCCTGGTAGCGCAGCAACTCCAGGATCTCCTGCAGCACCTGGTTCAGGTCGACCTTGACCGGGAGGCCGTCGGATTTGCGACCGAAGCTGAGCAGATGGTCGATGATCCCCTTGCAGCGGTAGGATTCGCGGACGATCACCTCCAGGTAGTGCGGGAAAACCTCGAGGCGTGGATCCTCGACCAACCCACGATCATCCCGGAAGCGGCGCAGCAGCGCCTCGGCAAAGCCAGCCACCGAGGTCAGGGGGTTGTTGATTTCGTGGGCGATGCCGGTGGCCAGCACGCCGATGCTCGACATTTTTTCGGTCTGGATCAGATGCATCTCCTGCATCCGCTTCTCCGATACATCCCGAAAAAAAACCAGCGCCCGGTTGCGCTCCCCCAGCGCCCCCTTGATCGGCGTGGCGGTGATGTCGAGATGCCGAGTCATCTCCCCCTCTCGCACGATCACCTGGGAACTGTCGACCCGCTTCCCCTGCAGCGCCCGCTCCACCGGGCATTGCCGGGAGAGGAAGGGGGTGTCCGGATGGAACAGCTCCCGGCAGGCCTTGCCGGGAACGATTTCCTCGGGGTAGAACTGGGGAGCGATCAGGTTGTGGTGCTGGAGCAGACCGTCCTGGTCATAGACGGCGATGCCGTCGCCGATGGCATCGAAAATCGTCTGCAACTCGTTGGTCTTGTTTCCCAGGTCGACCTCCGCCTGCTTGCGCTGGGTGATGTCCTGGGTGGTGCCGTAGAGCTTGAGCACTTTTCCGCTGCTGCCGAGGGCGGGCTCGACGATGGTGTAGACCCACCTGCTGGTGCCGTCGGCGAACTGCAACCGGTGTTCGATTTCATAGCTGGCGCCCTGGTCGATGCCCAGCCGCAGATGTTCCATGACCCGCTCCAAGTCCTCGGGATGGACCACGGTGGCGAAGGACTCGGGAGTGGTTTCCTCCGGTTTCAGGCGCAGGATGCGCAACAGTTCGGCGGAGCCTTTGACCTCGCCGGTTTCGGTGTCGAAGCTCCAGGAGCCGACATGGGTCATGGCCTGGGCCTTGGCCAGATGGTATTCGCTTTCCGAAAGGGCCTGCTCGGCGCGCTTTTTTTCGGTGATGTCGACCAGCACCGCCAGGCATTCCTCTCCGGTCTCTGGCACCAGCCCCTCGATGCGTACAAACTGGGGCTGGGGCTGGCCGTTGGCCAGTTGCAGGCGGCAGGTCTCCTTCTGGTGGCTGGCGAAGACGGTGTGGAGAAAATGTCGGAACTCGCCCCGGTCTTCCGCGGCCAGATAATTCTCGAACTGATCGGCGATCAGTTCGGCGCGGGTCCGGCCGAGTTGCCGGGCTCCGGTCAGATTGGCCGTGAGGATCTTTCCCCCGCAGTCGAAGGTGAGGTAGCCGACCGGGGCAAATTCGTAGAGAAAGTCGTACTTGTCCTGCGCCGCCTCCAGGTCCCGGGGGGGAAGGTTCTGTCCCTCGGACCTCGCGGCCTGCCGCTGCTTGCTGTTTTGAACATCCGGTTGTGGTTTCATCCCCTCGGTCTCTGGCTCGGGCTGTGGCGTCCTCTCGGGCCCGCCGCCATGGTGCGGGCCGGGGCCTTGGGCAGCAGGGTGAGCATGGCAACCACCCCAGCCGCCCCGGGCTGGGGGGCCCGCCTAGGCCCCCCGTTTTGGCCCGGCATGGGGTTTGCCGACATCCTCCAGGGCGACAAAGCCATGGCCTCCTTCGGTGTTGGGCGCCGTGTCGGCCAGGTGAGCGGCGCAGATGTTCCTGATGCTGTTGGCCTTGGCGCCGCAATGCCTGCAGGTGACGACCGGTTTGTCGGCCAGTTTCTGGATGCTGTCGTGCAAGCCCTGGGCCTTCAGGGCACACATGTGTTTGGTGTGGTCTTTGCTGTCGCAGGGCATCGTTTCATCCTTGAGTGTCGGGAAGGAGGGCGCTGCTCACCAGTGGCTGCGTCCCGTGGGGTCGAGGCCCGGAGCGGCGCTGGCGCCGCCCCGGGTATAATAATCGCGGTAATCGTAGGCCTGCTCCGCTTGCTCCGGGGTGCACGCGCGCCGGGAGCGATGTTCATCCTCCAGGTAGAGATTGCGGAACAGGTCTTCGACGATTCGGTTCAGTTCCTCCACCGTCTTCACCACTTCGACCCTGTCGCAATATCCGCCGTAGAGATCCATCAGGCAGTCCCCCCGTTTCCAGAGGGTGCGCTCCTCGGGGGTGAGCCAGAGCAGGTAGCCGGCTCTTTCCCGCAATTGATCAAGGACCCAGTCATTAGCCTTGTTGTAGTTGTTGCGGGCATCGCCAAGAAAGATCACCGCCGGCCGGCCGCGCAGATTGTCCAGGTACTTGTCCCTGAAGGTCTGGAACACCCGGCCATAGTCGCTGTTGTCGTCCAGATTGACGATTGCGCCGCTGTCGATCTGCTCGAGCATGGTGTTGATCGGCGCGTTGGAGAGCATCTCGGTGATTTCGGCCAGATCGGCGTTGAAAATGAAGCTGCGCACGTCCATCAGTCGGTTGTGCAGGGTATGCAGCAACAGCAGCATGAACTGGGAGGCGTGGCTGACGGAAAAACTCACGTCGCACAGCACCACCAGCCGCGGCTTCTGCTTGCGCCGCCGGCGCAGGGCCAGCACGAAGGGGACCATGCCGTTGCGGTAATTCTTCTGGATGGTGCGGATGACATGGATCTTGCCGCGGTTCTCCATGTTCTTGACCCGGCGGATATCCTTTTTCAGCCGCAGAATCATCCGCGCGACGGCATCCTCCATCGCCTCGATTTCCTGGGCGGAAAAGGTCAGGTCGCGCTGCTGCCCGGACGGGGGCTTGAAGGCCATGGTGACCGGCGTCTGCGGCATGCGCATCGACGGCCGGGGAGCCTCCATCAGGGGGCGAAAGCCCTTGAGGCGAATCTCCATTTCCGAACCGTCGAGCTGGTCGAGAGGAATCTCCTTGAGGCTGTAGAGGTCCCGGAGGTCTCCGGGGCTCAGGCCCGCTTCGATATGGGCCAGGGTCATGTTCTCGTTGACCATCTCCGGATTGGTGCCGAGCATCGACTCCCCCTCCATGCTGATCAGGGCTTCCTGCACCAGCGCGGCGGGATCGACCCCCATCCCCTCCGGGTACCTGCGGAAAAAGCGGTCGAAGACCTCGTTGAAGACCGGAACATCATGTACGCTCTTCACCAGCGTCAGGCGCAGCAGGGCCCGGACCGAACCGCGCCCCTCGAGCCCCCCGTGGGCCAGAGCGCAGACGGCGTCGAGGCTCTCCCCCGGCGAAACCCGCAACCCTTGCTTGCGCAGGGCGGCGACGAAGCGGGTGATGATGGTTTCCATGCCTAAACCAGTTCCGTCACGGCCAGATCCACCACCTGCTGCAGGTCGGCCTGATGCTTGGAGATCACCCCGACGGTGTTGGCCACCACCTCCGGCGTCAGCCTGGCCACATGCAGGATCGAGAGCACCTCGGCCCAGTCGAGGGTTTCCGAAAGGCTGGGTGGCTTGCGCAGGTTGAGTTCCCGGGCCTTGCGCAGAAAGCCGACCATTTGCAGCGCCAGCTCCTCGCAGATTTCCGGGAAACGGGCCCGGACGATCTGGACCTCCCGCTCCAGTTGCGGGTAGTCGATGTACAGGTAGAGACAGCGGCGGCGCAGGGCGTCGGAAATCATGCGTGTGCCGTTGCTGGTGAGGATCGCCAAGGGCTTGTTGTTGGCCTTGATGACCCCCAATTCCGGGATCGAGACCTGGAAATCGCTCAGGCACTCCAGCAGCAGCGCCTCGAATTCGTCGTCGGAGCGATCGATTTCATCGATCAGCAGCACCGAGCGCTGCTCCGAGAGAAAGCTGCGCAGCACCGGCCGCTGCACCAGGAAGTTCTGGGAGAAAAACAGGCTCTCCTCGCTGGCCAGGCGCTCCACCGCCTCCCGCAGGTCGGTGGCGGCGGCCAGCTGGCTGTCGAGCTGGGTGCGCAGCATCTGGGTGTAGAGGAGCTGTTTGCCGTATTCCCAGTCGTAGAGGGCCTTACCCTCGTCGATCCCCTCGTAGCACTGCAACCGCACTAGGGGGAAATTCAGGACCGCCGAGAGGGTCTTGGCCAGGCCGGTCTTGCCGACCCCCGGGGGGCCTTCGATCAGGATCGGCTTTTCCATCCGCAAGGCGAGGAAGACCGCGGTGGCAATGGCTTCATCGGCAATGTAACCTCCCAAGCGGAGGCGTTCCTTGATGTTCTGTTCGGTCATCGTGGCTCCCTCGCGGGTCTGTCCCTCCCGCAGATGGTTGCTGCTCTTCCCGGGCGATGGCAGGAGAAAGAGCCGCTGGTTTCAGGAGGCGATTCCCCCGAGACCAGCGGCTCCTCAGCTCAGCTTAACAATCAGGGTATGGCACTGGTCACATGCAGCCTTTGAAGACGGCGCGCATGTTGTCGAAGCCGATATCCATCGGGTTGCCTTCGGAGCAGATGTCGGCGGCGGCGAACTTGGCGAGGCCGTCCAGGTCCTTCTCCTTCAGGCCGAGGTCGCCGAACTTGGTGGTGATGCCCAGGTCGTCCTTGAGCTCCTGGATCATGTCGATGAACAGCTCACCGGCCTTGATGTCGGAGATGCCGCGGGTGTCGATGCCGGCGGCGCGGGCCATCATGGCGAAGCGCTCCGGGCAGGCCGGCAGGTTGAGGCGGCAGACGTCGACCAGGGCGATGGCGTTGCACAGACCGTGGGGGGAGTCGTAGAGACCGCCCATGGCGTGGGCCATGGAGTGGACGATGCCGAGGCCGGCGCTGTTGAAGCTGTAGGCGGCGGCCATTTCGGCCCAGACCATCTGCTCGATGGCCTTGATGTTGTTGCGGTTGGCCGAGGACTGGCGCAGGTTGGCGAAAATCTCGGTGATTGCCCAGAGGCCGGGGCCGTAGGCCGACTGCACGCAGAGCCGGGAGGCGATCGCTTCGACGGCGTGGGTCAGGGCATCCATGCCCGTGTAGGCGGCCAGGTTCTGGCTCATGCACTGGTGGAGCAGCGGGTCGTTGACCGACTTGCTCGGGGTGCAGTTGGGGTCGAACAGGGCCATCTTGTACATCTTCTCGGTGTGGTTGATGATCGAGAAGCAGGAGATTTCCGAGCCGGTGCCGGAGGTAGTGTTGATGGCGAGATGGGGAATCTTGTTCTTCTTGGTGCACTTGAAGGCCCCTTCGAAGGAGCGCACGTCCTGGCCGTCGTGGCTGTAGACCAGCTTGATCGCCTTGCCGCAGTCGGTGGTCGATCCGCCGCCGATGGTGATCATGCCGTCGAACTTGCCCGAGGCCAGCACCTTGGCCCCTTCCATGACTTCGAAGTCCTTGGGGTTCGGGGTCGCCTTGCTGAAGACCTCGGACGCGACCCCGGCGTGCTTCAGAACCCCCTGGATCGATTCGATGATCCCGGTGCCCTTGAGGCCGGTGGTGACGATCAGGGCGTTGGTCATGCCGAGCGCCTTGGCGTCGTTGCCGACCATGGTGTGCGCGCCGATCCCGATGTTTACGGATGGGTAGGCGTGCTGCATCTTGATCGGGTATTCGCGGGATTCGAGGTTGAGGGTCCGTTTGGCATCTCTGAAGTGTGGCATCTGTCTTTCCTCCTTGAAGTTGAGTGGTGCGACCTGCGGTTGGAACAACGAATCGGGCCGGCCACCAAGGCTGGCCCAGGGGTTAGATGGAGTCGGCGGAGTTCCAGTAACCCTGTTTTGAAAAAGGTTTTTCCAGGTGCGGGCGAATCGGCCTTGCAGGTGGTTGCTGGTGCGCCGATCGTGTGCAGAGCAAAAGAGCAAGGAGAGTGCCAAGCAAAACAATGGTTTAAAAAAGGCGGTTTGGCGGGCTTTTCGGGACTGGGGGCGGCTGACGGCGACCCGCCGGGGGAGGGTTTGCGGCGATTTTCCCCAACCGCTGAAGGGTTGGTGGCCGGGCGGGATAGGGACTTACTCCACACTGGGGAATTTTCCCACAGTTCAGAAGCCGGATGGAGGCGGGGGGTGGGTGCTTTTCCGGGGGAGGGATAAATTTTTCAGGAATATTTTTCGCCACTCCGTTTGCGGGCGATGGCCCGACGCAGGGCGCAGCGATCATCGGGAGCCTGCAGGCTCCCGGAGCTGCCCAGGGCGGCCCGGGCAGCCGGCCGCGCACGCTTCCCGCTCGGGGCAGGTGCGACAGGGGGAAATGGAGTGGGGCCGTCGGCGACACTCCCTCTGCAGGGCCGACCAGAGCCCGGCTCCGGCCACCAGGACCTCGGCCAGCGGCCGGTCGAGCAGGCCGCTCACGGCCCAGGCGTTGCTGTGACACATCAGGCAGGGATAGAGCAGGCCGGCGGGGGTGAGGTAGGGCTGCTCGACAAGCCGGCAGCAGCCGCTGGCGGGCGGCTGCCCCTGCCACCATTCCAGGGCGGTCAGGTTGCCCCGCTGCCGGTAGCGCTGGCGAAATGCGGGATCGGTTTCGAAGCGGTCGATCAGCTCCAGGTACTGCTCGATACCCGGCGGCGCCACCGGGCCGTCATTGCCCGTGGCGGCCCGGCCCCCGGTGACCAGGGTGCCGGCGGTCACGTTGCCGATGCCCAGGGCTTCGGCCATCTCCAGCATGGTGGGGAATTCGAGCAGATTGTGGCGCATCTCGGTGAAGGCCAGGTGGATGCGCCGGCCCAACCCGACGGCGACCAGATGGTCGATTCCGCTACGGGCGGCGGCAAAGGCCCCCGCCCCGCGGACGCGGTCGTGGCTGGCGGCTTCGGCTCCTTCAAGGCTCACCTGGATGCCCAGGCCGGGAAAATCGAGGGCCGCCAGGGCGGCCGCCCATTCCTTGCTCACCAGGGTGGCGTTGGTCTGCAGCAGCAGTTGGGCAAATCCCAGCTCGCGGGCAAGTTGCAGGCACCCCAGCCAGGCCGGATGGCAGAGCGGTTCGCCGCCGGTGAAGCGGACCCCCGTGCCCCCCAGGGCGGCAAACTCCCGCAGCAGGCGGTGAACGGTGGCCTTGGGCAACTGGGGCCGCCCGCCCTCGGAGCCCGAATCGACCCAGCAATGGCTGCAGAAGAGGTTGCAGATCCCGGTCAGGGCCAGGGTCAGGACCCGTGGTGAGCACAGTCCGGCCCGCTCCAGGGCGATCCTCATTTGGGCTGCGGGGGATGGTTCAGGCATGGGCTTTCCCCTTGAACCACTGCCCCGCCAGTGGGTGAACCGCACGGAAATCGCCTTCTCGGGGGGTGTTTGGCGGGTGGCTGGGGAGAAATGCTACAGTCAAGCCTTTGTCGGGGGGTAGGCTCGGTCGATGTGCGGGCGGGGAAAGTCTCCCCACCGTGGAGAAACTCCCCACCTGAAATGGGTGGTGACTCAGGCTTTGGGCGTGAGGCCGAGGGTGTCCTTGAGGCTCTGCCGCAGCAGGGTGGAGATGTCGGCGCCGGCCTGCCGGGAGGCTTTTTGCAGCAAAGCCCATTCGGTCTCCTCCACCCGGAAGGAAAGCACGCGTTTTTTCGGAGTTTTGGTCAAGGTTCGCTTGGATTTCAAGGTGTCTGGCTCCTTGGGAGGCCGGTGCCGGCCCCGGGAAAGGCGGGGCGTCAGGGACCGAGTTCATAGCGTTCAAGTTTGGTGTACAGGGTCTTGCGGTCGATCTCCAGGATCCGGGCCGCCTTGCTCTTGTTCCCGTCGACCTTTTCCAGGACCTTGCCGATATGGGCCCGTTCCACCACCCACAGGGGCTCGGGGGTGAAATCGTCGCCGCTCTCCCGCATCGGCAAGGGCATTTTGGGGACGCTGAAAGGGAGCAGCCCGGCGGATATGACCGGTTCGGTGGCCAGGATGCAGGCCCGCCGGATGGTGTTCTTGAGTTCGCGGATATTGCCCGGCCAATGATAGGAGCAGAGCCCGGCCAAGGCCTCGTCGGTGATTTCCCATTCCGTTTCCCAACGGCTTGGGTAGCTTTTGAGGAAATGCAGGGTCAGCGGCAGGATATCCTCCTTGCGTTCCCGCAAGGGGGGGAGATTGATCGGCAGCAGGTTGATGCGGTGGAAGAGATCCTCCCGGAATTCACCCCGTTCGACACAGTCGAGCAGGGTCTTGTTGGAGGCAAAGACGAAGCGGACATCGACCTTGATGTCCCGGTTGCCGCCGAGGCGCCGAAAGGTGCTGGTTTCCAGAACCCGCAGCAGCTTGACCTGGACATCCAGGGGCATCTCCGAAATCTCGTCCATGAACAGGGTGCCGTTGTCGGCCAGCTCGAACAGGCCGGCCCGCGCCTTGACGGCGCTGGTGAAAGCCCCCTGCATGTGGCCGAAGAGCTCGCTTTCGGCGGTGTGGGCATCGAGGCGGCCGCAGTTGACGGTGACGAAGGGCTTGTCCGCGCGCCTGCTGGCATCGTGCACGGCGCGGGCGATCAATTCCTTGCCGGTGCCGCTGTCGCCGGTGACCAGAACGTGCTCGTCGGTGGCGGCCCAGCGGTTCACCGTCTCCATGACTTTTCGGATCTCTTGGCTTTTGCCCACCACCTGGTGGTTCTCCAGCTTGTTGATTTCCAGACGCAGGCTGATGTTCTCGCAGCGCAGCAGGTTCTTCTCGTGGGCCTTGTCGATCACGATCTCCAGCTCATCGAGCTTCACCGGCTTGGTCAGATAGTCGTAGGCTCCGAGTTTGATGCATTGCACCGCGGTCTCGATATCGCCGTGCCCGGTGAACATGATGATTTCCGGGATGTTGGTTTCATTGCGCATCTGCTGCAATACCTCGACCCCTCCGAGTTCAGGCATTTTGATGTCGAGCAGGACGACGTTGAAGGTCTCCTCGCAATACCTTGTCAACCCTTCGCGGCCGTTGGCGGCGGTCTTGACCGTGTAGCCGCTGCGGGTGAGCTCCGACTGCAACAGTTCGCGCAGGGGTTTTTCATCCTCAACGATGAGGACCTTGGCTTTCTTGTCCATCACAGATCCTGCCCGGAGTAAAGTTTCACCGTAAATTCCGTCCCTTTGCCAACCTCGCTCTGGACATCGATCTGGCCGTCATGCTTCTTGATGATGTCGTAGGTCACCGCCAGACCGAGCCCCTGCCCCTTGCCGACCATCTTGGTGGTGAAAAAAGGGTTCCAGATCTGGTCGAGCACGTCCGGGGCGATGCCGCAGCCGGTATCCTTCACCCGGGCCACCACCTGGTTCCCCTCGACCGCGGTTTCCACCCGCACGGTTCCCGGCCCCTCGATGGACTGCAGGGCATTCATCATCAGATTCAGGAACACCTGCCGCAGAGCGCTCGCATCCCCACTGATCGGTGGAAGGGGGACCAGCAGATCGTCCTCGATGCTGATGTTCTTGTCCCGCCCCTGATGGCGCACCAACTCCAGAACCTCGCAGATCACGCTGTTGAGGTCGACCCGGCCGAAGGCGCCGTCGGATTTGCGACTGAAGCTGAGCAGGGAGTCGATGATGGCCTTGCAGCGATAGACCTCCCGTACAATCACATCGAGATAATGGGGGAAATCCTGCAGTCGCGGGTCGTCGGCCAATTCCGGAGCGCCGCGGAAACGGCGCTGCAGGGCCTCGGCATAGCCGGCCACCGAGGTCATCGGGTTGTTGATCTCGTGCGCCACCCCCGCCGCCAGCATGCCGATGCTCGACAGCTTTTCCGCCTGCAGCAGCTGCAGCTCCCGAACCCGGCGTTCGGTGACGTCGCGGATGAAAACCAGGGCCCGGTAGCCCTCGGTCGGTTCGGCGATGGGTGTGGCGATGATGTCGAAATAGCGGTTTTTGCCATTTTTCGGCGTGGTGGAGAAAGAGATCTGGGAGCTCTCTCCGCGCAGGGCGCGGCCCACCGGACAGGTCAGATGGTCGTCACTGCGTTCGGGGTGAAACAGGACCTGGCAGCTCTTGCCCAGCAGGGTTTCCTGGGGAAAGAGGCGCGGGGTGAGGTGGTTGCGGTACTGCACTTTGCCAGCCCGATCATAGATCATGACGGCATCGCCGATGGCGTTGAACACCGTCTGCAATTCGGTTTTCTTGCTGCGCAGGCTGAGGTTGGCGGCCTCGAGTTCCTGGATCTTCTGCTTGACCTCGGCATAGAAGCCGATCTTGGAGGTCTCGATGCCGAGCAGGGAGTCGAGAAACCGGTCGTCAACATTGGCAGACTTGATCTCTTTCATCAGAATGCTCGTTTCAGCAGCGACAACAGATCCTCTTCGTCCGTTTCCCGCGGCGAGGTCAGCAGGCAGACATCTCGGGCCGCCCGCTGCGCCAGCAGCGGCAGATCTTCGGCCCTGACTCCGAGGCTGCGCAGGCTGCTGGGGGCACGGCCGGCCGTCAGCAGGCCATCGATGGTTTCCAGGGTGATCTCCTGAACCGCCCGGTAATCACTTTCATGGCGATGCCCGAGGGCCACGGCCAGCTCCGGCAGCTTGTCCCGGACTACGGGAAAATCGTAGCGCAGCACCTCCGGCAGCAGCACCGCATTGACGCTGCCGTGGTTGGCGTCATAAAGACCGCCGATGGGGTGCGCCAATGCATGGCCGATGCCGAGCAGCGAGTTGGAAAAGGCCATGCCGGCATGGAGACTGGCTCGGGCCAGGTTTTCCATGTCGTGAGGGGTGCGCTCGCGCATCGCCCTGGGCAGGCTGCGCACCAGCAGGGCCAGGGCGCGCAGGGCGTTGACATCGGTCAGCGTCGAGGAGGCCACGGAAAAATAGGCCTCCACCGCGTGGGTGAGGGCGTCGATACCGGTGGTGCCGACGTACTCCTCGGGCAGGGTATTGAGGGTGTCGGGGTCGGTGAGACTGATGTCGGGCGCAACGCAACGGCTCATGATGGTGAATTTGCACTTCTCCCGACTGTCGTTCACGACGACGAACTGGGAGACGTCCGACCCGGTGCCGCAGGTGGTGGGGCATAGCACCATCGGCGGCAGCGGGCGGTTGATCAGATCGGTGCCGGCATATTCCCGGATCTTGCCGCCGTTGGAAACCAGGATGGCAATCCCCTTGGCGGCGTCCATGGCGCTGCCACCGCCGAGGCCGACGATGACATCGGCGCCCTGGGAAATGTATTCCAGCGCACCGGTTTCGATCTCGTGGTCCTTGGGGTTGGAGGTGACCTGGTCGAAGTAGACGAAACTCAACCCCGCGGCCAGCAGACTCTTCATCACCTGATCGACCCAGCCGGCTTCGAACAGTCCCTGGTCGCTGACCAGGAATATTTTCTTGCCGCCGAGGCGGCGGGCGCAGGCACCAACCTGTCCAAGCAATCCCCGGCCAAAGATGATTTCGGGGACTTCGAACTTGCAATGCTGATGCCGTTGACCTGCATTCATCTTTGAGCTCCCTGTCGCATCATTGATCGCTCCCGGCCCCGAAATGGTGGCAGTCGATGCCCAGCAAAATCGTCAACAAAACCCCATGTATACCTAAGCAAAACCCATACCGGAACCAAAACGGAGTTATATTTTTTCTTTCATGCGCCCTTTGCAAGGCGCAGCCATCGGTATTTTCTCCACGATGTGGAGCCTTTCCCCATATTTCACCATAGCCCATCCAACCCCCGCCTGGCAAGTTTCAGAATCGTCGAAGCCAGCGCTTAATACGGCCGGAATTTCCCTGCAATATTATTATTTTGCAGAAAATTCAAAGCCCTCCAGCAGTGCGGACTTCGGTCGCCCAGAGGTCATTTGCCAGGGAGGCGAGGTGCCGGAAACCGGCCAGGTTCCTATCCTTTTTCTCCCCAGGGGCATTTACCCACACCGGCTGTGCTTGTGCTGAACGCCCACGAACCCGCAGAAAACCGGTGTTTTATTGATTGGCACCGCGGTTGCAATCCGGCCTCAGCCATGGAGTCGGCGCTCCGCAGGTCGCAGGTGGCAAAGCGCATCCGGCTGCAGCTTTCGCAGAGGCAGAGGGATCGGGAAAGGAGGATTTGGTAGGAGACGTTTTTGGGGGGATGGCGGGAAGGCATGGTATCCCGGCCGTCCGAGGCCGCAAGCGCAGCACACCGGCTGGGAACCTCGAGCCGAACCATAGGAGGAGTCAGATCATGCCGAAATTCGTGATTGAAAGAGACCTTCCCGGCGCCGGGACCCTAACCGCTGCCGAGTTGACCGCCATCTCCCGGAAATCCTGCGGGGTCCTGCAGGCGCTGGGTCCCCGGATCCAGTGGGTACAAAGTTACGTGACCGCCGACAAGATTTATTGTGTCTATATCGCGCCCGATGCCGGGATGGTCCTTGAGCACGCCCGTCAGGGCGGATTTCCGGCCGACAGGGTGGCCGAAGTGATGACCGTGATCGATCCGACCACCTCGGAAGGGTAACGCATTCGACGCCGCAGCCCGCACGGGCCGGCAAGGAGAATACTGTCATGACATTAGCAGTTCTGGTCGCAATCAGTCTGATGTGGATTTCGGTGGCCATCCTGTTCCTGGGCAAGGGGGAGGCCAAGGGGACCGGCGCCATCACCGCGTTTGTCGGTCTGGTGGTGGTGCTCGGCGCCTTCCTCCAGACCGCCCTGTTCAAGGACGGTTTTACCGGTGGGCTGCTGTTCGCCCACGGTCTTCTCTACTGTACCGTCGCCTACGCTTTGCTGGCGGGATTGGAAGACCTGCGTTCAGTGGGGAACGTGAGCCTGGCGGTGGCTATGATTTCGGCCATCTACATGTGCCTGTTCTTCACCGGGAGCACGGGCCCAGACGGCAACGTGCTGGTGGCCAAAAGCAACTACTTCGCTTTTGCCTGTCTGGGCTACACGGTGCTGACGCTGCAGGTCTGGCTCAACGCCTACGGCAAGGTCAAGGCCAGCACCCTGGCCTGGTCCCTGATCGTTTGGGTCCCCTTTGGCCTCTGGGTGCCGGCATTCATGCTGATGGCCAAGGGAACTTTGCCGTTCTAAGCACCTCCCCTGCAGTTTTATTGGTGCCATGCATTCTGACCACATACTCAAGAAGGGATCGATATTTATGAAAGCAGCGCAACTGGTCCTGGGGACGCTCGCCTGCCTGACCGGCCTGGCCCTCGGCGTTCCCGCTTCCGCCACCATCAGCCTGTATGACAAGGAGGGGACGACCTTCTCCACCGACGGCTCCTTCAACACCTTTTTTGTTTACAGCGACAGCGACAAGAACGCGGCGGCGGAGGCGGCCGGCGGTGTCGACCGTCAGCAGTCCCGGGTCAAGATGGGCTTTCTGCCCAACTGGATCGGTTTCAATTTCGGCCGGCAGGTCGGAGACCTGAAACTCGGCGGCCGTTCTTCCTTCTGGGTCACCATCAACGACAGCGACACCAACCTCACCGAAACCGGCATCGACGTGCGCCAGTTCTACGGCACCGTGGATGCTCCATGGGGGCAGGTGCTGATTGGCAAGGACTTCACCCTGTTCAACCGCTCCAACATCTTCAAGGACGAGATCCTGCTCGGCTATGGCAACGTCAGCGACACCCTCGGGCTGATCGACGGCACCGGGGTCTCCTTCGGCAACATCGGCACCGGCTATACCTATCCCATGCCATCGGCGCAGATCACCTACCGCTCTCCCGACCTTGCGGGTTTCAAACTGGCCGTGGGCCTGATTGATCCCTCCCGCACCGCGGTGGACGGCGAGGAGAAACTGCCGCGGCTGGAAGGGGAACTGACCTACGCCTACACCTTCGAAAAGGGTTGGATCACGCCCTGGGTCGGGTTCCTCACCCAAACCTCCGAAAGCACCGCCGGTGCTGCCGACGTCGATTCCAGGGGCCTGTCCTACGGGGTGCAGGCCAGCTATGCCGGCTTCGGGCTTCATCTGTCAGGATTTACCGCCTCCGGGGTGGGTTTTCTGCTCGGCCCCGGTCCGGACTCAACGCTGCAGTTGCCGATCATCCAGGCCGGAGAAGAGGTCGACAGCAACGGCTACCTGGTACAGGCCTCTTATATCATCGGCCCGGCCCGCCTGGTCGGTTCCTACGGCAAAAGCGAGCTCGAAGCCGCCACCCTCTGGGAAAACGATACCGTGACCGGAGCGGTCTTCTACTCCATCAACGACTACCTCAAACTGGTGGGCGAATACAACGTCAACACCATCTCCATCGGTACCGCCGAAGAAGAGACCCGAACCATCGCCATGGGCGGGGTTATCAATTTCTGACCCAGGTCGGCCTGCCCCTGGCCACCGGCGGACCTGTCCAGGGTCCTGCCGGGACATACTTCCCCGTTGAGGGACGGGGAAGCCAACGGTGAGCTGTCCCGCTCACTCTCTCTCCTGTGTTGGGGGGAAACCTTCGGGTTTCCCCCGATTTTTTCCGTGAGGAGCGGATTGTGCGGCGCGTCGGGCAAGACCTGCTTGCCGGGACAGGGATGAGGGCGCTGGGGGCAGTAGGGCGAAAGGCCGCTCCCCGATTCGGCGGGATAGGGGCCCTTGAAGTGAGAAAAGGGCACCATTAAGATGCCTTCCGGTCCAGGCGGCGAGGTTTACCCCCGGCGACGCTCCTCCCGGGCTACGAGCCCAGCCAGGTGGGATGCTCCGGCCCCGATGCCCTGTTCACGCAGGGTGTAATATTCCTGCGGCGTATTGATGTTGCGGAAGGAAAGCCCCTCGGGATCGAGCCCTGTGAGAGCTTCGGCGGGGAGTTCCTGTACCCGCACCGCGGGAAAGAAGTCGATGATGCGTCGGCTGCCGCCGTCCAGCACGGCCTCGATGGCGGGCAGGCAGGCCTTGCCGTAACGGGCGTGCAGGGGTTCGACCCGTTCGCCGCTGCGGGCGATGACCACGTCTGCCTGCGGGGTGGCGGTGGCCAGGGACCGGATCACTTCGGCATCGAGCAGCGGCATGTCGCAGGCGACCACGAAGATCTGCTCGTTGCGGGCATGGCAGAGACCTGAGTGGATGCCGGCCAGGGACCCCTTGGCGTAATAGATGTCCGGTACCTTGCGACAGGGGAGATCCTGGTAGAGGCCGGGGGAGTTGGTGACCACCAGAACTTCGTCGAACAGGGCGGCCATGCGCCGGTAGATATGGTCGATGAAGCGGGCCCCGTCGATGGGGAGCAGCGACTTGTCGCAGCCCATGCGGCGGCTTTCGCCACCGGCCAGGATGACCCCGGTGATGCCGGGAATGCGGCCGTTTTCCGGCAGGGCCAGGCGCTCGGGGTGCGCGTAGAGCTCGAAGCTCTCTCCCCGCAGGTAGCCGATCAGGCAGATGCCGGCCGCCGCGGCCATGCGCACGGCCAGGGCGGTGGGGGAGGTGCGCGAGGCGATGACGGCGATGCCGAGACGGGCGGCTTTGGCCACCATTTCGGTGGAAATGCGTCCGGAGGTCACCAGCAACTTGCCGGTCAGGTCGATGCCGCGGAACAGCGCCTCGCCGGCGATACGGTCGAGGGTATTGTGGCGGCCGAGGTCTTCGGCGAAGAGCTGCAACTCCCGGCCATCGCCGACGGCCGCCGAGTGGATGCCGCCGTGGTTGCGGTAGTTTTCGGCCCGGGTCGCAAGCTCCCGCATCAGGGCGAAGATCTGGGGGGGGCTGAAGCGGCTGCTGGAGTCGGCCTGGGGCAGGGGGGCGGTGGGCAGTTCGAAGCTGATGCCGGTCCCGCAGCCGGAAGTCAGGGTCGGTTTGAGGCGCTGGGGCACCTCGCCGCGAATGCGCACGCGGGCCTGCCCCTGCTCGGCGCAGATGCCGAGGGTTTGCAGGTCATCGAGGCTGTGGATGAAACCCTGCAGGCGCAGGAACCCGGCGACGAAGAAGTTCAGCCGGTGGGGCGAGGCCACCAGGGTGGCGAGTTCACGGCCGTTGACCTCGAGGTTCAGGGGGCATTCCTGCACCACGCTGCGTTCGATGGCTTCGAGCTGGCCTTTGGCGTAACGGTAGACGGGTTCGGGGGCGGCTGGGGTCATGGTCGCTCCTCAAGTCTCAGTGGTTTTCCGGTAAACCCTGTTTGCAGTTATTGTGCCTGCGCATAAGGTTTGATTTTGTTGAGTTTTTCCTGACTCGATATGCACTTGGGCGGGTCGGAATGGCCCAGGTGGGTCATCGGTATACACTTGCTCAGGTCGCCGTTTGTTGCGCCCGGGGCTGTTTGCCTTTGGTGAAACCGGCCCGTTGCGCCACCAGGTCGAAATGCAGGGTGGCCAGGTCCTCAAGGTCCATGCAGGGCGTTTCCCCGCCGCGGCGCCGGTCGATTACCTTCAGGTAGCTGTAGCAGGCCCGGCAGGCGTGCACCCGGTATTCGGGGTCTTCGCCGACGGTGAAGACTTCCAGGGTCGTACGCTCACGGTTGCCGCAGCTGCCGCACTGGTCGGGCGAACCAACGAAGCTCTGGCCGCAGGTGGCGCAGTGCAGGCGCAGGCTTTGGGTATCTCCCCGCAGCTCACCCATGCCGGGGGCGCCGCCGCACAGGGGGCAGCCACTCCGGGGGATATCCGATTCGGGAAGCCGAAGACCGGCGTGTCGCAACTGCTGCAGGGTGAAACTGCAGGCCAGGCCGAGGAGGTATTCCAGCAGGGCGGGTTCCACCTTCGCGGCGATGGCCGTATGCACGATCGGGTAGCGGTCCCGTTGGATGTAGGCCCGCAGCAGAAACGCGACGTCCAGTTGGGCATCGTTCAAGGCGCTTTCGAGTTGCTGCAGCTCCTGTTGTCCCTGGCGGCCGTGGTGTTGCAGCACGCCAAGGAGAGTTCGCAGCAGTTGGGCCCCTTCCTCGGCGGAAATTTCCAGATTGTCCCCTTGCAGCAGCGGCCGTTGGGAAGAGCCGGCATCGGGGCAAGCCAGAACGGGCCGGGTATGCTGCGCCAGGGCCGCATACAGCTGCTCGCAGATGGCAAAGATTTCATCGAACTCGGGCCGTTGGCAACGCAATTCGGTCAGTCGTTGCCGCCGCGCGGCGAGAAAATCCACGACAAAAACTCCTTGAAATTCAGGGCAGCGCGGGCGGCTGCACCACCGGGACGGTGCCTGTGAGGCTGCGCAGGAAGGCCAGCAGGTCATTCCGCTCTCCCACGGTCAGCGTCAGGGGCTTCAGCAGGGGTGATTTGTTCTCTCCCGGGCCACCCCCTCGAACATAAAAGTCGAGCACTTCGTCCAGGGTCTTCAGGCTGCCGTTGTGCAGGTATGGAGCGGTTTCGGCCACCTGTCGCAGGGGTGAGGTGCGGAAGGCCCCCAGGTCGGCAAGGTTGCGGCTGACGGCATAGCGCCCGGGGTCGCGGTCGGAGCGTTCCAGCCCCAACTGGCGTTGGAAAAAGTGGCGGGTGGCCCGCCGCTGCGGGTCGTCCCGCAGTTCCGGGGGGTCGACCACGCCGAGATTGTGGAATTGCTGGTCCGACAGCAGAGCCCCCTGGTGGCAGCGGCTGCAGCCGGTCTTGCCGAAAAACAGCTCGAGGCCGCGCCGGGCGGCGGGGTCGAGAGCGCTCCGGTCTCCGGCCAGATAGCGGTCGAAGGGGGTGTCGGCCACCACCAGGGTGCGCTGAAAATCGGCCAGCGCCTGGCCGATGGTTGCGGGGCTGACATCGGCGCCGAAGGCGCGGCGGAAACGCTCGCGGTATTCGGGAATCTCCCGCAACTTCTCCACCAGGAAATCGAGATTGAGGTTCATCTCGAAGGCGGTGTGGATCGGTTCCTGGGCCTGCTGCTCCAGGCTGGTGCTGCGGCCGTCCCAGAAAAAGCTTTTCAGGTAGCCGAGGTTAAGCAGATTCTGGCTGTGCCGCCAGTGCTTGTTGGTCGGGTAGGCCGTGGAGAGGGCCCGGCCGTCGCCGTAGGCCTGCCCGGGGTTGTGGCAGACGGCGCAGCTCAGGGTGCCGTCGCCGGAGAGGCGGCGGTCGAAAAACAGCATCCGCCCCAGCTCCACCCGCTCGGCAGGAGGGGGCTGCAGGGCGGGCAAGGGGGGCGGCAGCTCCAGGCCAACGGCCGGAGCGGCCAGCAGCAGGCCGGCTGCGGACAACAGCAGGGCGGCGCCAAGCGCCCGATGAGCGAAACCGCGGCGGCGGGTCATGGTTTTTTTGCTCCGGCGCCGGCCAATTCCTCGTCGATGATCCGGCGAAAATCCTCCAGGGGGCGTTCCCCCACCAGCTTGCGGCCGTTGATGAAAAAGGTCGGGGTCTGGTAGATGTCGAGCTTGCGGGCCAGTTCCACGTCGCGGTTGACCCGGGCCAGGTGCACCTCGCCGTCGAGCTCGCGGGTGAAGCGGGGCAGGTCCAGCCCCAGTTCCCGGGCATAGTCGAGGAGGCTGGCGCGCTCGAGCTGTTTGCGCTCCAGCATCAGGTCATGCATCTCCCAGAATTTCCCCTGGGCACGGGCGGCCTCCGCGGCCTGCGCGGCCAGGGCGGCATAATCCCGGTAGCGGTAGGGGTAGTGGATGATGACCAACCTGACCCGGTCGCCGTACTGCTTGAGCACTTCCTTGACGGTCGGACCGACCGCCTGGCAGAAGGGTCATTGAAAGTCGAGGAACTCGACGATGGTCACCGGCGCCTGGGCCGGGCCGCGGCTCGGCGCCCCCTCGATGGGGACCGCGGTCCGCTCGCCGGCCAGGGCGGTACCGGCCAGCAGCAACAGGCCCAGCAGGCAGGCAAAAAGGAGTTGAGGTCGCATTCGTGGCCTTTCGTGACAGGAGAAGCGCGGAGCGGGCCGGACCCAACCGGCCCGCTCCGTTTGCTTGGGTCTACTCCTTGACCATTTTACGATACCACTTGATGGCGTGCATCTTCGCCCAGCTTTTGCGCACCTTGCCGAACAGCATTCCTTCCAGGGTGCCCGGGTTGCCGATGGTGGCCAGGTAGATGTGCACGATCGCCCCCATCATGAACAGGGTGAAGAAGAGGCCGTGGGCCATGAGGGAGAACTGGGTCAGCCCCCGGCTGAGCAGGGTCGGCTCCCAGATCACCAGGCCGGTGGCCAGCATGCCGATGGTGGCGGCAAGGGAGAAGATGCCGAACAGCTTCTGCCCGCAGTTGTACTTGCCCTGGGGGATCTCCTGCTTCTCCCTGGAGAGGTAGCCGCCGCAGTTCTTCAGCCAGAGGCGGTCGTCCTGGTCGAAGGTGAGCATCTCCTTGAGGTGGGAGAGGGCCAGTGCCACCGAGGAGATGGCGAAGATGATCCCGGTCCACTTGTGGAACTGAATCCCCTGCCGCGGCCCGCCGAAGAAGTCGAAATAGCCGAAGAAGGTGTGGGCATACAACCCCAGGCCGCTCAGGACCAGGATAAAGAACGAGATCGCCACGGTCCAGTGCAGCACCCGCTCGGCGGCGTTGAAACGTTGGATATAACGGCTCATGATCAGGCCCCCTTCCCGGTGGTGTCTTGGTCGTCGCTGCTCTCGAGCTGCTTCGGACCGATGGTGACATAGTGCAGCACCGCCATGCCGACGGCACCCCAGAAGCCGAGGATGCCGAAGGGCTTGATGACATCCTTCCACAGGAAGATGGAGGCCGGGATCGCCGGTTTGGCCGGCAGGGCGTAGGTGCCGGGATCCTCGTCGAGGAGGTAGACGGCCCCCAGCCCCTGCAGGTCGCTTTCGCCGTAGACCTTGCGGCCGCTGGCCTTGGCCTCGGCGAGCAGGGCGTCGCGGTTGCCGTAGCGCAGGGTCTTGGTCGGGCAGGCCTTGACGCAGGCCGGCGCCAGGCCGTTGGTGGTGCGCTCCAGGCAACCGGTGCACTTGGTCACCTTGCGCCGGGCATCATAGCGGGGCACATCGAAGGGGCAGCCGTTGACGCAGTAGTGGCATTCGATGCACTTGTCCTGGTTGAAGCCGACCATCCCTTCCGGGGTTTTGTAGAGGGCCCCGGCCGAGGGGCAGACCTTGATGCAACCGGCGTCGCCGCAGTGCATGCACCGCTTGTTCATGAACAGCCAGTCGAGGTCATCCCCTTGGTCTTTTTCGATGAACTGGATCTGGTTGTAGAGCTGCGGGGTGAGCTGCGGCGGATTTTCATAGCTGCCGCGGTTGACCGCCGCTTCGGGTTCGAGTTTGTTCCATTGCTTGCAGGCCACCTGACAGCTACGGCAGGCGATGCAGCGCTTCATATCAATCAAAAAGGCTTCTCTGGCCATCGCTCATCACCCCTTTTTCTTTTCGATGTTGACCATGAACGCCTTGGTTTCCGGGATCATGGTGTTGGCATCGCCGATGGTGGGGGTCAGCAGGTTGGAGCTGTCCCCGGATTTGGGCGTATGCCAGCCGAAGTGGTAGGGGAGGCCGATCTGGTGCAGGGTCATTCCCTGGACCTTGAAGGGGCGGAAACGCTTGGTGACCACCGCAACCGCATCGACCTGGCCGCGCCCGGAGGAGACGACGCACCAGTCGCCGCTGCCGATCCCTTTTTCCTTGGCCAGTTCGGGGCTCAGCTCGACGAAGTTCTGCGGCTGCAGCTCCAGCAGCCAGGGGGTGTTGCGGGTCATGACCCCGGTCTGCCAGTGTTCCGTCACCCGGTAGGTGGTGGCGATGTAGGGGTAGCGCTGGTCGCAGGAGTAGTAGGCGTCCCGCCCGTCCCCGTCATCCCCCTTGGCGAACATGCGGATGGTCGGGTTGATGCGCTGGCTGTGCAGCGGGTTCTTGTCCAGCGGACATTCCAGCGCCTCGTAGTGCTCGGGGAACGGCCCGTCGTTGAGGGAGGGGGCGAAGAGGTTGGCCACCCCGTCGGCGGTCATGATGAAGGGCTTTTTCCCTTCGGCGTCGGCCATCGGTTTCCAGGGACCGTCGGGGACATCCCCCGCCCAGGCGCTGCCGGTCCACCAGACCACCGGCCGCTTGGGATCCCAGGGCTTGCCGTTGGGATCGACGGAGGCGCGGTTTAGATGATCCGGCGGTTGACCGGCCAGGCCCAGGCCCACTCGGGGTAGAGGCCAATGCCGCTCGGGTCCTTCTGGCCGCGGCGGGCCATCATGTTCCCCTTGTCCGTGTAGCTGTTGCAGTAGATCCAGTTGCCCGAGGAGGTGGAACCGTCGTCCTGCAGCAGGGCGAAGCCGGGGACCAGGTCCCCCTTCTTGTAGAGGGTCTTGACCCCCTTGTTGTCGATCTCCTTGTCCTCGAGCCAGTAGCCGTTGATCTCCTTGGCCACCGCGTGCACGTCGAGGTGGGGGATGCTGCCGTCGGGCATCTTGAAGCCGTAGTTCCAGGAGAGGCGCTTGATCGCCTCGGGGAAGGCGCCCCCTTCGGTGGCGTAAAGCTTCTTAACCCGCAGGCAGAGCTCGTTGATCATGTCGCCGTCGGGGCGTGACTGCCCCTTGGGCTTGACCGCCCTGTAGCGCCACTGGGCCCAGCGCCCCGAGTTGGTGACCGAACCTTCCTTCTCGAAGCTGGCGGCGGCGGGGAGGAAGAAGACCTCGGTGTCGATCTTGGCCGGATCGAGCCCCGGCGCCTTCCAGAAGGAGGCGGTCTCGTTGTCGAACAGGTTGGCGGTCACCATCCAGTCGAGCTTGGCCAGGGCTTCCCGCACTTTGCCGGCGTTGCTGCCGGAGCAGGCCGGATTCTGCCCCCAGGCGAAGAACCCCTTGATGCCCCCTTTGTGCATGCGGTCGAAGAGCATCAGCCAGGAGCCGTTCTGGCCGTCGTCGAGCTTGGGCAGCAGGTGGTAGCCGAAGCCCTCGGCGGCGGTCAGGCTGGTGTCGTAGGTGGCGCGCAGCAGCGAGGTGATGTACTTGGCGCGGTTGGACCACCAGTTGGCACTGGCCGGGTCTTGGCTCTTGGGCGTGTGCTTCTCGATATAGGCCGCCAGGTCGGGCAGGCTGGCCGCGGGGGTCGGCAGGTAGCCGGGCAGGATGTGGAACAGCAGGCCGTGGTCGGTGGAGCCCTGGACGTTGGACTCGCCGCGCAGGGCGTTGATTCCGCCGCCGGCCAGGCCGACGTTGCCCAGCAGCAGCTGGATCATGGTCATGGAGCGGATGTTCTGGGTTCCCACGGTGTGCTGGGTCCAGCCCATGGCGTACATGATGGTCGCCACCTTGTCCGGCTTGCCGGTGGCGGCGTAGGTTTCGTAGATTTTGAGCAGCTTCTCTTTCGGGGTGCCGGTGATGTCGACCACCACCTCGGGGGTATAACGGGCGAAATGCTTGCGCATCAGCTGGAAGACGCAGTTGGGGTCCTGCAGGCTCGGGTCGGTCTTGGGGTTCCCCTCCGCGTCCCGCTGGAAGGACCAGGCCGCCTTGTCGTAGCTGCGCTTCTCGGCGTTGTAGCCGGAGAACAGGCCGTCGAGGTCACCGGGCATCTGGAAGTCGGTGTTGACCAGGAAGGCGGCGTTGGTGTAGTGGCGCACGTACTCCTCCTGGTAGAGCTTGTTCTCCAGGATGTAGTGCACCATGCCGTTGAGGAACGGAATGTCGGTGCCAGAGCGCAGCGGGGCGTAGATGTCAGCCTTGGAGCTGGTGCGGGTGAAGCGCGGGTCGACGCTGATCACCGTGGCGCCGCGGTCCTTGGCTTCGAGGACGTGCTTGAAGGAGACGGGGTGGTTTTCGGCGGCATTGGAACCCATCACCAGGATGACGTCGGCGTTACGCAGATCGTTCCAGTGGTTGGTCATGGCGCCGCGGCCGAGGGAGGCTGCCAGACTGGCAACCGTGGCGGAGTGTCATATTCGCGCCTGGTGTTCGATGTAGACCAGCCCCAGGCCGCGCAGGAATTTCTGGTAAAGGTAGCATTCCTCGCTGTCGAGGGCGGCGCTGCCCACCGAGGCGATGGCGTCGGTGCGGTTGACCGTTTCCCCCTTGGCGTTGGTCTCCATGAAGCTGGCGTCGCGGGTATCCTTGACTTTGCGGGCAATCTGTTCCAGAGCCCAGTCCCAGGAAACCTTTTTCCACTCCTTCTCCCCCTTGCCACGGTACAGCGGCTCCGTCACCCGGGCCGGGTTGTGGTGCAGCTGGTAGACCGACGACCCTTTCGGGCAGAGGGTGCCGCGGTTGATGGGGTGATCCGGATCCCCCTCGGTGTTGATCACCTCGCCGCCGCGGGTGTGGACCACAATGCCGCACCCCACCGCGCAGTAGGGGCAAATAGTGGTGGTTTCCTTGGCCTGCCGGATGTCCAGCGGTGCCGCTTCCGCCTCGGTGGGCTGCAGCCCCACACCGAGAACCGAAGCCCCCACCGCGCCACCCGAGACCTTCAGGAAGCCGCGTCTGTTCACTTTCATCGTCTGCTCCTTTCCCTGGACAACATTGAAACGGCGGCTCATCCGCATTGGATTGTGAACCCGCCGGAGTCTCGTAGACGGAACAGAACAATGGCAATTACCATACCACGTTTTATAATCCGAAAATTCCCTTGGGATTGCTGCCGGTTGGGGGTGGCCGCAGGAAAAACCGGAAAACCTGGGAGCGGGAAAGGATTGTATATTTTTTTTAGGCAGTGTATACGAAATATGCACTTCTGGATGAAAACAGCATTCAGAACGACTTTTGAATTCGGAGTTTTCCATGCCCCCCAAGGTTCTGATCTGCGACGACCAGCCCGGCATGCTGCGTTACCTGGTGAAGACCGTATCCGACTGGGGCTACGAGGTAGAGACCTTCCTCTCCCCCCTCGACCTGCTGGCCGCCCTCGACAAGAGCGCCGGCCATGTCGACCTGCTGCTGCTCGACATCCGCATGCCGGAGATGGACGGCCTGACCGTGCTGCAGCGGGTGCAGGCCCTCTATCCGCAGGTCGGGGTGATCATCATGACCGGTCACGGCACCATCGATTCGGCGGTGGAGTCGATCAAGCTCGGCGCCTTCGACTATTTGACCAAACCCTTCCCCGAGGAGCGGCTGGCGGCCACCCTCGGCAACTGCCTGGAGCGCAAGCGGCTGCTGGCGGAGAACGTCGCCCTGCGCCAGGACCTGGAAAACCGCTTCGCCCCGGGGGGCATCGTGCTGCGCAGTCACGCCTTCCGCCAGGTTTACGACCTGGCCCGGCGGGTGGCGGCCAGCCAGGCCAACGTGCTGGTGCTGGGGGAGAGCGGCACCGGCAAGGAGCTGATCGCCGGGGCGATCCACTACGCCAGCCCCCGGGCGCAAAAGCGCTTTCTTGCCCTGAACTGCGCGGCCCTCTCCGAGACCCTGCTCGAAAGCCAGCTTTTCGGCCATCTCAAGGGGGCGTTCACCGGCGCGGTGCAGGCCCAGAAGGGGATGCTGGCCGAGGCCGACGGCGGTTCCCTGTTCCTCGACGAAATCGGCGAACTCAGCCCGGCCCTGCAGGTCAAGCTGTTGCGGGTGCTGCAGGAAGGGGAGTTCATCCCGGTGGGGGCGACCATCCCCAAGCGGGTGGATGTGCGCTTCATCGCCGCCACCAACCGCGACCTCGAGGCCGAAGTCGCCCGGGGTACCTTTCGGGAGGACCTTTACTACCGCCTCAATGTGGTCTCCCTGCATCTGCCGCCGTTGCGGGAACGGCCCGAGGACATCGAACCGCTGGCCCTGCACTTCCTCGCCCAGGCAGGGGCCAGGCTCGGCTCGACCCTGCGCGAGATCGACCCGGCAGCCATGGCGGCGCTGCGGGAGTACGCCTGGCCCGGCAACGTGCGGGAATTGCAGAATGTCATCGAGCGGGGTGTGATCCTGGGGAGCGGGGCGGCTTTGCAGGTGCAGGATCTTCCGCTCAAACTCAGCCGGCCCCCCGCAGCGGCGAACGCTCCGGAAGAGGTGGGGCCGCTGACCCTGCGCGACGCCGAGCGGGCTCAGGTCGAGCGTATCCTGCGCCGCTGCGGCTGGAACAAAAGCCGCGCCGCCCTGACCCTCGGCATCACCCGGGTCACCCTCGACCGCAAGATCGCCGACTATGGGTTGTTGCCGTAGGGGCGCGATTCATCGCGCCCCGGGTCCGGGTTGTCCGCAATCGAAACAGGGCGCGATGAATCGCGCCCCTACAGGTGATTGGCCATGCCTTTGACGTTCAGGGTCCTATCCGTCCTCCTGGTCCTCTTGGTCCCAGTCTTTGCCCGGGTCGCCGCCGCCGAAGAACTCCGTCTGGGCATGTCCACCGCCCTCTCCGGGCCCACCGCCGAGCTCGGCCGGGAGATGCAGCGAGGGGTCCTGGCGGGGCTGGAGCGGGCCAACCGTGCCGGAGGGGTGCAGGGGCGCCGCCTGCGGCTGATCAGCCTCGACGACGGTTACGAGCCGACCCGCACCGCCCCCAACATGCGCCGGCTGATCGAGCAGGACCAGGTGCTGGCGGTGATCGGCAATGTCGGCACCCCCACGGCCATCGCCGCCATCCCCCTGGCGCGGGAGCACCGCACCCTGCTGTTCGCCCCTTTCACCGGCGCCGGGCTGCTGCGTCGCGACCCCCCTGACCGCTACGTCATCAACGTCCGCGCCAGCTACGCCGAGGAGACAGCCGCCATGGTCGACGCCCTGGTTAACGAAGGGGGATTGCGGCCGGAGGAGGTCGCCTTCTTCACCCAGCGCGACGGCTACGGCGACGCCGGCTATGTCGGCGGCTTCGCCGCCTTGAAGCGCCATGGACTCAAGGACGAGGCACGGGTGCTCCATGTGCGCTACCCCCGCAACACCCTGGCGGTGGAAAACGCCCTGGCCGACCTGCTGCTGGCTGAACCGACCCCCAGGGCCATCATTCTGGTGGGAGCCTACGCTCCTTGCGCCAAGTTCATCCGCCTGGCCCGGGAACATGGGCTGGAAGCCCTGTTCCTCAACGTCTCCTTTGTCGGCAGCTCCGCCCTGGCTCGGGAACTCGGCCCGCTGCCGGTGGAGGTGCTGGTGACCCAGGTGGTTCCCGACCCCCTCGACACCAGCCTGCCCCTGGTGCGGGACTACCTCGCCGACCTCGGTCAGCTCGATGCCAAGGCCAGCCCCAACTTCATCAGCCTCGAGGGCTATCTCGCCGCCCGCATCCTGCTTGCCGCCCTGGAGCGCCTGGACGGATCTCCCGATCGGGAGGGACTGATCAATGCCCTGGAGGGGCTGGGTTCCTTCGATCTCGGCCTGGGCGCTCCGCTGCGCCTCTCGGCACAGGAGCATCAGGCCTCTCATGCCGTCTGGCCGACCCGTCTGCAGGAGGGGCGTTTCGTTCCCTTTGTCTGGAGCGAGATCAAGGCGCTGCTGCCTTCCCGGGAGGGGCGCCAATGAACCTGCCGCGCCAAGGCCGCCGTGTCACCCTGCTGGTCTGGCTGGTGGTGACCATCGGCCTGGTGGCCGGCATCGCCAGCAACGGCTGGATCGGCCTGACCCTGTTCGAGCTCAACCGCGAGCAGTTGCGACTGCTGGACCAGGAGAGCCGCCTCGGGCAGGGCTCCCTGCGCCTGCGCCAACTCGGCCAGCAGGCCCAGGAGGGGATCCGCAGCCTGTTGCAGCTCGATCTGGTCGCCGGGGCCGGTGTCTTCCCTGAGACGGAGTTCGCCGCAACCCTGGCGGGGCTGCGTCGCACCTCGCCGTTGGCGGAACAGGCCGAACTGGTTCGGGAGGCTGAGCGGACGGTGGCGAGATTGGGGGGGCTGTGGCAGGAGGGGGCCGCCTGGCGGGAGCGCTATGCCGGAGTCCATGCCGACCAGCAGCAGAAACTGACCCTCAACCAGGTGCGGGACCGGCTGCAGCAGCTGCGGGCTTCGGTGGAGAGTTACGAGGGGAGGCAGCGGCTGGAGGCGGCCCAACGGTTGCGCCAGTGGCGACGCAGCAGCGGCGATGCGGCCGCGGCCCAGGCGGTCGCCATTCTGCAGGGGCAGAGCCAGGCCGGCGGACGACTGCTCGAAGAGATCAAGACGGAACTGGTTGACCTGTCGCGCCTGGTGGAAATGCTGGCTGGAGAGTCTCAGCTCGACCTGTTGGCCGACCTGCGGGACAACCAGCTCAAGCCCGGCCTCGAGCGTCTCGAGCGGCAGCTGGCGCTGCTGCGGGCCGAAGGGCGGCCCCTCGGGCCCGACCTGGCGCCGTCGGCATTGGAGGCCCTCAAGGTGGCCCTGTTCGGCCAGGGCTACCAGATCCTTCAGGAGTACCAGACGGTGCGTCCCGGCAGTGGCGGTCTCTATCAGCTCGCCCGCCAGCGGTTGGAGCTGTTGCGCCAGAGGGAGGCGCTGCAGGCCGCAACCCTGGCCGCCAGCCAGCAGCTCGAGGCCATCCACCCACAGCTCACCGCCTCCCTGCGTGAGCGGGGCCGCACCCTGGCGGAAGAGGCCGAGGAGAGCCTGCGCCGCAGCTCCCACAACCTGATTCTGCTCAGTTTCCTGATCCTGAGCGGTTTTCTCGGCCTGGGGGTGCTCATCGCCCGCATGGCCCGCCGCCAGCTCGAGGCCCTCAACCTGCTGCGGCGGCACAACGAACTGATCCTGCAGTCGGCGGGGGAGGGGATCGTCGGTTTCGATCTCGCCGGCCGCACCACCTTCATCAATCCCGCCGGGGCCCGACTGCTGGAAGCAGACCCGGATGCCCTGCTGGGCCGCGATCATCCCGAACTGCTCGGCCGGTTTCGGCGGGGTGCGGCCCGGCACAACGGATTGCAGGAACCGCTGCGCCAGGTGCTCGAGGAGGGGATCGCCAGACAGGGGGACGACCTGGTCTGGCCCCGCGCCGACGGCACCAGCCTGCGGGTGGAGTTCACCGCCACGCCGATCCGCAATGAAGGGGGCGCCCTGGAAGGGGCGGTGCTGACCCTGCTTGACATCACCGACCGCTACCAGGCCGAGTTGGCCCTGCAGCACTCCTACGGCGAACTCGACGAGCTCAACCGCAACCTCGAAGCCAAGGTCGAGGAGCGCACCGCCCTGCTCGAGGCCAAGCACCGGGAGCTGCTGCAGGCCCAGGAGGAACTGGCCCGCAAGGAGCAGCTGGCCGCCATCGGCGCCCTGGCCGCCGGGGTGGCGCACGAGATCAACAACCCCGCCGCCATCATCCGCGGCAACAGCGAAATCCTGCTGCGCAAGCTCCCAAGCGACGATCCCCGGCGGGACGAGGCCCGGGAGATCCTCGAGGGGACCGAACGCATCTCCCGCATCACCCAGAACCTGCTGATTTTCGCCCGGGAAGAACGGGTGCAGGGGGAGCCCTTCGACATCAACCGGCTGCTGCTGGAAATCCTCACCCAGGCGCCGCACCTCGCTCCCATGGAGCGGGTGGCGGTGGTGCAGCAGCTCGACGCGACGTTGCCGCGTCTGGCAGCGGACCGCCTGAAACTGCGCCAGGTCTTCACCAACCTGATCCTCAACGCCCTGCAGGCCATGGGTGGTGAAGGGACTTTGACGGTGGCCACCCGGTGTCTGGATGATGGAGTGGAAATCCGCGTGACCGACAGCGGCCCCGGTATCTCCCCCGATCTTC
>CAZYXS010000007.1:0-42115 GCA_964650955.1 uncultured Desulfuromonadales bacterium | reverse complement strand
AAAAACTCGCCTTCGGCTCAAACAGTTTGCCCGTCTTTTTCGCCAAACGTCCACTTCGCTCCGGCGGCGGCAAAGGGGGGAGGGGCGGGCAAAGCAAAGCCACTACAAGAGTGTTGCTTATTCGCAATGGCGGATCACACCGACGACCACGCCTTCGATGCGTAGGCTTTCCTCGTTTTCGAGGACGATCGGTTGCATTGCCGGGTTGGCGGGGTGCAGTTCGATCCTGCCCGCTTTGCGGTAGAATCGCTTGACCGTCGCTTCGCCGGCGATGAGGGCGACGACGGTCTGGCCGGTGTCGGCGTCGGCGGTTTTGCGCACCACCACGTAGTCGCCGTCGAGGATGCCGTCGCCGATCATCGAGTCCCCCTTGACCCGCAGCACGAAGTTCTCGCCGCGCCCGACCATGGAGGCGGGGACCTCCAGGGTGTCCGGCGTCTCGATGGCCTCGATGGGCCGGCCCGCCGCTACCGTGCCGACCAGCGGCAGTTCCACCCCACGGGGCACCGGGCGCATCACCCGCAGGCCGCGCCGGGCGTTCCAGTCCCGGGCCAGGGCACCCTCGCGCTCGAGGCGCACCAGGTAGTTCTGCACCGTCCCCAACGAGCGGAAACCGAAGGCGGCGGCGATCTCCTGCTGGGAGGGGGGATACCCTTCCCGCTCGCTGTGCCCCTCAATAAAATCGAGTATCTTCTTCTGCTTCGGCGTCAACGGACTCACAGATCTTCTCCTGACTTCTGACTTCTGCTTCAATAAACTTATATGCGTAAGTTTTGCGTAAGTCAAGCGTATGAAAACGCCCCGCCGGAGCGGGGCGCTGGGAGCGGCTCAGTGGGTGGGGTCGATCTCGACGGCCGGCGCTTCCTCAGCCGCAGGGAGATAGCGCTGCAGCCAGCCATCCGTCAGCGGCAGGTCGAAGGGCTCCGTGGCTGCGGGCGGGACCTCCGACGCAACCAAAGCCGCCGGGACCGCCAACGACTGCAGGCGGGTCCAGAGCGGCCACTCGGGGTAGCGCTCGGCCAGCAGCACGCCGGCAACACTCAACAACGCCAGCGCCGTCACCCCCCGGCGCAGCCGCCGCAGCCGGCGGCGGCGCCGCATCCGGGCCCAGAAAGCGCTCTGGTCGGTGGCGGCGAAAGCCAGGTTCGGCGGTGGCGATTGGGCCAGCACCTGCTCCAGCCGGTCGAGCTCCAACCGGCAGGCGACGCACTCTTCGAGGTGGGTGGCGAGCCGCTGGTAGGCCTCGGGTTCCAGTTGATGATAGTGGAACAGCAGCAGGGACTGCTCGTCCAGGTGTCGGTCCAGCGAAGTCATTGGAGGTCTTTCCGGCAGCGAAAAATCGACGGAGTTCCGCCGTCGGCAGAATGTACTCGCCCGCCCCGGGCCTGTCAACGACACTTCCAGGGTTGCGTGCCGCGAATGCGCATTTTTTCGCCGGCGCCGCCGCGCGGGCAGGAACGACTTTGCCATTGACAGCCATCGCCCCAGTCGCTAGGGTGCTCGCCGACCATTATCCGCCAGGAGCTGCCATGACCCATCCCGACCCGCTGCGCTGGGACCTCTCCCCGCTGTACCAGAGCGCCGACGATCCCCGCTGGGAGGCCGACCTCGCCCAGGCCCGGGAGCTGGCCACCGCCTTCCGCCGGGATTTCCGCGGCCGCATCGCCAGCGACCACCTCTGCGCCGACCTGCTGGGCGCCGCCCTGCGCAGCTACGAGCGGCTGCAGCGCCTGGGGCTCAAGCCCTACCTCTACGCCCAGCTGCTGTTCGCCGCCGACAGCACCCCGGCCCGTCACAAGGCCCTGCTGGCCAGGGTGCGGGAGGCCTGGAGCGCGGTCAGCGAGGAGGTGCTGTTCTTCGAGCTGGAAATCCTGCGCATCGACGAGGAGCGCTTCGCCAGCCTGCTGCGCGACCCCGAGCTGAGCGCCTACGCCCATTACCTGCGCCAGCTGCGGGTGCACACCCCCTACACCCTCTCGGAGGAAGTTGAGCAGGCCCTCAAGCGCAAGGACCTGGCCGGCAAGGAGGCCTTCGTCCAGCTGTTCGAGGAACTCACCTCCAGCCTGCGCTACCCATTCCATTTTCCCGGCGACCAGGCTCCCCGCGAAGCGACCGGGGAGGAGTTGCTCGGGCTGCTGCACCACCCCGACGGCACCGTGCGCGAGCGCGCCTTCGCCACCTTCCTCGGAAAGCACGCCGACCACGCCCTGGTGCTCAGCGCCTGCTTCAACAACCTGCTGCTCGATCACGGCAAGGAGGCCGAGCTGCGCGGATATCCCGAGCTGATCACCCCGACCTGCCTGGCCAACGAGACCGCCCCCGAGCAGGTCAAGCGTCTGCTCGAGGTCAGCGAGGCCAACTACGGCCTGGCCCGGGATTACTTCGCCATCAAGCGTCGGCTGCTCGGTCTGGAGCGGATGAAGAACACGGATATCTACGCCCCGCTCGGCCAGGAAGCCCGCCAGATCGACTTCCCCGAGGCCAAAGCCCTGGTGCTGGAGGCCTTTGCCGGTTTCTCCCCGGAACTGGCGGAGCTGGCCGAGGGTTTTTTCCGCGAAGGGCGGATCGATGCTTTTCCCCGCCCGGGGAAGACCGGCGGCGCCTTCTGCATGGGGATGCTCCCCGGGATCAAGCCCTACCTGCTGCTCAACCACACCGGCAACCTGCGGGACGTGGCGACCCTGGCCCATGAGCTCGGGCACGGCCTGCATTATAGCCTCTCCCAGCCGCAGAACCTGTTCAACTACCACGCCCCCCTCCCCTTCGCCGAAACCGCCAGCGTTTTCGGCGAGATGCTGCTCACCCGCCATCTGCTCGACCGCGAGCCCAGCCGTCAGGTCAAAATCGAGCTGCTCTGCGCCAAGCTCGAAGACATCATCGCCACCACCTTCCGCCAGACGGTGCTGACCCGCTTCGAACTGGCCGCCCACGCCAAACGGGGCCAGGGGCTGCTGGCGCCGGAGGACTACTGCGAGCTCTGGTGGGAGGAGAACGCCCGGCTGTTCGGCGACGCGGTGACCATGATCGAGCCCTACCGCTGGGGCTGGAGCTACATCAGCCACTTCATCCATTCCCGCTTCTACTGCTACTCCTACGTCTTCGGCGAACTGCTGGTGCTGGCCCTCTATCAGAAGTACCGGGAGGAAGGAGCCGCCTTCGTCCCCCGCTACCTGGAGTTGCTGGCCAAGGGGGGGAGCCAGAAACCGGAGGAGCTGCTCAAGCCCCTCGGCATCAATCTGGCCGATCCGGATTTCTGGCAGAAGGGCTACGATTTCGTGCGCGGCCTGCTCGAGGAACTGAGGAGTCTGGTGGAAGAGAAGTGATTCCGTTGCAGCGGATGAGGTTTTGACAGGGGCGCCCGGGGGTGGGCGCCCCTTTTCTGTTTGCCGAGGCTACAGGCGCTCCTGCACCTTGGCCACGATGTTTTCTGCGGTGAACCCGAAATGCTTCATCAGGGCCCCGGCCGGAGCGCTGGCACCGAAGCCGGAGAGGCCGACCACCGCGCCGCAGCGACCGACGTAGCGCTCCCAGCCGAAGGTCGCAGCCCCCTCGATGGCCACCCGCACCCGGCAAGCGGCGGGCAGCACCTCCTCCCGGTAGGCCGGTTCCTTGGCCTCGAACAGCTCCCAGCTCGGCAGCGACACCACCCGGGTGCCGACCCCCTGCTGCTGCAACTGCTCCCGTGCCGCCAGGGCCAGCGCCACTTCCGACCCGCTCGCCAGCAGGATTGCCCGCAGCTCCCCCTGTTCCCGCGCCAGCACGTAGCCTCCCCGCTGCAGGCCGACGGCCGGGGCCAGCTGCTGGCGGTCGAGAATCGGCAGATTCTGCCGGGAGAGCACCAGGGCGGTGGGGCCACGGCGATTGGCGATGGCGGCGCGCCAGGCTTCCACCGTCTCGTTGGCGTCGGCGGGGCGGATGACGGTGAGATTGGGGACCGACCGCAACCCCGGCAGTTGCTCCACCGGCTGGTGGGTGGGGCCGTCCTCCCCAAGGCCGATGGAGTCATGGGTGAAGACGTAGATGGGGGCCAGGCCCATCAGTGCCGCCAGGCGCATGGGGGGGCGCATGTAGTCGGAAAAAATCAGAAAGGTGCCACCGTAGGGGCGCAGTCCCGGGGTGTGGGCCAGGCCGTTGAGCACTGCTCCCATGGCATGCTCGCGCACCCCGAAATGGATGTTGCGGCCGCTGCGTCCCGGGGCGAAGGCCGCTTCCCCCTTGAGCTCGGTGTTGTTGGAAGGGGCCAGGTCCGCCGAGCCCCCCAGCAGCAGCGGCAGGGTCTTGGCCAGGGCGCCCAGGGCCAGGCCGCTGGCCTTGCGGGTCGCCATGGCGCCGTCGGCGGGGGAGAAGACCGGCAGATGCTCGTCCCACCCGTGGGGCAGCTCCCCCTCCAGGGCCTGGCGCCAGTGATCGAAGGGGGCCGGGTCGAGGTCCTCCTGGGTTTTCAGCTCCTCCCGCCACTCCCGTTCCAGCTCCTCCCCCCGGGCACCGGCCGCTCGCAGATGCGCCGCCACCTCATCGGGAATGACGAAGGCCTGGTCCGGATCGAAGCCGAGGGCCGCCTTGGTCAGACGCAGCTCCTCCGCCCCCAGGGGGGCGCCGTGGGCCTCGGCGCTGTCGCACTTGTTGGGAGAACCCTGGCCGATATGGGTGCGGGCGATGATCAGCGAGGGGCGCGGATCGGCCTTGGCCCGCTCCAGTGCGGCATCCAACTCCCGCAGATTCTCCCCTTCGGCATGCTCCACGTGCCAGCCGCAGGCCAGGAAGCGGGTGGCCACCTCTTCGCTGAAGGCCAGGGACGTCTCCCCCTCGATGGTGATGCGGTTATCCAGGTAGATGTAGATCAGCTGCCCCAGCCGCAGGTGGCCGGCCAGGGAGGCGGCCTCGGCAGCCACCCCCTCCATCAGGTCGCCATCGGAGCAGAGGGCGTAGATGCGGTAATCGAACAGCCCGGGGTCGACCTTCTGCTGCAGGAAGCGGGCCCCCATGGCCATCCCCACGCCGACGGCGATGCCCTGGCCCAGGGGGCCGGTGGTGGTCTCCACGCCGGGGGTATGGCCGAACTCGGGATGGCCGGCGGTGCGGCTGCCGAGCTGGCGGAAATTGCGCAGCTCCGGCAGCGGCAGGTCGTAGCCGGTCAGGTGCAGCATACTGTAGAGCAGCATGGAGGCATGGCCGCAGGAGAGGATGAAGCGGTCGCGGCCGGGCCAGTCGGGATTGCGGGGATTGTAGCGCAGATGGCGGGTGTACAGCAGGTAGGCAATGGGCGCCGCTTCCATCGGCGTCCCCGGGTGGCCGGAGTTGGCGGCCTCCACGGCGTCGGCGCTGAGCAGGCGGATGGTGTCGATGGATCTGGACGCCAGGGAAAAATCGATGGCGGGTTGCATGGCGGCTCCTTGGCAAGGGGGATGCTGCATTGAAGCAGGATCGCAACCGTTTGACAAGGGTGCTGCGAGAGGGAGAAAAGACTCAGGGCCGATTGCGGGGGAGGCATCCCATGCAATCGGCCCTGAGTTGTCCAGCTAAGGGAGAAACCTATGAAGAAGGTCTCGCCAGCTCGCCTGCCACAACAAGCTGTCGATGGTTCAGACTCTACCCGATCCCCCCGCGGCATTCCACGTGCCATGCCGTATTTGTGCGAAGGAGATTCTGCAGCCGACAGTGTGCATTCGCGCAGCCGACGGCGCAAAGACTCAGGGCCGATCGTGGAGGAGGCATCCCGTCCGATCGGCCCTGATATCTTCAGCAAAGGGAGAAACAATGAAGAAGGTATCGCCGGCTCGCCTGCCACAACAAGCCTTTGATGGTTCCTACTCTACCGACTGCGGCCAACCCGCACCACGTGCCAAGGCGTAAACTTTCGACACCTGGATGACAGTCTTCAACTGTGCATTTGCACAGTCTGCCGATTAACGGAACCCGCAATGATCGAGCAGGGTCCGAACATTCTGCTCCCGGCTCCCCTGCCAGCGCCCCAGCAACCGCTCGGCCAGGGTCACCCCCGTTTCTGCGATCTCGTCGATACCCTCGAGGAACACCGTCTCGTCCAGGCCCCGGCCGGCGGCGAACTGCTGCCGGCGCAGCCCCGCCCGGGCGATGGCCAACGCCTCCAGTGCCAGCTCCCGCAGGGTGTGCCCGCCCCAGGGGGCCTTGAGGCCCAGCCGCCAGGAATCGCGGTAGAGTTGCTCGCGCTGCGCGGCATCCATGGGCCGCACCAACGCCCAGATGGCCTCCCGGGCCTCGGCATCGTAGAGCAGCCCCTTGAGCAGGGCCGCCACTCCCATGGTCAGCTGCGGCGGCAGGGCATCGGCGCTGCGGGTCTCGATCTGCGGCCGCAGGCGCGCTTCGGGAAACAGGGTGGAGAGGTGCAGATCCCAGTCGGCCAGGGTCGCCCGGTGTCCCCGGTAACCCTCGGCCAGGTAACGGCGGAAGGGGACCCGTTCCCGGGTGAAATCGACATAGGCCCCCTCCCGGGAGATGAAATACATCGGCACGTCGAGGGCGTAGTCGACGTAGGCGGCGAAACCCGCCCCCTCCTCGAACAGTTGGGGGAGCAGGCCGGTGCGGTCGGGGTCGGTGCGGGACCAGATCTCCCCCCGACTGGAGAGCCAGCCGGAAGGCCGGCCGTCAAGCAGCGGCGAATTGGCGAACAGGGCATACTGCAGGGGCGCCGTGGCCAGGATGATGCGCAGCTTGGCGATGCAGTCGTCCTCGTCGCTGTAGTCGAAATTGACCTGCAGTCCGGCGCTCTGCTTCATCATCCGCTGCCCCATGTCGCCGGTGCGGGCCATGTAGGGGCCCATGATGCCGTAGCGGGCCTTGGGCAGCCAGGCGATGCGCTCCAGCGGGGTGAAGGGCTGGGTCCCCAGCCCCAGGAAGGCCAGCCCCAGGGCCGCCGCCTCCCCTACCACCTGGCCGATATGGCGGTTGAAATCGGCCTGGGAGCAATGCAGGTCGGGGCAGAGCTCCCCCGAAAGTTCCAGTTGCCCCCCCGGCTCCAGGGTCACGGAGGAGGTCGGGCCTACCAGGGCGATCAGCCGCCCCTGCTCCCGCACCCCCTGCCACTGACCCCCCTGCTCCAGGCGCTGCAGCAGGGCCTCGATGCGGTCGAAGGGGGCGGCCTCGCCCGTGGCGGCGTCGATCACCAGTTTTTCCATTTCGGTGCCGACGGCCCACTGGCCCTGGGGACGTGCCCCCCGGGCCAGGTAGGCGACGAGGTCGTCGAAACCACCGACAGGTGCGCCGAGATGGGTTTTTAGCAGTGTCGTCATGGAAGCAAGCATAGCATGCCGCCGCACCTGAGGCGGCAACGAAAACAGCCGTCGCAAAAAAAGCGCCGGCCGACCCGCGGGCCGGCCGGCGCAGCAGCTTGTTTCCGGATCATCAAGACTTGAGGTAAGCCTTGACGCTCTCGGCGAGGGTCTGGAAGATGCGGGTGAATTCCGCCTCGTCCCGCTCCAGCAGGGTGACCCGGAACCCCATTTCGGCGGTGCAGAAGGAGGAAAGAGGGACGGTGCAGATGCCGGTGGCGGCCAGCAGGTAGTAGACGAAGCGCTTGTCCAGGGAGCAGCCGGGCTGCGCCACCAGGTTTTCCACCAGGGTGCGCACCTCCGGGTTCTCGATGGGCAGGCTCTGCTGGTCGGTCAGGCGGTCCTTGTCGAAGGCCACCGCCATGTAGAAGGCGCCGTTGGTGCGGTTGACCTTGAGCCCCTTGACCTGCTTGAGGATGTCGTAGGCGATGTTGGAGCAGCGCTCGTAGCGGTTTTTTCGCTCTTCCAGGTATTTCGGGTACTCGGGGTGGCTGAGCAGCGCCGGGATCGCCTTCTGCGGCAGGGTGGTGGAGCAGACCTCGACCATCTTGGAGTTGAGGATGCTGGAAATGTACTGCTGAAACATCGGGTCCTTGTCGGCGTTGTAGACCTCGATCCAGCCGCAGCGGGCGCCGGGCCAGGGGGCCTCCTTGCTGATCCCCTTCATGGCGATGGCCGGCACGTCGCCGATCAGATCGGAGATCGGCTTGGTCGACTCGCCATTGTAGACAATGTTCAGGTAGATCTCGTCGCAGATAACGAACAGGTCGTATTCTTTGGCGATGGCGATCATTTCCCGCAGGATGCGCTCCGGGTAGACGGCGCCGGTGGGGTTGTCGGGGTTGATGATCAGGATGCCCGCGATCGCCGGATTGTATTTTACCGACAGGCGCAGGTCGTCCAGGTCGGGGTACCAGTTGTTGTCCGGATCGAGGCGGTAGGAGACCGGCTTCTGCCCGGCATGGGCGGCTTCGGCGGAGGAATGGGTGGAGTAGGTCGGCGAGGGGCCGATGACCCGGGCTTCACGGCGCAGAAAGCCGTAAACCTTTTGGATGGCATCCCCCAGGCCGTTGAAAAACAGGATGTCGTCCGCGGTGATCTGGGTCTTGCCCCGGCGGTTGGTCAACTCGGCCAGGAACTCCCGGGTCTCCAGCACGCCGCGAGTCGGGCAGTAGCCGTAGGAGCAGTCCTTCATCGCCAGGTCGGCAACGATCTTCTTCATCCAGGCGGGGATTTTCTCCCCCTTGGCGACGGGGTCGCCGATATTCTCCATATTGGTCTTGATGCCGAGCTTCTTGAGCTTGTCGGCAATGTCGACGATGGCCCGGATTTCGTAGGTGAGTTCCCCCGCTCCGATGTGCACGATATTGTTGCGCATGAAATCATCTCCCCCAGTGTTTGGACGGCTTTCCAGCCAAGGCTATGGCCGGTGACGACGAAAAAAAAGGCCATGGGCGCCCTGCCCATGGCCTTGACAACCTGATGTTGTGGAGAGTCAGACACCCTCTCCCGGGCGGCGGGCAGACATCATCGGTGCGAACGCGGCGGCCGCCGCGTTCGTAGCTCGCGCCGCAGGGGCTGCGAAGGCAAGGCTGAATGTCAGAATCCGCGTGGGGGTCATGGTCTGCTCCGTCAGTGTCGTCTTGGGTATCACAGCCGCCAGGTATTGTCAACGGGAAATCCCGGTCCTGGCACGTTGGAATGCCCCTGGGTCAGTCGATGCGGTAGGTGAAGCGGTCGACGAGCACCTCCTGCGGAGCTGTTTGCACGGTTGCGGAGGAGAAAGCGGGAAAACTGGCGTAGCCCGGTGCGACCACAGCCAATCCCAGCAATCCCAGAGCGAACAGCAAACCTGCGATCTTGAATGTTTTTTCCGATTTCTTCGACAAGGGGTGACTCCTTTCCTGTCTCCAGGGATTTGGGGTGCCGACCGGTCTGCGGTTCCGGCCTTCTCCGGACGACACCGTCCCGGACAAATGTTCCGGGATCCTGCCCTGGTTAAGGCAAACCCTATGCCAGAATATTTTTCATAATATTTTCAACATGATATCAATCTTGCCAGCAGCTATGGCGGATAAACTGTCGCCCGCTGCCTACGCAAGGGCGAGCCGTTCCCCCCATCCGGTAAGGGCTTGACGACCACGCAACCTCGGCGGACAGGCAGCTGGCACGGCCTCGACCGTCATCCCCGGAATCTCGAAAAAGGGCTTGGGAAGAGCCTTGCCCCTGTTGGCAAACAGAGACAGACCATTTGATTTCGGCCTGTTAGCGACCAATCGCCGCCAGGGAAAGACGATTGCGACGCACCTGGCGCAGGGCATCGGCACTGTAGAGGGCCAGACCAGCCCAGATGCAACCGAAACTGACCAGATGGGTGAGGGTGAAAGGTTCGCCGAAAAAGGCGACTGCCAGCAGAAAGTGCATACTGGGAACGATGTATTGCAGAAAGCCGACAGTCGCCAGGCGCAGTCGTCTGGCGGCGGCGGCGAAACAGAGCAGCGGCAGGGCAGTGACGGCGCCGGAGAGGGGCAGCAGCAGGTCGTGGCGCCAGGAACCGGCCAGAAAGGCGGCCTCTCCCTGGGCCTGCAGCAGCCCCAGGTAACAGATTGCCAAGGGGGCCAGCAGCAGGGTTTCCACGGTCAGGCCGGCCAAGGCGTCGACTTTGGCCATCTTGCGCAGCAGCCCATAGAGGCCGAAGGTCCAGGCCAGCACCAGGGCGATCCAGGGAACAGCCCCTCCCTGCCAGGCCAGATAGACCACCCCCCCAACAGCCAGGAGCAGACTGCCTAATTGCGGCCGATTGAGACGTTCCCCCAGCACCAGGAAACCGAGCAGCACACTGACCAGGGGATTGATGAAGTAACCCAGGCTCGACTGCAACACCTGGCCCCGCTCGACGGCAAAGATAAAAACCAGCCAGTTGCTGCCGATCAGCAGGGTAGAGCCGCACAGGGTCAGCAAAACCTTGCGGTCCAAAAAGGCCCCCCGCAAGGCCGGTCCCTGGCGGCGCAGGGCACCGAGCAGCACCAGCAGCAGCGCCGACCAGGCGACCCGATGGGCCACGATCTCCAGCGCCCCCGCCCCTGCCAAGGCCCTGAAATAGGCGGGGAAAAAGCCCCACACCAGGTAGGCGCAGAGGCCGAACAACACGCCCTGGCGAAGTTGGGATGCGGACTCGGCGGGAGGAATCGGGGACATGAGCAGCCTTTCGGATTCAGCGGGAAAAATCGCATGGTGCCCCTCCCCGCGACAAAAGGCAAGGGCTCCGGCCCGACGCTGATTGAAACACTGTGCAACTGGTCGAAATTTTTACCCTGCCCTTGCAAGGAGGGTTTTTTCCGCTAGCCTTTTATCCGTAGTTTTGGCACCAGCATTCAATACCGGCGAAAGGAGACGGATCATGGGTATGGTCAAGGAGTTCAAGGAATTCGCCATGCGGGGCAACGTGGTCGACATGGCCGTAGGTATCATCATCGGCGGAGCCTTCGGCAAGATCGTCAGCTCCCTGGTGCAGGACGTGATCATGCCCCCCATCGGCATGCTTACCGGAGGGGTCGACTTCTCCCAACTCTACATCAACCTCAGCGGCACCACCTATGAGACTATGGCCAAGGCCACCGAGGCTGGGGCGCCGGTGATCAAGGTCGGCGCATTCCTGCAGACCGTCTTCGATTTCATCATCATCGCCTTCGCCATTTTCATGATGATCAAGGCCCTCAACAGCATGAAACGCAAGCAGGAAGAGGCCCCCGCCGCGCCGCCGGCGCCGAGCGACGAAGTGCTGCTGCTCAAGGAAATCCGCGACCTGCTGAAGCAGAAGTAATCCCTCTTCGGCATCGCCAAAAACGCAACGGGCCTGGTTTTCCCCACTGGAAACCAGGCCCGTTGCCATTTGCGCGGGCAAGGCCTACTCGTTGGCGACGCCATGGGGGACATGGCCGGTGGCGACGTGGCGGCGGGCCGAATCGCAATGGGTATGCTGGTCGTCGAAGAAGATATCGGCGTCGAAGGCCTGCAGGAACGCCCCCTTGTCGAGGCCGCCGAGAAACAGCGCCTCGTCGATGCGGATGTTCCAGGCCCGCAGGGTGCGGATGACCCGTTCGTGGGCCGGAGCGGAGCGGGCGGTGATCAGGGCGGTGCGGATCGGCGCTTCGGCCTGGGGGTAGTCGGCCTGAATGGCGTGCAGGGCGGCAAGAAAGGGCTTGAAGGGACCGCCGGAGAGGGGATTGCGGGCCGCAGCCTGCTCGCTGGCCTGGAAGGCGGCCAGCCCCTCGCTCTTGAAGACCCGCTCCGACTCGTCGGAGAACAGCACCGCATCGCCGTCGAAGGCGATGCGCAGCTGCGGGGAGGGGTTGCTGCCGTGCCGGGAAGGGATGATGGTGGCGGCAGCCAGACCGGTTTCCAGGGCTTTTTTCACATCCTCCGCGGCGGCGGAGAGGAACAGGTGGGCGCCGAAGGCCTGGGCATAGCGGTAGGGACTCGCCCCTTCGGTGAAGGCGGCACGGGTGATGCGCAGCTGGTGTTCGCGAATGGAGTTGAAAACCCGCAGGCCGGTGTCGGCGCTGTTGCGCGACAGCAGGATCACCTCGACCCGGGGCTGCTCCGGATTGGGGGCGTTGAGGGCCAGCAGCTTGTGCACCAGGGGGAAGGCCACTCCGGGACCGAGCACATCATCCTCGTGCTCGACCTGGTAACGGCAATAGGCCTCCAGCCCCTCCCGCTCGAACACGGCATGGCTCTCGTCGAGGTCGAACAGCGCCCGCGAGGAGATGGCCACCACCAGCTTTCCGGAAAAATCGACCCCCATAAATCCCCCCGCTCCGGTCAGGGGGTAGCACGGGAGCTGGGAGCCCTGCCGTTGCCGGCGGCGGTCAGGGCCGCGCTGCGCAAATCGGTGAGCACCGCCATCGCCTCCCGGGTATAGGGATCCTCGCCGAGTTCCTTGACCCAGGCCTGGTGGCGCTGTTCTTCGGTCAGGGTACGATCCTGGTTTTTCGGGGTGCTGTTGCCGCCATGGGGACTGGTCCCTTCCTTGTCCATCAGACTGCGGGCCTCGGCCCGCTCCCGCCGCAGGTCGTCGATATGAAGCGATTGCAGCGTTTTTTCGCTGCGTTCCTTGGCCTTCTTCGCCTCGGCGGCAATCTCCTGAAACGACTTGTCGGCCTGCACCCGCTTGGCGCTGGCGTTTCTGAGGGCGGCGAGGTTGATGCCCGTGCCGTTCCAACGGGCGAAGGAAACCGCCGGCACCGTATCCCAGGGGAGGGAGTAGTCGATGTACTGCTCGCCGGTCTTGAGGTGCTGCAACCGGTCGGGGAGAATGATGTCGGGGACGATGCCCCGGTACTGGGTCGAGTCGCCGCTGATGCGGTAGAACTTCTGGATGGTAACCCGCATCGCCCCCAGGGGCTTGTAGCGCTCCATGTTGGGGAAGTGGAAGGTGCGGTCGAGGTCGACCACCGCCTGCACCGTCCCCTTGCCGTGGGTGTGCTCGCCGCCGACGATCACCGCCCGGCCGTAATCCTGCAGGGCGCCGGCGAGAATTTCGGCGGCGGAGGCGCTGAACTGATTGACCAGCACCACCAGCGGGCCGTCATACTCGATGCCGTTGTCCCGGTCCTCGAGGGTCTGGATCGAGCCGTCCCCTTCCCGCACCTGCACCACCGGTCCCGACCTGAAGAACAGCCCGGCGATGGAGACGGCGTCGGTGAGGGCGCCGCCGCCGTTGTTGCGCAGATCGAGGACCAGGCCGTCGATCTTCTGGGCGATGAGCTTGCGCAGTTCCTTGCGGGTGTCGTCGGTGGCGTTGCGGCTCTCCTTGCCGATCAGCATGGAGCCCTGGAAATCCCGGTAGAAGCTGGGGATCTTGATGTAGCCCAGGCGCGGCGAGCCATTGCTCCCCGGCAGAATGGCCGACTTGACAAAGGTCTCCTCGATCTGCACCACGTCGCGGACGATGGGAATGATCAGCTTGGTGCCGTCGGGCTTCTTCACCGTCAACCGCACCTCGGTCCCCTTCTTGCCGCGAATCAGGCGCACCGCGTCCCGCAGGCGGGTGTCGGTGATGTCCACCGGCTCGGCCTTGCCCTGGGCCACCGCCAGGATGATGTCCTCGGCAAAGAGCTGCCCCTGGCGCCAGGCGGCGCTGCCGGGGATGACCGCCACCACCTTGATGTAACCGTCCTCCTCCCGCAGGGTGGCACCGATCCCCTCGAGGGAACCGCGCATACTGATGTCGAAGTCTTCTTTTTCCGTCGGCGGCAGGTAGTTGGTGTGGGGATCGAAGACCCGGGTGACGGCGTTGAAGAACTGGTCGTAGTGGTCCTGATCGCTCTCCTTCTGGATGCGGTTGAAGAAGTCCTCGGTGCTTTCCTGCACCTTGGCGCGGGCCTTCTCCAGCAGCTTGGCATCGAGTTGCCCCTTCTGCGCCGCCTTGTCCCCTTCGTCCTCCACCAGGTTGAGGTAGCGGGTGAGAATCTGCAGCTTCAGGGTCTTGCGCCAGCGCTCCCGCAGCTCTGCCTCGTTCTGGCAGAAGGCGAGTTTTTCCGGATCGGTCTCCAGGGTCTCCTTGAGATTGAAGTCGAAACCGGCGGCCAGCAGCTCATCGACCAGGGTCCGCACCCGGGCCAGGCGCTTCTGCAGGATCTGGTCGGCGGAGTTGGGCAGTTCGATGCGCCCGTAGTTGATCTCATCGTCGACCTGAGTGCCGAAACTGGCCCGCAGCTGTTCCACATCGGCCTTGAGCAGGAAGCGCTTCTGGGAGTCAAGCTGCTTCAAGTAGAGGTCGAAGGCGGCCCGGGAGAGGCCGTCATCGATGGCCTTGGGGCTGTAGTGGTTGCGGCTGAGCTGCTCGCGGATGACGAAGCTGAGGATCTTGTTGCGCTGCAGTTGGGTGTCGCTGGCGGCGTCGCGAGCAAACACGCTGCTCGACTGCAGCGCCAGAGGAAGGATCAGCAGGGCGATGAGCCTGCGGGTGAAGCGGGATGTCGGCATGGGATAACTCTCGGCGGACCGCCGTAGCGGCCTGCTCCTCAGGGGCTGAAAAGAAACGGCTGCTCAATACTTTAACACACTGCCTGGGACAGGGCAATGCAGAGGGCATGCCAGCGGGTTCAGATGGCATCGCCCCCCGGCTGGTAGAGGCCGGCGGGGTCGGCGCCGGCCAGCCCGGCCTCGTAGCAGCGCTGGTCCACCGGCTGCAGGGCGGCCACCTGGGGGACGCTGAGCAGGGACTTGAGGCGGAGGGCGTCGAGGCGCTCGGCGATGCGCTCCAGGCCGGCGTCGCTGCCGAGCCAGTCGAGGCGGTCGAAGGCCCGCAGGTCGAGGGGACCGGTGTAGCCCCGCAGGGTCTTTTCCCGTTGGGTGTTGTAGTAGAGCTCGAAGTAGGACATGACCAGCTCCCGCAGGCTGCGGTAGACCGGCTCGCGGTAGCGCAGGCCGGAGAAGTTGCTCTTGGCCACCGCCCCCCAGCAGCCGTCCTGCTTGAAAACCGCCAGGATGTGATCGTCATCGCGCTCGGCGACCATGTCGACGATCAGGGGCGGATGCCCCAGTCGCCAGAGCGCGGCGGCGGCCAGCAAGGCACCGTCGAAACAGTGGGCCAGGCGGTCGGCCAGCACCTGCCGCGGCGAGCGGTAAACCGGCTCGCAACTGTAGGGGATGGCATCGAGCAAGGCCTGGATCGCCGGCGGGCTCTGCAGGGCGGTGAAGGCGGCCCGTTCCGCAGGGGCCAGGGTGCCGACGAAGCCGTCGATGGGGGACATGGGAACCTCCTGCGACGGCCGGCCGCCGCTAATCCTTGAGCCCCTCGCGGGGATAATTGTTGCCCGGGTTCCACAACATCCAGCCGTGGGCGCCGAAGCTTTCGGCAGCGTCGATCTGCGCCCGCAACGGCGCACCGACGAAGCTGCGGCCGTCAAAGGCATAGTCGCGGAACGCCTGGAGCCAGGGACGAAAACGCAGCGGCGGCAGGCCGGTGCGTTGCTGGGCCCGCTGCAGCGAACGCAGCACGATGGGGCCGGGATGCTGCACCGGATTGCGATAGCCGGGGATGCCGAACTGGAACCCCGAAGGGTAGAGCATCGGTGAAAGGTAATCGACCACGGCCGCCAGGTCAACCAGGCGCTGGCCGATCTCCGTGTCTCCCTGATTCCAGCAGACGTAACCGAAGATATCGGCGGCGATGAAGACGTTGTAGGGGGCCAGGCGGCGCCGGGCCTCCTGCAGAAAACCGCTGATCGCCGCCACCCGGCCCGCCTCGGTGCTGGGTTGAGAAAAGCGCAGGCCGCGGGTGTCGGGAAAACGCACATAGTCGAACTGGATTTCGTCGAACCCCATCCGCGCCACCTCCTCGGCGATGGCCAGGTTGTAATCCCAGACCTCGGGCCGGAACGGGTCGGCCCAGGCCAGGTTCTCCCGGTCGCGCCAGATGGCGCCGCCGGCGGTACGTACCGCCAACTCCGGCCGGGCCGTGGCCAGGGGGAGGTCCTTGAAGACCACCAGGCGGGCGATGGTGTAGACCTGCCGCTGCTGCAAATCGGCCAGCAGCGCCGGCAGGTCGGGCAGTGGCACTTTGCCTTGGGCGCCCATCCGGGCCGGCTGCTCCAGGGCGCTGCGATAGCTGAGCTGGCCGCGGTCGCCTTTGACGTCGATCACCAGGGCGTTGAGTTCGGTGGCGGCGAGCAGTTCCCGGGCCCGCCCGCTCAGCAGCGGGCTGGCCATGCCGTAACCCGACAGATAGATCGCTTTGGGGGTGTGGGGGACCAGGGGAATGTCCAGTTCCTCCCGCGGGGGAACGGGTTGACTGCGGCGGTAACCGGCGGCCCGCGCCGCCACCGTCGGCGGGGCGGCCTGCAAGCGGAAGCGGCCGTCCTGATCGGTGGCCACCACCTCCCCATCCCCCGTCACCAGCGCCCCGGCAATCGCACGACCGGTATGGGCATCCACCACCCGCCCCGCAACACCAGACTGGGCGAAGGCGGGAGGGGCCAGCAGCAGGAACCAGGTCAGCAGTGGCAGGAGCGACGTCCGCATGGGTCAGGGCACTCGGTGATCGGCCGCATTGGCCAGGATGACGCGGAGGGCCGCAGCACGATGGTGGTCCTGCAGCAGGAAGCGGGGCAGGGCCAACAGGTCGTCCCCCGGCTGAGCCGCTTTGGGCTCGATGGTGAAGGCGGCCCGGTATCCGCTGGCGGCGGCCTGGCTTTTCAATTCGGCGTCCACGATGCCGAAGGGCCAGGCCAGCAGGGTGACGGTCCCACCCAGGCGCTGTTCCAGCACCGCCTTGGAGCGGCCCAGCTGCATGGCCACGGCGGCGGCATATTCGCCCGGCGGCATCCGTTTGCGGTCGTTACGGAAGTTGGGATGCCAAAAGGTGTGGGACTGGATGTCGACCAACCCCGAGGCCTGCATCTGTCGCAGTTGCTCCCAAGTCAGGGCGTAGTCGGCATTGGAAATGGCGGAGGGGTAGATGAACAGGGTGACCGGCAGCCGGTGGCGCAGCAGCCGGGGGTAGAGTTCGGTGAACACCGAGCGATGACCGTCGTCCACGGTCAGCACCACCGCCTTGGGCGGCGGGGCCGGACCGGCCCCCTGCAGGTACGCCACCAACTGCGCCAGGGGGATGGCCTGGAAACCCTCCTGCTGCAGGATCTGCAGATGGTTTTCCAGCACCGGGATGCTGACCGTCATGCTATCGGTGGCCGTCGCGGCAAAACGGTGGTAAACCAGAATCGGCACCCGGGAAAAAGTCTCCGCACCCACCTGCCAAGGCAGGAGCAGCAGCAACCCAACGGCAATCCAACGGGCGCTCATCTTCAGTCACCAGGAGAAGGTGGGAACAGGCCGAAAAAAACCGCAGCCTCAACACTTTCAGTTTAGCCCGGCGCGCCCCGCGGCGCAAGCCCGCGGGTCAATTCACCTCCATCTGCAATTGTTGGAAAAACCGGAAAAGCTCCTCGCAGACCTCTTCCCCCGGCGCCGCCACCACCCGCACCTCGGGGAGGGCGCGCAGGAAGACCCGGCCGTAGCCTTTTTTCACCACCCGGCTGTCGAGGATCAGCACCACGCCGCGGTCGTCGCGGTGGCGGATCAGGCGGCCGAAGCCCTGCTTGAACTTGATCGCCGCCTGGGGGACCGTGTACTCCATGAAGGGGTCGCCGCCGCGGGCGGCGATTGCCTCGGCGCGGGCCTCGAGCACCGGCTCGGTGGGGACTTTGAAGGGGAGCCGGGCGATGATGATCTGCTCCAGCGCCCGCCCCGGCACGTCCACCCCCTCCCAGAAGGAATCGGTGGCGAACAGCACGCTGGTGGGGTCCTGGCTGAAGGTTTTGAGCAGCCGGTGGCGGCTCTCCTCCCCCTGGCGCAGGCAGCGGTAGCCCTGGGCGGCAAGCCCCGGGGCGAGTTCGCCATGCACCTGGCGCAGCAGGGAGTAGGCGGTGAACAGCACCAGGCTGCGGCCATCGGCCAGCAGGATGGCGCGCTCGGCCAGTTCGGTCAGCTTCTGGGCGTAGCCGGGGCGTCCCGGCTCGGGGATGTCGGTGGGGACGGCCACCAGCGCCTGGCTGGGGTAATCGAAGGGGGAGGCCAGGCGCAGCTGCCGTAACCGGCCGGATTCGCAGCGGTCGAGGCCGACCCGCTGGCAGAAGTAGGCGAAGGAGTCCCCCACCGCCAGGGTGGCGCTGGTCAGCACCACGCTGCGGAAGCGCTCGAACAGCGCCTTGCGCAGGTTCTCCGCAACCTCCAGGGGGGCGGTGCAGAGGCGGGTGACCAGGCCGGTGCCGCGACCGACGCGGCTGCGGGCGACCTCGAACCAGGCACAGGTGTCGGCGTCCCCGGCGAGGAAGAAGCCCAAATCTCCGGCGATCCCTTCGAGGCGGGCGGTGAGGCCGCGCAGGTCGACGATCTGGGAGCCGAGTTTGTCGTAGACCTCCTCGGGGATGCGGCCGCACTCCTTGAGCAGGGCCCGCAGCTCCTTGGCCAGGGTGGCGGTGGCCTGGGCGAGGGCGCGGATCCGCTCGGCCAGCCCGGCCCAGGCCGGACCGGCGGTGAAGGCGGGGATCAGGCGGAACTTGAGCTCCTCCCGCTCGTTCACCTCCTTGCCGAGCAGTCCGGCCAGATCCTGCCCCAGCTCCTCGAGCTCCCGCAGGGCCTGGTCGAGGAGCTGCTGGCGGCTGGCCAAGGCCGTTTCGATGCGGCCGTGCAGGTCGCGGTAAAGCTCGTCCTCGCTGTCGGGCAGTTCCTGGGCGAGGGCCGCCAGCAGCCGCGGCAGCACCCCCTTTTCGAACTTGCGGGGATGGCGCAGCTTGTTGAGCACCCGGGCGAAGGCGAAGCGGCTGACCTGGGAGGCGAAGTAGCTGGTGGCCACATCCTCGAGGTGATGGGCTTCGTCCAGAATCACCCGCTCGAAGGGGGGGAGGACCGCCGCCGCAGAATAGTTGTCGGTCTGCTGGCGCAGGGCGAGGTCGGAGAGAAGCAGGGCGTGGTTGACCACCAGCAGGTCGGCCTGGGCCGCCCGGCGACGGGCCTTGTGGAAAAAGCAGCCGGCGTAGTGGCCACAGCGCACCCGCGAGCACTGGTCGAGCTCGCAGCGCACCTCCTCCCAGACCGCCTCGCTGGGGAGCAGGGGGAGCTCCTCCCGGGAGCCGTCGGCGGTGGTCTGGGCCCACTCCAGGATGGCGGCAAATTCGGCGGCGAGCTCATCGTCGAACAGCCCCGGCTCGGCCCGGGCGGTCTCGGCCCGGCGCCGGCAGAGGTAGTTGCCCCGCCCCTTGACCAGCACCGCCTTGAACTCCAGGCCGGTGGCCCGTTGCAGGAAGGGGATGTCCTTGCGGATCAGCTGCTCCTGCAGGTTGATGGTGTTGGTGGAAACCACCACCCGCTCCTCGTTCTCCAGCGCCCAGAGGATGGCCGGAGCGAGGTAGGCCAGCGACTTACCGGTACCGGTGCCGGCCTCGACCACCGCCAGCTGGCCGCGGTTGAAGGCCTCGCCGACGGCGAAGGCCATGCGCAGCTGTTCGGGGCGCTCCTCGTAGCCGGGCAGGGAGCGGGCCACAACCCCCTCGGGGCCGAGAATGGCGGCAATGGTCTGCGGCTCCAGCTGCCGTTCCTGCCGGGGGGCGAAGGGTTCCACTACCCTGTACACAGCGTCCACAGGGTTATCCACAATGAAGAACCCCACGCCGAGCGCCCCGAGCCTGGAAGCGACTTCGATATCCGCAGCGGAGGGCTGGAGGTAGCCCCCCGGGTGGTTGTGGATAACCACGTCGCCGAAACGGCAGTGCTGCAGGATCGCCGGCACCGCCTGCTCCGAACCGCGGGCCAGCACCTCCACCTCGCACACCCGCAGGTCGGTGTCGGTACGGCCGAGAAAAAACACTTCGTTCCCCCGCGCCTCGGCGATGGCCTGGCGCACGGCCGCGCGGGCCGCGGGGGTCAAACTCCGCTCCATGGCAACTCCTGGCAAGAGGGTCATTATAGGAAAGGGGGCGGGAAAAGGAAAGCGCGGTCGCGCCGGGCGCAGGCTTTGGTATACTGAAATGGTGGAATTAGTTTATTTTCACCAACCCTGACGATTCAGGTCCGCAATGCCGCCATGACCGATGAACTGATTCGCCAGATCGTGCAGCGGGAACAGGAACTTGCCAACGAGCTCGCCGACGAGGAACGGCGGGCCCAGGCCTGGCTGGATGGGGTGCGGGCAGAATTGGCAACGCAACAGGAGGCCCGCTGCCAACAGCGCCGCCAGCAGCAGGCGGAGGCCAGGGACACTGCCCTGGCCCGGGCCCGGGAGCAGACCCGGGAGCGGTTGACCCGGGCGGATGCCTGGGCGTCCCGCCTGGCAGCACTGGACGAGGCGTGCCTGCGGCCGCTGCTGCTCCAGCGATTGGCGGCCATCCTGCCGGCGGGGGACCATGATCATCCGGATGGCTAAGGTTGAAATCCTCGGCCCCAAGCCGCTGCTCCTCGACACCCTGGAGCGGTTGCGGGAGACCCAGGCCTTTCAGGTCGACGGCGTCTCCGCCCCGGCCGGGGACAGACTGGTGCCTGCCCTGCGCCAGTTGCAGCCCGACGCGGACAGCCTGGCCCGGAAGATCTTCTTTCAGCAGTTGCAGGAGGAGATCCGGGAGCTGCTCAGCCTGCTCCCCCCGCTGGCCACCCGGGAGGCATACCTTGCCCCACTGCCGGTCCTCGATGTGCTGACCGAACTGGTGAAAAAACACCTGGCGCAGCAGCGCGAGACCCGCAACAGCAGGGAGGCGAAGCTGCGGGAGCAGGTGGAACTGGCGGGCTATGCCCGGCTGCTGACCGCCCTCGAGCCGATGCTGGCCGGGGTGGAGAGTACCGGCGGGCTCGATTTCGTCGGCGTGACCATAAAGAATCCGGCGCTCACCGGGGAGTTGCGCCGACTGGCCGAGGCCCAGACCGGAGGCCGCTTCGAACTGGTCACCGCCCCCCTGGAGGACGGCGGGCTGATCGGCCTGATCGCCACGGAAAAAGCCATGGCCAAGCGCCTGCGGCTGGCCCTCTCCGCCGGCGACCTGCCGGAGCTGACGTTCCCCGTCGCCTACGCCCAGCTCCCCTTCGCCCGCAAGGTCCAGGCTTTGGCCGAGCGTCGCCAGGCCCTGGCCGAGGAGTTGGCGGCCCTCGAAGAGCAGCAGCGGCAATTCGCCAGGCATTGGCTCCCCATCTATCGCCGCACCCTCGAATGGCTGCAGGACCGCTTGAACCTGATGGAGGCCACGACCGAGGTGCTGGAGACCGGCATGTGTTTCTACCTGCGGGGCTGGATGCCGGCGGAGCGGGTGGAATCGCTGCAAGCGGAGCTGGAAACCCGCTTTCGCGGCGAGCTGGTGGTCAAGGAACTGGAGATCCGGGCCGAGGATCTGGAGCGGGTGCCCGTCGCCCTGCGCAACCCGGCCTACTTCCACCCCTTCGAGCTGCTGTCGCGGCTGCTGCCCCTGCCCCGCTACACCTCCTACGACCCCACCACCTTCCTGGGGATCTTCTTTCCGCTGTTTTTCGGCCTGATCCTGGCCGATGCGGGTTACGCCCTGCTGCTGGTGATTCTGGTACTGACTCTGCTGCGCTGCTGCCGGCAGCGACCGCGGGTGGTGGATGCCGCCAAGATCCTCGGTGTCTGCGCCGCCTGGACGCTGCTGTTCGGCGGGCTGTTCGGCGAGTTCTTCGGCGACCTCGGCACCCGGCTCTTCGGCCTGCAGCCGCTGTTGTTCCACCGCGGCGAAGCCCTGCTGCCGCTGCTCTACTTCGCCCTGGCGGTCGGCGTCGGCCACATCCTGCTGGGCCTGCTGTTGGGCCTGATCACCGCCCTGCGGCTGGGGCAGCGGCGGGAGGCCCTGTTCAAACTCTGCAACCTGCTGTTCATCCTGGCCCTGGGAGCCTTGCTGGCCGCGGCCTTCGCCCCCCGGCCCGGGCTGCCGGGAGGGGTGCTGATCGCCAGCGTCGTCGGCATCACCCTGGTGGCCACCCTGGCCAACGGCCTGCTGGCGCCGCTGGAACTGCTCAAGAGTGTCGGCAACATCATCTCTTATGCCCGGATCATGGCCATCGGCCTGACCTCGGTGCTGCTGGCCTACGTGGCCAACCGCCTCGGCGGCCTCACCGGCGATCTGCTGGCTGGGGTGCTGGTGGCAGGGGTGCTGCACGCCTTCAATCTGGTGCTCGGTATCTTCGCCCCCACCGTGCACTCGCTGCGCCTGCATTACGTGGAATTTTTCAGCAAGTTTCTCGAATCCGGCGGCCGCAAGTTCGAACCGCTGGACAAACCCCGCAAATGACCGACGGAAGGAGCCCCCATGGAGAAAGCGCTGATCGCACTGGCCGCGGCCCTGGCGGTGGGTCTGCCGGCCCTGGCCACCGGCTGGGCCCAATCGAGGATCGGCGCCGCCGGCGCCGGCACCCTGGCGGAAAAACCGGAACTCTCCGCCACCATCATCATCCTGGTCGCCATCCCCGAAACCATGGTCATCCTTGGCTTCGTGGTGGCCACCATGATCCTGCTGCTGTAACGGGTCGCCGATGAGCCAGAAGGAACTCCTGGAATCCCTGCGCCGCCAGACCGAGGAACGGATCGCCGCGCTCTGGCGGCAGGCCGAGGCCGAAGCCGCCGAACTGCGCGCCCGGGCCGCCGACGGGGCGACAGAGCACCCGGCGGAGCCGGACCCGGCGCTCCCCGTCGCCGAGGACCAAACCTGCCGGGACCTCCGTCGCCAGGAACGCCGGCTGCGCCTGGAGGCGGACCAGGCCATCGGCGAGCGCCTCTGGCAGCTGGCCCGGCGCCTGCTGCCGAAGCTTCCGGGGCTCCAGGAGCCGGAGCTGTTTGCCACCCTGGCGGCAGAGCTGCCGGCGGCGGACTGGGGGGAGATCCGCGTTCATCCGCGAAACCTCGCGCAGGCCAAAACGGCCTTCCCGAACGCCACTGTGACTGTCGACGAAAAGATCAGCGGCGGACTGGCGGCACTCAGCCGGGATGGCGGCCTGCGGGTCGACAACACCCTCGAAAAGCGCCTGGAGCGGGCTTGGCCGGACCTGCTTCCGCAGCTGCGCAAGGAGGCCTATGCCTTGCTCGATGCCCCTGGGGCTGCTGGCGTACCCTGAGGGGCGCAGCCAGCCTGCCGATTACATCTATGCCCGGGTGGCCGGGAGGCGGGGCCGACTGGTCCCCGGCTGGTCTCCCCCGCCGACACCCCCCTCCGGGGTGGCCGACTTTCGGGAGGTTTGCCGGGCCGAACTGGCCTGGCTCTGGGGGGCCATGGACGCCGGGCTGCGCCGGACTTTCGCACCGGTGTTCGGCTGGTTCGAACTGCACACCTGGCTGCTCTGCCTGCGCTGGCACGGCGCCGGGGAGGTCGACACCGTCCGGGTCCTGCTCGACGGCAGCCAGTTGGCCCGGCCGATTCGCGAGGTTCTGGAATCGGCGTCGGGTGCGCAAGGGGCAGTGGCCGCCTCCGCACAGCTGCTGGCCGAGCTCGACCCGGTCTTTTCCGGTCTGCAGCAGCGCTACGCCGACCAGGGGCCGGGGGCCTTCGAACAGGCGGCGGTGGAGGGCTACCTGCAGGCGATCCGCCGAGAATCGCTGCACCCGGTGGTGCGGAGATTTTTCGCCGAACTGATCGACATCCGCAATCTGGTGGCCCTGGCCAAGCATCTGCGCTGGGGGGTGCGCATCCCCCCGTCCCTGCTTGCAGGGGGCACCCTGGACCTTTCCCGGCTCGCGGCAATCTGGCGAAAAGGGGAGAGCGCCGCGGTGCTGGCCCTGGCCGGGGAACTGGCCGGGGAAACCATCGCCGGCCCCGAACTGGAAAGCACCCTGCTGGCCGGGCTGGGGCGCCGGCTGCGGCGCCGAGGGCGCGAACCGCTGCAGCCCGGGGCGATTCTCGACTACCTGTGGCGCTGCCGGCAGCAGGCCCGCAACCTCGAGCTGCTGCGGCGCACCGCGCAGCTGCCGGATGCGGTGCTGGCCCAGGAGGTGATCGCGTGAAAGGGATATTCGTTCTCACCCCCGCCGATGCCCGCCACGGTTTCAGCCTGGCCGGGGTCACCCAGCTGGTGGTGACCCCCGAGGAGGTCGAGAAAACCCTGCAACGACTGCTCGACGACCCCCAGACCGGGGTCGTGGCGGTGGACGAACGGCTGGTGCAGAAGCTCGAGGAGGAGCGCTTCCGGGACCTGGAGCGGCGTTGGTATGGGGTGCTGCTGGTGCTGCCTGCCCCGGAAGGGGGGGAAGGGGATGGGGATTACTTCGAGCGCCTGATTCGGCGGGCCCTCGGCTACCACGTGAGGCTCAAATGAAACAGGGGCGCATCATCGGCCTGGCCGGCCCGACGGTCACCGTCGACGTGGCGGGGCTGCAGCTGTACGAGCGGGTCTATGTCGGGCACGCCCGGCTGGCCGGCGAGGTGGTGCGGCTGGAGCGGGGCAGGGCGCTGGTGCAGGTTTACGAGGACACCCGCGGCCTGGCCATCGGCGAGCCGGCCGAAGGGAGCGCCCGGCCGCTGACGGTGCGCCTCGGGCCGGGGCTGCTCGGCACCCTCTTCGACGGCCTGCAGCGGCCGCTGCAGGCGCTACGCGAACAGAGCGGCCCCTTCATCCGTAGCGGCCTCGACCCCTTTCCCCTCGACCTTCAACGCACCTGGGAGTTCACCCCCGGCAAACGGGCCGGCGATCAGGTCACCCTGGGCGAACCCTTGGGCGAAGTGCAGGAAGGCCCCTTCCGCCACTGGATCCCCGCCACCGCCGCCGGCTCTCTAGCCAGCCTGCGCAGCGGCACCATCCGCCTGGGTGAACCCCTGGGCGCCCTGGAGGACGGCACCGAGCTGCTTGCCTGGCAGGAGTGGCCGGTGCGCCAGGGGCGGGGGCGGCGCGCCAAGCTCCCCCCCGGGCAACCGTTGATCACCGGCCAGCGCTGCCTCGACTTTCTCTTCCCCCTGAGCAAAGGGGGGACGGCGATCTTCCCGGGCGGCTTCGGCACCGGCAAGACCATCCTCGAGCAGTCCATCGCCAAGTACGCCGACGTCGACATCGTCGTCTACGTCGGCTGCGGCGAGCGGGGCAATGAAATGGCCGAAATCCTCGAAGAGTTCTCCCGCCTCTCCGACCCCTGGCGGGACACCCCGCTGATGGAGCGCACCATCGTTGTCGCCAACACCTCCAACATGCCGGTTGCGGCCCGCGAGGCCTCCATCTACACCGCCGTGGCCATGGCCGAGTACTACCGCGACATGGGCTACGACGTGCTGCTGCTGGCCGACAGCATCTCCCGCTGGGCCGAGGCGCTGCGGGAGATCAGCGCGTCCCTCGAGGAAATGCCGGGGGAGGAGGGCTACCCCACCTACCTCGGCTCGCGCCTGGCAGCCTTCTTCGAGCGCGCCGGGGTGATGGAGACCCCGGATGGCGAGACCGGCTCGCTGAGCATGATCCTGTCGGTCTCTCCGCCGGGGGGGGATTTCACCGAACCGGTCACCCAGGCCTGCCTGCGCTGCGCCGGCGCCCTCTACCTGCTCGACACCGCCCTGGCCCACCGCCGCCACTACCCGGCCATCCACTGGGGGCAATCCTATTCCCTCTACGAGGGGGTGCTGGCCGGCCACTTCCGCCAGGAGGTCTCCGCCGACTGGGACCATCTCAAAAAGCGCTGCCGGGAGTTGCTGCGCAAGGAGGAGGCGCTGCGGGAGGTGGCGGAGATCGTCGGCCTGGAGGGGCTGCAAGACCCCGACCGGCTGGTGATGCACATCGCCGAGCGGGTGCGGCTGGAATTCCTCTGCCAGAACGCCTACTCGGAGGACGCCTTCAGCACCCCGGAACAGACCCTGGCCAGCATTCGCCACCTGGTGGAAGTCTACGAGACGGCCAAGGCGGGGCTGGCCGAAGGACGAGACCTCGATGAGTTGCTGAAAGGTTGACCCACATGCGCCTGGCCGAATACAGCTACCGCAGCATCGCCACCATCCACGGTCCCCTGCTGTTTCTCGACGGCGTCGGCACGGCCCGCCTCGGCGAGGCGGTGCGCATCCGCTATCCCGACGGCCGCCAGCAGGAGGGGGAGGTGCTGAAGATCGAGGGGGAGACGGTGCTGGTGGAGGTTTTCGGCGAGACCCGCGGCCTCGACCAGGAAGGGACCAGGGTGGTCTTCTCCGACGCGGTGCGCCGCGCCCCCCTCTCCGTCGACTGCATCGGCCGGGTTTTCGACGGCTCCTTCCGCCCCCGCGACGGCCTCCCCATGTACATCCCCGAGCGCTGGGCCCCGGTCACCGGCCGCCCCATCAACCCTGCCGCCCGGGCCCGTCCCGAGCAGTTCATCGAGACCGGCTACGCCGCCATCGACGCTCTCAACACCCTGGTCAAGGGGCAGAAACTGCCGATCTTCTCCTGCGCGGGGCTCCCCTCCCGGGAGGTCGCCGCCGGCATCCTGCGCCAGGCCCGTCTCCCCGACGGCGGGGCCTTCGTCGTGGTCTTCGTCTCCCTCGGGCTGACCCATCACGACGCGGCCTTCTACCAGTCGGTGCTGGCCGCCATGGCGGGGGGGTTCGTCGCCTTCATCAATCTCGCCGACGAGCCGGTGGTGGAGCGGCTGCTGGCGCCGCGGCTGGCCCTGGCCACCGCCGAACACCTCGCTTTCGAGGAGGGGATGGACGTGCTGGTGGTGGTCACCGACATCGCCAACTACTGCGACGCCCTGCGGGAAGTCTCCGCCGCCCGCGAAGAGCTCCCTGGGCGGCGCGGCTATCCCGGCTACCTCTATTCGGACCTGGCCTCCATCTACGAGCGGGCCGGGCGCATCCAGGATCGGCCCGGCTCGGTGACCATGCTGCCGGTGGTGACCATGCCCGAGGACGACATCACCCACCCCATCCCCGACCTGACCGGCTACATCACCGAGGGGCAGATCGTGCTGACCCGCGAGCTGCACCGCAAGGGGGTCTTTCCCCCCGTCGACGTGCTGCCGAGTCTCTCGCGGCTGATGCAGCAGGGGATCGGCGAGGGGCGCACCCGCGCCGACCACCGCCAGGTGGCCAATCGCCTCTACCAGGCCTACGCCAAGGGGCGCGATCTGCGCAAGCTCGAGGCGATCGTCGGCCGCGAGGGGCTGCCCGCCGCCGAGCAGACCTTTCTGCAGTTTGCCGACGACTTCGAGGCCCAATTCATCCACCAGGAGGACCGCCGCACCGTGGCCGCGAGCCTCGACACCGGCCTGGTGCTGCTGCGGGCACTGGAGCGGGCGCCATGATCCACCCCACCCGCACCAACCTGCTGCTGCTCAAGGACAAGGCCCGCGCCGTCGCCGGCAGCATCGGCATCCTCAAGGGGCGCCGCCAGGCCCTGATCCGCGAGCTGCTGGAAACCAGCCGCCCCCTGCTGCAGTCGCGGGGGGAAATCCGCCGCGCCTACGGCCGCGGCATCATCGAGCTGCAGCTCAGCCTCGGCCACGAGGGGGAGAGCGCCATCGCCTCCCTGGCCGCGGCAGGGCGGCGCGACCTGGGGCTGGAGATCGTCGACAAGCAGGCCCTCGGTCTGCGCTTTCGCGAGGTGCAGGTGCGCCAGAGCCCCCTGCGCGCCCCCGACGAGCGGGGCTACGACTACCTCGGCAGCACCCCGCATCTCGAGGAGGCCTTCGCCCTGTTCGAGAAAATCGTCGAACAGATGCTCGAAACCGCCGCCTTCGAGGGGAAGCTGCGGCGCCTCGGCGACGAGCTGGTGCGGGTCACCCGCCGCATCCGCGTCCTCGAGGAGCGCCTGCTGCCCCGCCTGCGCGGCGAAATCCACGCCATCGCCCAGTACCTCGGCGAGCGCGAGCGCGAGGCCTTCTACCGCCTCAAGCGGTTCAAGCAGCGGAATCCGCAACACCGGCTTGAGGGCGTCAATTGTCCCCCCCCCCGCATAATTCGACTGAGCCGGTAAGCTTTTCTTGAGTTTTTCCGTCCGTCCCATAAACTGGCAGAACAAGGCTGTTGAATTGGGCCAGGAGTCCGTCGTGACGGCTCATCGGACAGGAGGATGGCGATGAAAACCCAGGATTTGCGGGATCCCCGCAAGAACCGTTTCAAATGGGCATTTACCACCCGCAACGTGGATCAGGCCCAGGTGGCGACCCTGCTCACCGGCGCCGTGACTCCGGGGGCGGGAGACCTGGTGCTGGCCCGCGTCGACAAACTCGGCCAGCACCGCAAACTGGAGCTGACCACCAGCCGCCGGGCGGACATGTTCGAGGGGGACGAAATCGTCGTCGCCTTCGGCAACCGCTACGCTCCCGACCAGTTCGAGGCCATCGTGCCGGACGAACTGGAGCCCTGCCATCTCATCGCCGCCGGGGGGGTCGCCTCCCGCCTGCTCAACCGCCACGATAAAATGAAGCATCCGACCCACATCACCCCCCTGGGCCTGCTCGGGGACCGGGACGGCAGCCCGTTGAACCTGCGCTCCTTCCGCATGGCGCCCGTCGGCGTCCTGCATCCCGAGCCGCTGATCCTGGTGGTAGCCGGCACCGCCATGAATGCCGGCAAGACCACCGCCTGCGCCAACCTGGTCAAGGGCTTCGCCCGCCGCGGCCTGCGGGTGGCGGCGGCCAAGATCACCGGCACCGGCGCTGGCGCCGATTACCGGGCCCTGGTCGATGCCGGAGCCGACCCGGTCTTCGATTTCCTCGATGCCGGCTATGTCTCCACCTACCGGGTCGACCGGGTCGCGCTGCTCGACATCGTGCAGACGGTGGTCGGCCAGCTCACGGCCAGCGGCGCCGACATCATCGTACTGGAAGTGGCTGACGGTCTGCTGCAGCGGGAAACCTCCCGGCTGTTCCTGCTGCCCGAATTCGCCGGACGCCTCGATGGCGTCATGTTCGCCGCCAACGACGCCCTCGGCGCCCAGGCTGGAGTCGGCTGGTTGAGCGCCAGGCAACTGCCGGTGATCGGCGTCACCGGGGTGCTGACCTCCGCGCCCCTGGCGGCCCGTGAGGCCGAGGAGGCCACCGGTCTGCCCGTCTATCAGACCGCTACCCTCGCCCACGCCGCCGTTTCGGCCATGATCTACAGTTGCCTGCGCAGCCGACGGCGCCAACGTCAAGCCCTGGCAATCACGGCGGAGAGACTGGTGCGCCGCCAAGGCCCGAACCCCGAATCCCGCAGTGAAGGATCCTGATCATCCCGTGAAAACGCTGCCACCCATATTCGCCCCGGAACGCCGCCGGCTGTTCGCCCGGTTGGTGGCCAACGGCATCCTGCAGGCCGCCATGATCGTCGGTTCGATGCTGCTGGTGCGGCACGCCTTCGACGTGCTGCTCAACCCGGCCTTCGACGATCCCGAGGTCAATCTGTTCGATCCGGGGGAGGTGATGACCATCGGCCTGTTTGCCCTGGCCCTGCTGGCCTGCACCGGCGTGGCGGCCTGGCTGCGGCTGATGGAGCGGGTGGACGGGGAGCGTCTGGGGGAAGGGTACGTTCACCGGGTGCGCCTGGCCCTGTTCGATCAGATGGGGAAGTTCGCCCCCCGGGCCCTCTCCCGCCGCACCACCGGAGCCACCGCCCTGCGCTTTGTCAGCGACCTCTCCGCCATCCGCCGCTGGGTCAGCCTGGGGCTGGCCCGCATCGTGGTCGCCGTGGTGGTCAGCACCCTGGCCCTCGGTTTCCTGGCCACCCTCGATCTCTACCTGGCGGCAAGTTCCCTGCTGGTTCTCTCCCTGGGGCTGGCCGGCAACCTGCTGCTCGGGCCGCGCATGAATCGGGCGGTAGCGGAATCCCGCCGGCTGCGGGGGCGACTGGCCGGCAACATCAACGAGCGAATTCATGCCTTCGTCGTCATCCAGGCCTTCAACCAGCAGCGGCGGGAACGCAAACGCTACGCCCGCCACAGCCGGCGGCTGCGGGAGGCCATGGTCGGCCGGGCCCGGGCCGCGGGTTTGATGGGAGCGGTCAGCGAGGGTTCCACCGCCGCCTCCATGGGGCTGGTGCTTTCGCTGGGCGCCTTCGAAGTGTTCAGGGGCTTGACCAGCGCCGGCAACGTGGTGGCGGCGATGGCAGTGGTGGCATTTCTGTCCAGCAACTTCCGCAACCTGGGACGGGTGCACGAATACTACCAGTCGGCCGAGGTCTCCAGGCGCAAACTGGTGGAGTTCCTGCGCACCCGCCAACTCAAGGGGCGCAGCAGCGACCTGCCCCCCTTGGAGGTCGGCAACGGACGGCTGGAATTCCGGGACATCAGCCTCAACGGCATTCTCCGCGGCTTTTCCGCCATCGCCCCCGGCGGGGCCCGGGTGGCTCTGCTGGGACCCAATGGCGCCGGCAAATCAACCCTGCTGCACGTCGCCGCCCGCCTGGTCGATCCCGACGGGGGGCAGGTGCTGGTTGACGGTCAAGACCTGGCCCAGTACAACCTGGGTACGATCCGCTCCACCATTGCCCTGATCAGCCCCGACCTTCCCCTGCTGCGCGGCAGCATCGGTTACAACCTGCGCTATCGCTGGCCCTGCGCCCCGGAGGAGGAGGTAGCCCGCATCCGGGAACTCTGCGCCCTGGACGAAATGCTCGCCGAGTTCCCCGAGGGTGAAAACCATAAAGTACAGGAGGGGGGCAAGAACCTCTCCCTGGGTCAACGCCATCGGCTGGCCCTGGCCCGGGCCCTGCTTGGTCAACCGACCCTGCTGCTCATCGACGAGATCGACGCCAACCTCGATGCCCGGGCCAACGAGATCCTCGACCAGGTGATAGAGAGATTTTCCGGTACGGTGCTGATGGTGACCCGCTCCCCCCAGCGACTGGCCCAGGTCGATTATCTCTGGCAACTGCAGGACGGTCGCCTGGCCGCCGTCGAAGGTCCGCAACGTCCCCCTGCCCCGGGTCCGCCGCTTCCCCCGGAGCAGTCAGCCACCCTGGAAGCGTCCTTGCCTTGAGGAGTTGCGCCATGTCCAGCCAACCGATTCCCGGACGAGTCACCCGCCGCGCCATCGACGGCCTGCCGCAACTCGACTATTTCGTCTACCTGCCGACCGCGGGGCAGCGACAGAACCGGGTCTTCGTCTCGGTCCACGGCATCTCCCGCAACGCCGCGGAACACCTGGCCGGTTTCACCGCCCAGGCCGAACGGTATGGCGCGGTGATGCTCGCCCCGCTCTTTCCCGAGGAACATTTCCCCCGCTACCAGCGGCTTGGCAGCTCCTTCCGGGAGGGGCGGGCCGATCTCGCCTTCGACCGCGCCCTGCAGGATGCCGCCCAATGGCTCGGCCTCGACCTGGAGCGCCTCCACATCTTCGGTTTTTCCGGCGGGGGCCAGTTCGCCCACCGCTACGCCATGTTCTACCCCCGGAGGGTGAAACGCATGGTCCTCGGTGCCCCCGGCTGGTACACCCTGCCCGACCCTACCCGCGACTACCCCAACGGCCTGCGCTCCTGCGGCAACTGGCCGAAATTGCGCTTCACTCCGGCCCGTTTCCTGACCATTCCCACCCTCGTGCTGGTGGGCGAACTTGACGACATCCGCGACGACGACCTCAACAAGACCCGCCGCATCGACGCCGTACAGGGGCTCAACCGGGTGGAACGTGGGGAACGCTGGGTAGGGTCGATGCGGGCCCTGGCCCGGGCCTTCAACCTGCCGAGCGACTTCCGCCTGGAGATCGTGCCCAACGCCAACCATGCCTACGAAAGCTACCTGGCCCACCCCCCCTTCGCCGAGCAGGTCTTCGCGTTCCTGTTCGGTCCGACGCCATAGGCGGTTACATCCTTGCGATATCGGGGTAATCCCTCTAAGATAGTCCGGCGCCCAGCCATGGCTATCCAGGGCGCATGGAGTCGACCGTGAAATTCACTAAAATCCGCGCCGTTGACAAATGTCAACCCGTAACGACCGGGGTGGACAAGCCCCCCTGCTGAGGCCCGCCGGTCTCCGCCGGGGGCGGGGAAATCACCGAGCAGGTGCCGGGCTTTCTCGGCTGGCTGGAGACAGCAGGGGGGTCGGTGGCGGGAGTGTCAGGTCAACTGCTACCGAGTGACCGCTTCGGTACCTGGAAGGCCCGCTGGGGCATCGGCCGCATGTCCTACCTGGTGCCGCCGGGGCTCTACGCCATCGGCACACCCGACGCCGCGGCGCCGGTCGTGGTGACGGCCAACTACAAGCTGAGTTTCGATACGGTGCGCAGCACCCTGGCCGACCGCAACCTCTGGCTGCTGGTGCTGGAAACCTTCGGCATCAACGTCTGGTGCGCCGCCGGCAAGGGGACCTTCGGCACCGACGAACTGGTCCGCCGCATCGCCCGCACCCGCCTGGGCAGCGTGGTCTCCCACCGCACCCTGCTGTTGCCGATCCTGGGAGCGCCGGGGGTGGCGGCCCATGAGGTTAAACGCCGCAGTGGATTCACGGTCCGTTACAGCACTCTGCGGGCCGACGATCTTCCGGCCTTCCTCGACAACGGCCAGCAGGCCACCCCGGCGATGCGAGAGCTTCGCTTTGATCTTCGCGACCGCCTGGTCTTGGTGCCGGTGGAACTGGTGCTGGCCCTCAAGCCGACCCTGGCACTGGCCGTAGTGCTATTGCTGCTCGGCTGGCTGACGGCGGATCTCGCCTGGGGTCTAGCCCTGGTTGGGGCCTTCACCGGGGCGGTGGCGGCCGGGGCGGGGATGACTCCCCTGCTGCTCCCCTGGCTGCCCGGGCCCAGTTTCGCCCTCAAGGGTGCATTGTGCGGGCTGGGTTGGAGCCTGCTGTGTCTGAGCGTCTGGGGGAGCGGCCTGAGCCTCCCCGAACAGTTGGCCACCCTGTTGGCCTTGACCACGGTGAGCGCTTTCTATGGTCTCAACTTCACCGGCAGCACCCCTTTCACCTCCCGCTCGGGGGTGCGCAAGGAGATGCACAAGAGCCTGCCGGTCATGGCCTGGAGCCTGGCTGCCGCAGGGCTGCTGGGGCTCTGGGCGGCCCTGGCCTGACCCGTAAGGAGACAGAATGCAAGGGTTTCGTTACTTGAAAAACGTCACCACCCTGCGCCTGGATGCGGCACTTTGCAGCGGCTGCGGCCGCTGCCCGGAGGTCTGCCCCCACGGCGTGTTCGCCCTGGCAGACGGCAAGGCCGCCCTGGTCGATGCCGATGCCTGCATCGAATGCGGCGCCTGCGCACGCAACTGCCCGTCCGGCGCCATCCAGGTCGACGCCGGGGTCGGCTGTGCCTCGGGACTTATCAACGAATGGCTGCAGGCGCGCTACCTGCGCTCCCGAGCCGGTGGATGTTGACCATGCGCCCCTTGCGCCGCACCGACCGCGCCCTGCCTATAGAGGAAGCCCGCCAATTGCTTGCGCTGGGGGAGTTCGGCGTGTTGGCCAGCGCCGATACCAGCGGACAGCCTTATGCCACACCCCTCAGCTACGTTTTGCTCGGCGACAGCCTTTATTTCCACTGCGCCCGCGAGGGCAGAAAACTCGACAACCTGACTGCCAACGCCCGGGTCTGCTTCTGCGTGGTCGGCCGCACCGAGGTTTTGCCGGCCGAATTCGCCACCCGCTATGAAAGCGTCCTGGTGTCCGGCACAGCCAGGGAGGTCAGGGGCGCCGAAAAGCTGGCGGCCCTGCGGGCTCTGGCGGCGAAATATTCACCCGATCACCCGGAGGACGGGGAGCGCTACATAGAGCGCCATCAGGCCGCCACTCGGGTGATCCGCATTATCATCGAGGCGGTCAGCGGCAAAGCCCGCCGCTGACCGGCCCGAGCCTTCCCCCCCAACCGGAGTTTGAGAATGAAAAAGATCCTGCTCACCCTGCTGCTGATGCTCGCCCTCGCCTGCCCGGCCCTGGGAGCCGGCATCTCGCCGGAAAAAACCCGCCAAATCCAGCAGTTGATGGAAATGACCGGGGCGCGCAACATGGGCCTGCAGTTCGCCAAAGTCATGAACCAGCAGGTGGCCCAGGTGCTCAAAGCCACCCAGCCAGAAGTTCCCGAACGTGCCCTCGAGGTGGTGGAAGACGAAATCAACCGTATGATGGAGCAAGAGGCCCCCACATTGCTGAACCTCCTGGTGCCGATTTACGATCGGCAGTTTTCCGCAGCCGAACTGCAGCAGCTCATCACCTTCTATGAGACCGATCTGGGGAAGAAAACCATCACGGTCATGCCAACCATCATGCGCGAGAGCCTCGCGGCCGGCCAGGACTGGGGGCGGAATATGGCGCCAAAATTGATGAAACGACTTGAAGAACGGTTCAAACAGGAGAAAATTGAGATGTCCCTGGAACAGTGAGGAGCGCCCGCTCCTCCTCCAACCTGGAGTCTCATCATGTGCTATTACATACATCGCGTCATTCCCTGCAGTTTCGACGCGGCCATCGGCCGGATCACCGAGGAACTGCAGAAGGAAGGCTTTGGCATCCTGACCGAAATCGACGTCAAGGCGACCCTGAAAAAGAAACTCGGGGTCGACTTCCGCAACTATCGTATCCTCGGCGCCTGCAATCCCCCTTTCGCCTACCGGGCGCTGCAGGCCGAACCGAAAATCGGCACCATGCTCCCCTGCAACGTGATTGTCGAGGAAGTTGACGCCACCACCAGCGAAGTCTCCGCCGTCGATCCGCTGGCCTCGATGCAGGCCATCGACAACCCGGCGCTGGCAGACATCGCCCGGCAGATCCAGGGCAAGCTGCGCCTGGTGATCGAGCGGCTCTAGGTTCAGGAGGGGAAATCATGTTCGTGAACGGAAACTCCCCGCTCTGGCGGCCGCTAAGGGATAAAATCCGTCAGCGCACCCTCGCCTTTGGCGCCCATACCCTGCTCGCCGAGTTCGCACTGGACCAGGGGGCGCAACTCCCCCTTCACCAGCACCCCCAGGAACAGACCGGCTACCTGGTCCGGGGCCGACTGGCCCTGACCATTGCCGGGGAAACCCGGGAAATGGGACCTGGCGACAGCTGGAGCATACCGGCCGACACCCCGCACCAGGCGGTGGCGCAGGAAGACTGCCTGGCCATCGAGGTCTTCTTCCCCCTGCGCAGCGACTACCTGCCAGATTCGGCATCCACCTGATTTTCTTGCCAAATCCGACCGAGATTGGAGGCCCCATGGACGTCGCCAAGCCTGCCCCCGCGCCACCCCCCCAAGCCGCCCCGCCGACCAGGGAGTCCTTTCTCAGCCGGTTTTTTCGTGTCATCCGCAACCTGCTGCTGCTGATCCTGTTCCTGTTGGCTCTGCTTTGGAACTGGGACGGCTTCTGGCAGACGGAGATCGGCCTGCTGCGCGACGCCCAGCAGCGCTACCTGCCGGCCAAGCATGCCCAGGAGCAGCAAAAGCTCGCCAATGTGACCCTCTACAACAGCGAACTGGAGCGACTGCGGGCCCAGTTACAGGCCCTCGAGAGCCAGATCGCCGAACTCAAGGCCGCGGGGGACGCGGTGCAAAAACAGCGGGTCTATCTCGAGGCGGCCCTGCGCATGGTCGCCAACCTCAGCAGCAAGCTGCCGGCCGAACAGTTGGAAGCGCTGCGCGGTGCCTGCACCAGCCTGGAGTGCGAAGAGATCTTCAGCAAAGGGCTGGCGGTGCTGGAATAACCGATGCCGGCGCGCCTGGCCGCCGACCTGGTGGTAGTGCTGCACCTCGGCTTCATCCTTTTCGTGCTGCTGGGGGGCCTGCTGGTGCTGCGCCGCCCCTGGCTGGCTTGGCTGCACCTGCCGGCGGCCGCCTGGGGAGCGCTGGTGGAGTTGCGGGGGCTCTACTGCCCTCTGACCGACCTGGAAAACGCGTTGCGCCGCCTCGGCGCGGAGCAGGGCTACCCCGACAGCTTCGTGGAACACTACCTGATCCCCATCATCTATCCGGCCGGTCTGACCCCCAATCTGCAGTTGCTGCTTGGTCTCGGCGTGCTGCTGCTCAACGGCGGCCTCTACGGCTGGCTGCTCTGGCGCCGCCACCGGCCCTGAAGGGACCTATCCATGCTCCCTTTTTTTCACCTCGACCTGACGGTGCCCGCCGCGGCCATCGACGATAACGGCCATGTCAACAACGTCGTCTACATCCAGTGGATGCAGGATGTCGCCACCGCCCACGCCGATCAGGCCGGCTACGGGGTCAGTCAGTGCCTGGCCTATGGCGGCACCTGGGTGGTGCGCTCCCACCACATCGACTACCTCGGTTCGGCCCGCCTCGGCGACCACCTGCGGCTGGAAACCTGGGTGGCGGAACTCGGCCGCACCGGTTGCCAGCGGCATTACCGCTTTCTGCGGGCCAGCGACGGTAAAACCCTGGCCAAAGCCCGGAGCCATTACGTCCATGTCCGTGCCGACAACCAGCGACCCCAGGCCCTGCCTGCAAGCCTGGTCGAAAAAATTTCCCTGAAACGGGATGAAGGATGAATCCTGCCGGCTGCAGAATGGTAGTTTTCAGGTAGGCTTTTAGTAAAGACCGCCAAGGGGAGAAGCACGATGGGCAAGAGCTGGGGACGAGCGCTGCGATGGGGATTCCAACTGCTGCTGCTGCCGGCGCTGCTGGCAGGGCCCGGAGCGCGCCCGGCACAGGCGGAGCCGACCCCGCAGACCAAGGTCTTCTGGCTCAATGCCGCGGCCATGGGGACCATCGTGACCTGGGGACTGATCAATTGGGATTACGGTCAGCAGCCCCCCGCCGCCCGCTCGGAGAAGTGGTTCGGGCGCACCACCAAATCCGGCGGGGCCGACAAGCTGGGCCATCTTTACAGCAGTTACCTGCTCAGCCATCTCCTCTCCACCATCTATCGCGGCTGGGACTATGAGGACGAGGCTGCCGCCCGCATGGGGGCCCTTTCCAGCCTGGGGCTGACGACCCTGGTGGAGGTGGGTGACTCCTTCAGCCCCTACGGTTTCTCCGGGGAGGACATGGTCATGAACGCCTTGGGTGCCGGCCTCGGCTACGCCCTGGACCGCCATCCCGAACTGCAGCGCAAGGTCGACTTCCGGCTGGAATACCGGCCGAGCTTCACCGGGGATTTCCAGGGGGATGTCTTCACCGACTACGAGCACCAGAAGTACCTGGTGGCGCTCAAGGCCGAGGGTTTCGACGTCTTCGAAAACCCCCTGCTGCAGGCTTTGGAGCTGCATTTTGGCTACTACACCAGAGGCTACGAGGGCTTCTCCGTCAACCTGCCCGATCACCGCCGCCGCACCCTCTACGCCGGCATCGGCCTCAATGTCGGACGCCTGCTGCGACCCCTCTGGGAAACCCGTCTGTTCAACTACCTGCAGTTGCCCTACACCTACATCGATCTGCGCTACCGTCCTGATTAGCGACTCACGCCCCCTGCGGGGACGCTTTGAAAACAAGGGACACTTCCCACATTTCAAAGGAAAACAAGGGACACTTCCCATATTTCAAAAGGGCCAAGGACAAAGGGGGGAATACGCGCCCTTCGTCCTTGGCCCTTGGAATTTTCCCGCCAAAAAGCCCCAAAGTTTCCCTACCCCGCTATCGCCTCCAATGCAGCCAGGTCGAGGTCCTGGCCGACCACGCCGGCGGCGTCGGCGCGGCATTGTTTGCAGTGGCGGGCCTGGGAGAGGATCAGTTCGGCCTGGTTGCGCACCATCTCCATGGTGACATCGGAGGGGCGCTCCACATCCTTGAACAACCCGATGGGGATCACCGGCATGATGTTCATCATGCTCGCCCCCAGGCCCCGCACCTTCACCGCCAGCTCGAGGGTCTCGTGGTCGTTGATCCCGGGGATGTAGACGTGGTTGACCTTGACCAGCATCCCCGCCCGGGCAGCCAGTTCCACCCCCTTGAGCTGCTGGGCGATGAGGATTTGCGCTGCTTCTTCCCCATCAAGACGATGGCCGTCGAGCTTGATCCATTCGTAGACCTTGGCCCCGGTGGCGGGGGTAAGGGCATTGATTGTGACGGTCAAGCTGTGCACATCGTGCTCGATGATCCGGTCGATGGAATCGGGCAGCCGCAGGCCGTTGGTGGAGAGGCAGAGGGTCATGCCGGGAAAGGCGGCCCGCACCAGCTTGAATGTCTCGAAGGTCTTGGGATTGGCCAGGGGGTCACCGGGGCCGGCGATGCCCACCACCTTGAGCTGGGCCCCACCCTGTTTCTCCATGTGCCGCTGCACCAACCGCACCCGCTCCACCGCCTGCTCGGGGCTGAGCACCCGGCTGGTGACCCCTGGGCGGCTTTCGTTGGCGCAGTCGAACCTGCGCTCGCAGAAGCCGCACTTGATGTTGCACCCCGGCGCGACGGGGAGATGGATGCGGCCGGCCTTGCTGTGGTCGCCGCCGAAGCAGGGGTGGTCGGTCTGGGCCTTCATCGTCATCATCGGGCAGCCGCTGGCCATGGTCGGGCTCCTTTCCAAAGAAAAATGGCGCTTTCGGAACAATCCGGAAGCGCCATTGCTTGGTTGCTGGACAAAAAAAGCCCCGCGGGAGTCTGCTCCCCGGGGCTTCATCGCCTGGAATTCTGTGGCACATCTTCGTGCCTGAGGGTTGTACCGAATCCAATAGCACAGCCCGTGCCAAGGCCTAAGATGCTGTTTTTATTATTCCCAGGTCGACAAACCAAGACATCTGCACAGATTATGGGCAGGCGCGAGGAAATTTTTTCAGCAACCGGGACTTGACCCGGCGGCGCCGACAGGCTATAAACGGAGTGAACATTCACTCCATCTCGAGAGATTTCCATGAGCCCGACCGGCGACAAACGGACCGCCATACTGCACGCCGCCCTCGACATTTTCGCCGAAAACGGCTTTCACGGCTCCCCCACTTCGCTGATTTCCGAACGGGCGGGGGTCGGCACCGGCACCATCTACCGCTACTTCGAAAACAAGGACGACCTGATCCGGGAACTGCACCGGGAACTGGATGAAAAACTCCAGCTCGCCCTGTTTGCCGATTACCGGGAGGATCTGCCGCTGCGCCGCCGCTTCGACAAAATCTACCGCAACCTGCTCCAGCATCTGCTCGACAATCCGCGGGAATGCCGCTTTCTGGAGCAGTTTTACAATTCCCCCTACGGCATCGCCAAACGCCGCGCGCGCAAAGAGGATCCTGGCCCGAAGGAGGCCTGCTTCGCGCGGCTGTTCGCCGAAGCCAAGGAGGCGGGCGCGTTCAAGGACCTGCCCGAAGACATGCTGGTCTCCATTTCCATCGGCCCGATGCTGTATGTTGTGCGTGACCACCTGGCCGGCCTGGTTCCCATTGCCGACAGCCAGATCCCGCTGATCGTCGCCGCCTGCTGGGACGCCGTCGCTCGTTAATATCCGGCGGTTCCTGATGCGGCTTCTGTTTTATACAAAAACGGAGTGACCATTCACTCCATTTGCTGGCCCCTCGGCCGGCATTCCTTATCCACCGACGCGGAGTGACTGTTCACTCCAAATTTGTTTCACAGAGAGGACCCCATGAGTCATTCATCGACCACCCCGAATCATCCCCCCCGTCCGCCCCGCACCCTCCGGCGCCGGGCCACCCTGTTCGGTTCCCTGTTGACCCTGGCGGCGCTGCTGACCACCGGCACCCTGCTGCTGCGCCCCGGCACCGACGCCCAAGCCGGCGACGGGCCGGCCCCAAGTGCCCCGCCGCCGATGCCCGTGGAGGTGACGGAGGTCCGGGTGGCCACAGCCGAAACCCTGCTGGCAGCCGTGGGCAGCCTGCAGTCCAACGAATCGGTGCAGCTCAGTGCCGAAATCGCCGGGCGCATCGACCGGATTGCATTCACCGAAGGACAGGCGGTGAGCCGGGGGGCCGAACTGGTGCTGCTCGATGCGGCCATCCTCAAGGCGCAGCTCGACCAGGCCGAAGCCAGCCGGGCGCTGAGCGAAGCCAACTACCACCGGGCCGAGGCCCTGCTCAAGGATCGGGCCATCGCCCAACGGGAACATGACGAGGCCTACGCCCAGTGGCAACTGGACGAGGCCCGGTTGCGCCTGGCCCGGGCCCAACTGCAGAAAACCCGCCTCACCGCCCCCTTCGCCGGCACCCTGGGGCTGCGCCAGGTGAGCGTCGGCGACTACGTCCAGCCGGGGCAACCCTTGGTCAACCTGGAGGATATCTCGAAGCTGAAAGTGGAGTTCCGCCTGGCGGAGAAATTCTCCGCCCAGGTGCGGGTCGGCCAGACCCTGCAACTGGCCGCTGACGCCTTCCCCGGACGCAGCTTCGAGGGGAAGGTCTACGCCATCAACCCGCAGGTCGAGGCGCAGAGCCGCAGCCTGGTAGTGCGGGGACTGCTTGAAAACCGCGACGGGGCCCTGCGCCCCGGGCAGTTCGTCCAGGTCCAACTGGGGGTGGCCAGCCGCGAGGGGGCCCTGTTCGTTCCCGAGCAGGCGCTGATCGCCCAGCTCAAGGCGGCTTTCGTCTTTACCGTGGTGGAGGGGGCGGCGCAGATGGTGCCGGTGCAGACGGGCATGCGCAAGAAGGGCTGGGTCGAGGTGACTTCGGGGCTGCAGGCCGGCGACCAGGTGATCACCGGGGGGCATCAGAAGATCGGCCCGGGCAGCCCGGTGCATCCGACCCCGGCCGACCCGGAGCTGTTTGCGAAAATCCAGTGAGGAATAACCGCGGAGGACGCGGAGAAATTCAGTTTTTCGCAAAAAAAGAATGCCCTTCTCTGCGACCTCCGCGTTCTCCGCGGTGAAATAAAACAAGGAATAGAGATATGAAAATCTCGGAAACAAGCATCAAGCGTCCGGTGCTGGCGACGGTGATGAGCCTGCTGATCGTGCTGATCGGCCTGGTCGCCTATGACCGGCTGACGGTACGCGAATATCCGAATATCGACGAACCGACGGTCTCGGTCACCACCATCTACCAGGGGGCCAGCCCCGACATCCTCGAGACCGAGGTGACCACGGTCATCGAGGACAGCCTCTCGGGGATCGAGGGGATCCGGACCATCACCTCCCAGAGCCAGCAGGAGCGCAGCCAGATCAGCATCGTCTTCAAGATGGAGCGCAATGCCGACGATGCCGCCGCCGAGGTGCGCGACCGGGTCGGCCGGGTGCGGGCCAAACTGCCCCGGGACATCGAGGAGCCGATCATCGCCAAGGTCGAGGCCGACGCCTCGCCGATCCTCTACATGGCCTTCTCCAGCGCTGGGCACAGCAACGAGGAGATCACCGACTACGTCGAGCGCTACGTCACCGACCAGGTCGAGACCATCCCCGGGGTGGCCGAAGCCCAGGTGCTCGGCGCCCGCAAGTACTCCATGCGCATCTGGCTCGACCCCGCGCGGCTGGCGGCCCGCCAGGTGACCGCGCAGGACGTGGAGGAGGCCATCCGCGCCCAGAATGTCGAAGTCCCCGGCGGCCGCCTGGAAAGCAGTGCCCGGGAGTTCACCGTCCTCTCCGACACCAGCCTGAACACCCCCGGGGAGTTCGAGAACATCATCGTCCGCAAGTCGGGCGAGACCCTGGTGCGCCTGGGGGATGTGGGCCGCGCCGAGGTCGGTCCCGAATCCGAGCGCCAGAGCCTGCGCTACAACGGCGGCAAGGCGGTCGCCCTGGGCCTGGTCAAGCAGTCGGTGGCCAACCCCCTGGAGATCTCCCAGGGCCTGCGCCAGATGATGCCCCAGCTGCAGGCCTCGCTCCCCGCGGGGATGCAGGCGCGGATCGTCTACGACAGCTCGGTCTTCATCGAGCGCTCCATCGACAACGTCTTTGCCTCGATCCTCGAGGCGGTCGGCCTGGTGCTGCTGATCATCTTCATCTTCCTGCGCTCGATCCGCTCGACGCTGATCCCGCTGGTCACCATCCCGGTGTCGCTGGTCGGCTCCTTCGCCCTGATGTGGGCGCTGGGCTTTTCCATCAACACCCTGACCCTGCTGGCCATGGTGCTGGCGGTGGGGCTGGTGGTGGACGACGCCATTGTCGTGCTCGAAAACGTCCATCGCCACGTCGAGGACGGCCTCGCCCCCGCCCGGGCGGCCATCAAGGGGATGCAGGAGATCGGCTTCGCCGTCATCCTCATGACCCTGACCCTGGCGGCGGTCTACGTGCCGGTGGCGATGATGGAGGGGCGCACCGGCAAGCTGTTCACCGAGTTCGCCCTGACCCTGGCGGGCGCGGTCATCGTCTCAGGTTTCGTCGCCCTGACCCTGACGCCGATGATGTGCGCCAAGATGCTGCGCCACCAGCAGCAGCACAACCGGCTGTTCAACCTGATGGAGCGCCTCTTCACCGGCATCGAGCAAGGCTACCGCCGGGTGCTCGGCTGGTCGCTGAAGACCGTGCTCTTCGGCCTGGCCGTCGCCCTGGGGGCGGGGGCCGGCTCCTGGTACCTGGTGCAGAAGCTTCCCGCGGAGATGGCGCCGCTGGAGGACTGCGGGGTGTTCATGACCTTCGTCATGGCCCCCGACGGCGCCAACCTCGCCT
>CAZYXS010000006.1:17174-44774 GCA_964650955.1 uncultured Desulfuromonadales bacterium | reverse complement strand
AGCAGCTCGACAAGGTCATCGACATCGACCAGTCCCCCATCGGCCGCACCCCCCGCTCCAACCCGGCCACCTACACCGGGGTCTTCACCGACATCCGCGACCTCTTCACCCGGCTCCCCGAGGCCAAGGTGCGGGGTTACCAGAGCGGCCGCTTCTCCTTCAACGTCAAAGGGGGGCGCTGCGAGGCGTGCAAGGGCGACGGGACGATCAAGATCGAGATGCACTTCCTCCCCGACGTCTTCGTCACCTGTGAGGTCTGCAAGGGGGCGCGCTACAACCGCGAGACCCTCGAGGTCAGGTACAAGGGGAAGAGCATCGCCGAGGTGCTGGACCTGACCGTCCACCAGGCGGCCGCCTTTCTCGAGAACGTCCCCCGCATCAAGGGGAAGCTCGAGACCCTGCGGGAGGTGGGGCTGGGCTACATCAAGCTCGGCCAGAGCGCCACCACCCTCTCCGGCGGCGAGGCGCAGCGGGTCAAGCTGGCCAAGGAGCTGAGCAAGCGCGCCACCGGCCGCACCATCTACATCCTCGACGAGCCGACCACCGGCCTGCATTTCGCCGACATCCAGAAGCTCCTCGACGTGCTGCAGCGGCTGGTGGCGGGGGGAAACACGGTGGTGATCATCGAGCACAACCTCGACGTCATCAAGACCGCCGACCACCTCATCGACCTCGGCCCCGAAGGGGGAAGCCGCGGCGGCGAGCTGGTGGTCTGCGGCACCCCCGAAGAGGTGGCCCGCTGCAGCGCCTCGGTGACCGGTCGCTTCCTGCGCAAGTATCTTTAAACGGAATTTTGGGAGAACTGCCGATGCAATTGGCTGGCATTGAGCTGGAACGAATCGACTGTCGAGACGAATTGGTTGCCCGCTGGGCATTGGTACGGATCCAGGACGGCTTGAAGGCCGAACGGTCCGAGATGCTGGAAATCTGCCGTCGGCTCTTCGACGATCCCGTCATTGCCGCCCTGTTCGACAGCGCCGACGATACGCTGTTGCTCGCCCTGTTCAGGGTCCTTCCCGTCGTCGGATTTGCCAACCACGGTCGGGGCATTGTGCAGCGGTGGCAAACGTGGCCCGAAAGCATCGCGCGATCTTCGTTGAAGGTTCTGGCCGAGCTGGCTCCCGAGCCGGCCCTGGAGTTGTGCCAAGCCACCCTCGATTCTCCCCCCTTCGGATTTGATCGCCTGGACGCCATCGCCAAAGTCCTGTCGAGCCTGCCCAGCGAAGCCGCTCTCCGGGGGCGCGGCCAACTCCTGACCATGTTTTGCGATCACCTGCGACAGGACGCAATGTCGGTCGTACTGATTCCCCGGCTGGTCGTCATGGCTTGGCAGGACCGGCATCCCCGCAAAGACGAGTTGCTGGCCGACCTGCTCGCCCTCGATGCCGAGCGTCTCTGGAGCTCGCTGGGGGATATCGCCGCTCAACTGGGAGGAAGCAGCACCGATTTCCTGCATATCCGCGAACTGCTTCGCGGCCATTCCCGCCAAAGGTTCGTCTTTATGGCGCCGCTCTTCGCCGACCAGGTGCCGCTGGCGCAGATCGACCGCATGGTCGAACTGATCGGCGAGAAACGGTACGATGCCGTCGATGGTTTTGTCCAGATGCAGATCGATCGATTGGCCGAATCGCCCCGGCGCGAACTGTTGACAGCCGTTTTCAAGGCGCGCCGGTTGACCGGCAAAGCAAAAAAAGAACGGGCCGTGGCGCTTTATTCCTTCCTGCTGGGGGGCATCGTCGACACCCTGCGGATCGACCGCCCGAAGGTCGAGACGCTGTCGGTTCAGGCCCTGGTCGAGTTGCTTGGCAGCGACATCTCCGAGCAGCCGGCCATCGAGCATTTGGTCGCCCCCTTGCGGGGGGCCGAGCGGGCAGAACTCGTGCCGCTGCTTTCCGGCAAGCTGAAGGCTTGCGCCACCTCCTTTGGGGGTGCGCATGTCGCCACGGCCATGGGGATGCTCGGCTATGCCGAGTTCGCCCGGCCGCTGCTGCACGCTCTCGAGGATTCGTGGGACGGGTTGGCCGACGCCGTGGCCAACGCACTGGCCAACCTGGGCGAGCCGGCGATCGATGCGATCGTCGAACTCTACGACACCCTGCCCAAGTCGGATCGTTTTCATCCAACCGTGGCGCTGGAGCGGCATGGGGGAGAGAAGGTCGCCGATTTTGTCGAATCCCACCTTCATTCCTTGCTCGAACTCGAAAAGGAACACGCCATGTGCCTGATCGAGGCGGTTCCCGACCGGCGCTTTGTTGCCCTGCTGGCGCCCTTGACCGGGAAAAAGCAGGATAGCATCGACGCAACCTACCTGCTCCTCTGTCGCCTGCACGGCATCGAAACCCCCGCCATCGCCGAGCTTGCCGCCGACTACCGCCGGCGTCGGGAAGAGAATCTGCGCTTTCGCCGCGATTTCGAGGCCGGCAACATCGCCGCCACCGTCCGATCGACCCTCGAACTGCCGATGCGTTGTCGCAAGTGCGGCGACACCAGCGACTACGAGGTGACTCGCGTCCTGTTCAACGTTGCCAGCGGCAAGGCCTTCATCTGTGACGAATTGAGTTGCATCGCCTGCGGGGAGGACCATCTGGAAACCTCCCCCTTGGCCGACCTGAAAATCATGGTCGAACGCATGCGTTTCGACATGATCGCCGGCAGGCAGGAGCGCGAGGCGGCCATGCAGCGCTCACCCCTGCGTTTCGCCGGTGGCTTCACCGTGATGGGGCGGGAGATGGAAATCCAGGCGGGGCTTGACTACTACCATGCCGCCCTGCTGCGAACCCCACGCGATGCCGCCTTATCCCTCGGCCTCGGCACCCTGTACAAGACCCTCGGGCGTTTCCAAAAGGCTGCCAACTGTCTGCGCCGCGCCGTCGAACTCGATCCGACGCTCATCGAGGCCTATTACAGCCTGGCGCAAATCGCCGCAGATTGGAACGAAGATCCCCGGGAGGCTCTGGTCTGGTTGCAGCGCGGGGTCCGTCAGCTGCCGCAGATCCGCTTTCGCGAAACCTCCCTCGCTCACCGCAGCGAGATTGCCGCCAGTTATGCGGCCTTGCACAACCACCTGTGCGCCGAGCTGGGAAATCCAGCGCCGCTGCTGCACCCCGGCGCCCTTGCCCAGCAGAAGGCCGGACGCAACGATCCCTGCCCCTGCGGCAGCGGCAAGAAATACAAGAAGTGCTGCCTGAAATAGTCGTGGCATTCCCGGCGGCGGCATGGTAAAAATTCGAAACCCATTGAAGTTTCAATCATTACTCGCCATAAGGGTGTGCCATGCCGCCGCGCAAGAAACCCTCTGCCACTGTCGCCACCACCTCTTACCAGCACCCTGATGCCTCGTCGCTGATCCGCCCCGAGGTCGGGACCCAGCCGCGGTTCAAGAAGAAAAAACCCGCGGCCACCTACCGCTACGATTCCTCCCTGGCGCCGGAGCTCTGCTGGGATGGCCGGAATCCGGCCCGCGAACTGGGGGAGTTCCTGCTGGCTTGCATCGAGGATGCAGCCAAGCTTCCGGCACCGCACCACTTTGCTGGACCGCGTGAATTCGTCCGCGGCAACGGCGCGGTGACGCTGCGTATCCACGGCCTGCTTGACGCGGCGCGCGAGCTCAAGGCCATCGAAAAACCGTTCCTCAACTGGGCCGGCAAGGCCGAGCGGCTCTCCTTCGAAGTGCCGACCCTCCCCCTCTTCATCCACGAACGCCTCTCCACCCAGGCGATCCTCGACAGCGTCTCCCGCTACAAGGCCGACAAGCAGCTCGACCTGTTCGGCTTCTTCGGCCACCCCGACCGCTCCCTCCCCGAGCAGTTGCTGAAAGCCTACGAGCACCCCAACGGCTGGCAGAACCGCATGGTGCTCGGCGATTCGCTGGTGGTGATGAACTCGCTGCTGCACTACGAAAACCTCGGTGGGCAGGTGCAGATGATCTACATCGACCCCCCCTACGGCGTGAAGTTCGGCTCCAACTTCCAGCCCTTCGTGCGCAAGCGCGACGTCGGTCACAATGACGACGAGGCGTTGACCCGCGAGCCGGAGATGGTCAAGGCGTATCGTGACACCTGGGAGCTGGGGCTGCACTCCTACCTCACCTACCTGCGCGACCGGCTGCTGCTGGCGCGGGACCTGCTGACCGAATCGGGCTCGGTCTTTGTGCAGATTTCCGATGAGAATCTGCATCATGTGCGGGAGGTGATGGATGAGGTGTTTGGGGGGGAGAATTGTATCAGTGTCATTACCGTGAAAAAGACAGGCGCACAAACTTCCAATCTTCTTCCACCAGTGTCGGACTACCTGATTTGGCATGCAAAAGATATTTCAAAAATTAAATACCGCCAAATATTTTGGGAGATGAAATCTGGCGAGGGATACAGCACTGGTGAGCGGTATGACCAAGCTTTGCTGCCAGATGGAAAGGTTGTAACCTCTGGTAGTCTTGATGAACCTCCAGAAGGAACACGCTTTTTTCGTTTAGTTACTCTTTCATCTAATCGCCCCGCTAAATCTCATGAGCAGTGGGGATTCGAGTTTGAGGGAAAAACTTTTTATCCACCGGCAAATCGAACTTGGACCACAACCAAAGAAGGTCTGAGTCGTCTTGTCACTGCGGGCCGTGTAAGGGCTGGCAACAAAAGCCTTAACTATCTGAAATTTTTGGACGACTTTCCAGCAAATCCAGTCGGCAACTTGTGGGATGACGTGGCAGGCGCAGCCGATAAGCTTTACGTTGTACAAACCGCGACAGCTGTTATTCAGCGTTGCCTCCTCATGACCACCGACCCCGGCGACCTGGTGCTCGACCCCACCTGCGGCTCCGGCACCACCGCCTATGTCGCCGAGAACTGGGGGCGACGATGGATCACCATCGACACCTCGCGGGTGCCGCTAGCTTTGGCCAGGCAACGGCTGTTGACCGCCACCTTCAAGTACTTCGAGCTGAAGGAGCCGGGGCGCGGCCCGGCGGGCGGGTTCGTTTACCGGGAGCGGAAGAACAAGAAGGGGGAGCATGTGGGGGGCATCGTGCCCCACATCACCCTCGGCTCCATCGCCAATAACGAGCCCCCCAAGTACGAGGTGCTGGTCGACCGGCCGGAAGCGGTGAGCGGCACCACCCGCGTCTGTGGGCCGTTCGTCTTTGAGGCGACCATCCCGACGGCGAGTAACTTCGACGGCGCGGCGCCGCCCGCCGATCCGATGCAGGACAGCGCGCAGGATTTCACCGAGCGCATGATCGAGGTGCTGCGCGCCTCGCCGGTGCTCCATCTCGACGGCGGCAAGACCGTGCAGCTCGCCGGCATCCGCCGTCCGGCCAAGACGTTGTGGCTCTCGGCCGAGGCGCAGGAAGGAGAGAGCGCCGTGGCGATCCTCTTCGGCCCCGAACACGGCGCCCTGGCCGAAATGGCGATTCTCGAAGCGTGGCAGGAAGCGAGCGCCAAGCAGTTCGGCCACCTCTACGTCATCGGCTTCGCCATCGAGCCGAAGGCGCGGCAGTTCGTCGAGGACGCCGGCAAGATCGGCCTCCCCGCCACCTACGTGCAGGCGACCCCCGACATCCTCATGGGCGATCTGCTCAAGAACATGCGCTCGTCCCAGATTTTCTCCGTCTGCGGCCACCCCGACGTGGCCGTCGCCACCGTCCCTGCGCCAGATGACGGCATTCAGGGGCAGACCTACTACGAAGTCAAACTGCGCGGCCTCGACGTCTTCGATCCGGTGACGATGGAGTTGACCAGCTACGAAAATCTCGGTCGCAGCGGCCTCGACGTGCCGGCCTGGTTTCTCGATACCGACTACAACGGCCTGGTCTTCCGCGTCTGCCAGGCCTTCTTCCCCCGCACCCAGGCCTGGGACAATCTCAAGCGGGCGCTCAAGGCCGACTTCGACGACGACGTCTGGGCGCATCTGGCCGGCGACACCTCGACCGCCTTCCTGGCCGGGGAGCACAAGCAGATCGCCGTCAAGGTCATCGACGACCGGGGGAATGAGCTGATGGTGGTGAAGAAGCTGGAGGATGGGCGATGATCAGCTTGATTGAAGCAGTCAATTATCGTTGTTTGCAGAACACCTCACAATCCCTCTGCAACTTTCATATCATCACCGGGCCGAACGGCAGCGGTAAGAGTACCTTTCTGGAGGTACCCACCCTCTTAGGCGATTTTGCCCAGGAAGGGCTCGATGCCCTGATTGCCGCAACCAGGGCGCGAAAATTCGAGGAGATGACATTCAGGGGGGCAGGAGGGAATGTTCAGCTTGCCATTGAAACTGCGGTCCCCGAATCGTTCCCGAACGGAAACTCGCGTGGAGAATCGACGACGAATCGCATCCGTTACGAGATCGAATTCGGGCGCTCCCCCGATGAGGAGATTGACGAGCCCCCACGGATTCTGGCGGAAAATCTCTGGCTGATTAATGCCAATGCGGAGGCACAGATCAACGAGCCGCAACAGCGAGAACTTTTTCCCTTGGAAAGTTTTAAGCCACGCAGCCTCATTCACACCAAGTCACCGAAGGGGTGGCGCAAGGTAGCATCGAAAACCGCCAATCAGAATTCTTACTTTCGGTCTGAAACCACCGACTGGAACCTCCAGATCCGTAATCCTGTCAACAAATCGGCCCTTTCGACTCTGCCGGAGGATGATCGGTTTCCTCTCTCCAACTGGTTCAAGTCGGAAATGGTCGTCAGATTGCAAAAGATCATGCTCCGCAGTGAGCTGATGCAGGCACCCAGCAGCCCATTCAAGGGGAAACGATTCGCCACGGACGGCTCCAACCTTCCCCAGGTCGTAGACGAATTACGTAAGGATGGCCCATCGTTCAACGGCTGGCTTGACCATTTGCGAACGATTCTGCCTATTGCCGATGTACAGGTCCATCGTCGCGAGGAGGACGGAGCGCGTTTTCTCGAAGTGATCTACAAAGACGGAATGCGGGTCAAATCGTGGCATTTGTCCGACGGTACACTGCGCATGATGGCGTTAACTCTTCTCGCCTACATTCCCGACGTCGATGCCATCTACCTGGTCGAGGAGCCGGAAAACGGCGTTCACCCCCAGGCGGTGGAAGCGGTCTTCCAGTCTCTTTCTTCACTCTACGATGGACAGGCTCTGGTTGCTACCCATTCACCGGTCTTTGTTGCGCAAGTAACGCCGGAACAACTCCTTTGCTTTTCGAAAAATTCCAGCGGTGCGACGGACATCGTGCGCGGCGACCTCCATCCGAAACTTCAGAACTGGCGTAGCGGGCTCGATCTGCCCAGACTTTACGCCGCTGGTCTGCTCAGTTAAGGGGGCTGTTTTGGTCGATCTGGTCGTCGTTACTCCAGACGGTTCTTATCCCCTGGTGATTGAGGCAATATTTCAGCGGCCTCAAGCGGTGGGAATCCGCGCAATTACTCGCGAAATCGTCAAGGACGCACTGCACGACAGCAGCGGCAACGCAATCGATTTGCTGCGCCCCTATCTCGGGCGGGCGAAAAAGGCCTTGCTCATCAGGGATTTCGAGGTGAGTGGTTGGGAGGAACAGGGAGCTCAAGCATTACGGAACGAGTTAACCGGCTTGATGCAAACGAACGGATGGGCGGAAGATTCGTGTGCGGCGATTGTCGTGGAACCGGAAATAGAGGGCTGGCTTCGCATGCCTTCCACACATCTTGAAAATCTTGTCCGGGAAAAAGCTAGAAGAAACCGAGCGCACACCTTTGAACAGATTCGGGATGGGCTCGAAAGGATTATCGCAGGACGAGGGGGAAGGGCCTCAACCGGGAAAGCTGTTCGTCCAAAGGAGACGTTCGAAGACCTCCTTCGATTGTTCGGTATCCCACGGTCCAATGCCCATTACCAATTTCTTGCCGAGAGAGAGTCTCTCCGTCGCTGCGAAAGCGAATCGTTCAACACTTTGGTTGAAATTCTGAGAGGATGGTTCCCTGTCGAAGCCAACGCGTCAATTGAGGAGGGACGATGATCAATCGTGTCGTTCTGCGCAATTTCAAACGCTACAAAGAGGTCGAGTTCCGGATTCCGTCGCACATTGTCCTTGCCGGGCCAAACAATACGGGCAAAACGACACTCTTGCAGGCTATCGCTGCGTGGGATCTTGGGCTCAAGCGCTGGAAAGAACTGAACGACTTCAATTCGCGCAAGGGTGGATATTCCTTTGCGCCGATCGCGCGGCAGGCATTTTCCGCCGTGGCGCTGCGGAGTTTCGATCTGCTTTGGCGGGACCGTTCGACGGGAAAACCGATTGTGATCGAAATGCAACTCGGAACGTTGCCGCCAGTGGCGATGGAGTTTCACTTCGACACCTCGGAGCAGGTCAAGGTCAGGCCAACCGTAGCAACCACGCCTGAAGCTCTGCGGCAAGCCACTGTTTCAACGGTGTTCATTCCGGCCATGTCCGGGTTGCAGCCGAACGAGGCGCTCTTTGCGCGCGCAGAAACCGTCAACGAATTGCTCGCGCAAAGCCGCCCTGGGGAAATTCTGCGGAACCTCATGTATCACGCTTCGCTGGATGACACGGCTTGGCGCAAGTTGAACGACACGATCGGCCGGCTGTTTCATGTCGAACTGATTCCGCCTGCCGTCGGTGCCTTCATTGTCGCGGAGTATTCTTCGCCGGGGAGCACGCAACGGCTTGATATCGCCAATGCCGGCAGTGGCTTCCAGCAAGTACTGATGCTCCTGACGCTGTTGCTGACACGCCCTGCATCAGTCCTGTTGCTCGACGAACCCGATGCCCATCTGCATGTCATCCTGCAGGATGTGATCTACACGGAACTGCGCAGGATTGCGGCGGAAAGCGATTCGCAACTGATTATTGCCACCCATTCGGAGGTGATGATCGACTCGGTCGACCCGCGCGAGTTGTGCCTGATGTACGGGAAACCGAAGCTGATGGCCGACAACGACGAGAAGAAGCGCCTCATCGATTCGCTCTCGGGGCTGTCCCATGCAGACATCATGCTGGCCGAATCGGCAAAAGGCGTTCTTTACGTCGAAGACTATACGGACATCGAAATTCTGCGCGCCGTGGCTCGCATTCTCGATCATCCCGCCTATCCATTACTATCCGGCGAGATCATGTGGAAGAAGTCGATGGCGCCGATGCCGGAAGGTTTGGGTGGTTTTACTTCTCAGCAGCATTGGCAGATGCTCAAGCTGGTTCGCCCCGATTTGCGCGCTTTGGAACTTCTGGATGGTGACTCGAAAAACAAAGCCGATGAGAGCATCACTGGTACAGCTGAGCGCATGCAGCGTCTGCGCTGGAAACGGTATGAAATCGAGAGCTATCTGGTATTCCCGGCTGTTTTGAAACGCTTCCTGGAAAGTAAGCTTGGCGCGGGGGCACCTTCAGAACCTGCAGTTGCTGCCATGTTGGATGAACTGCGCCGCACCTTGGATCAAGAGTTTCTCGACGATCCTTATCACCCGAAAATGCTCGTCGAAAAATACTTGGAAGCCGAAAAAGTCAGTGAATCACTCCTTCCGGCACTGCTTCAAGCTGCCGGTCTCCACAACGTTCCCAAAAATAGATTTTCTGAGATAGCGGCCCAGTTCAAACCCGAGGAGATCCATCCCGAAGTGATAGATAAACTCGACAAGATTCAACGGGCATTCGGGGACTAGACATGTTCGATTTCCAGGTCGAAACCCCCATCCTCAACTCCCCCTTCCTTGAGCCGGCCCGTCACTGGCAGATCGAAGAAGGCACCCCGCCGCGCATTGCCGAAGGACGACGCCGGCCGGTCTATTTCTATCGCCCGCCGAGCTACGACGTCTCCAAGGAAGGGATGGAGGAAGACGTCGGCTACGAAATCGAGATGCTGCTGGTCTCGCGCATCCGCAAGCGTCTGGCCGAGTGGCGCAGTGCCGGCTATCCCGGGGCCTCGAAGATCACACTGGAGCTGTTGGCCTACTGGGAGCGGCAAGGCCGGGAGAAGCGCCTCTTCTTTGCCCAGCGCGAGGCGGCGCAAACCGCCATCTTTCTGACCGAAGCGCGCAGCGACTTTCTGCAGGGGATCCATATCCCCCTCGACGAACCGTCGGAAAAACAGAAGGCGGAAGGACTTCGTGCCTTCAAGCGTCTTGCCTGCAAAATGGCAACGGGTAGCGGCAAGACCACGGTCATGGGAATGTTGGCCGCCTGGAGCATCCTCAACAAGGTGGCCGGCGGGCACGACAAGAGCCGCGCCAAGCTTTTTTCCGACACGATCCTGGTGGTCTGCCCGAACGTGACGATTCGCTCCCGCCTGGCCGAGCTCGACCCGGCGCGGGGAGAGGCCAGTCTCTACCGCAGCCGCGACCTGGTGCCGCCGCATCTGATGGGCCCTCTCTCCCAGGGGCGGGTGCTGGTGATGAACTGGCATGTCTTCGCCTTGCAGGACGCCAACAAGGTCGGCGGCACCGCCGCCAGGGTCGTGCGCGCCGGTCGTGAGGTCAGTGTCCTAGAGACGATCCGCATCGGCGACAAGAGCACCACGGCGCGCGGCACCCGCTATCTGACCCTGGCCGATTATCAGCGGCAGGTCGCGTCCGGTCTGCTGACCGTGGAAAAAACCGAGACCGACGAGAGCGGCGCGCTGGTGCGGGCCCAGGTGGTCAGCACTCGTTATGTCGAATCGGACGCCGCTTGGCTGGCGCGCGTCCTCGACATCAAGGCCGGGCGCAAGGCCAACGTCCTGGTTCTCAACGACGAAGCGCATCATGCCTACCGCCTTCGCAGCGACGAGCCCGACGAGTTTGAGGAAGCCGACGACGAAGGGTGGGAAGACTACTACAAGGAAGCCACGGTCTGGATCGAAGGGCTCGACCGCATCCACAAGCAGGTCGGCATCAACACCTGTGTCGATTTCTCGGCGACCCCCTACTTCCTCGGCCGCGTCGGCGAACAGGCCAACCGTCCCTTCCCCTGGGTTGTCTCCAGCTTCGATCTGATGGAGGCCATCGAGGCCGGTTTGACCAAGATCCCGCAGTTTGCCGTGCGCGACATGTCGGGACAATCGATCCCCGGCTACTTCAATATCTGGCGCTGGATCTTACCCCAACTGAAACCGGCGGAGCGCGGCGGGAAAAAGAGCGCGGCCAAACCGGAAGCGATTTTGCGCTATGCCTGCACGCCGATAGCGATGCTCGGAGGATTGTGGCAGCAACTGGCGCGCGAGTGGCGAGAGAACGGCACCGATTCCCGCCCGCCGGTGTTCATCATCGTCTGCAAGAACACCAAACTCGCCAAGCTGGTCTACGAATGGTTGGCGGAAGATAACCCGCCACCGGGCATCCCGTCATCGGGGCTGAAAGATTTCCGCAATCAGAACGGAGAAATCAATACGATCCGAGTCGATTCGGCGGTCGTCTCCGAGACCGACTCGGGCGAGGCGAAATCGGACCTCAACCGCTGGATGCGCCTGACCCTCGATACGGTTGGGCGCCTCGACTGGCCCAGGGACCGGCAGGGAAGCCCGATCTATCCGGAAGGGTTCGCGGCCTTGGCCGAAAAACTCGATAAGCCGCTCCATCCACCGGGGCGGGATGTGCGCGCCATCGTCAGCGTCGGCATGCTAACCGAGGGGTGGGATTGCAATACCGTGACCCACATCGTCGGCCTGCGCCCGTTCATGTCGCAACTCCTTTGTGAGCAGGTGGTCGGCCGGGGACTGCGCCGGGCCAGCTACGAAACCGAAGGTGAGGGGCCGGAGGAGCGTCTGGGCGAAGAAGTGGCACAGATCTTCGGCGTTCCCTTCCAGGTCGTCCCATTCAAGGCCAACAAAGGCGGGACGCCTCGTCCGCCGGTCAAGACCTGGCGGGTGCGCGCCCTGCCGGAACGGGCGCAGCTGGAGATTCGATTCCCACGGGTCGAAGGCTACACCTTTGAGGCACATGCCCGTCTTTGCCTCAATTGGGATCAGATTCCGACCTTGACCATCGACCCGACGCGGATCCCACCCGAAGTGGAGATGAAAGCCGGGTTGCCAACCAACCAGGGTCGCCCCACCATTTATGGGCCGGGGAAGCTCGACACGGCCTCACTCGCGGCCTATCGGGCGGAGAACCGGCTGCAATCCCGCATCGCATTGACCGCCAAGGCAGTGGTAAAGGAATATCTCGATCAGGCGGAGTGCAAGATTCATCCGGCAGTGTTGTATCCGCAAATTGCGGCGGCCATCACGCGCTTCGTGCGGGAAAAGGTTGATGCCTGCTTCCCGGCGACCCCCGCCGATGTCTTCCTCGCGCCCTACTTTGGTGTGATGGTGGAACGGTTGCTTGGCAGTATCGCATCGGCCGGCGGCAGCCGCGAGAGCATTCGACTTGAGCTGCATCGCGGGCCCGGATCGACCGCCGAGGTGGAGTTCGTTACCCGCCGGGAGCCCTTTGCCGTCAACAAGAGCCATGTCAATTTTGTCGTTCCCGACTCAGCGTGGGAGCGCGTTGCCGCCTACGCATTGGACAACCATCAGGCGGTGCAGAGTTTTGCAAAAAACAGCGGCCTGGGTTTTTCCATCCCCTATCTTCATGAAGGGCAGGGGCACGACTACCTGCCAGATTTTATCGTCCGCTTGGCAAGCTCAGATCTGCGCTACGTTATTGTGGAAACCAAGGGACACGATGAACGGCTGGATGAAAAACGCACCGCTGCCGAGCGCTGGGTTCGTGCCGTCAATGCCGATGGCAGATACGGACATTGGCGCTATCTCTTGTTGCAGGACAAGGCGCGGATAGCCGAGGAGTTGGGGGCGCTTTAAGGGGGGGCGGGTAATTTCAAAAAGCTGACACGGATTGGATTGGCGCGGTTGGCGACACTGCTGCTGCCGGGGCGGGCGTGATTCCATCCGCGGCGGATTCCGGGGCGGCTCCTGCGGGCCGCCCCGTCCTGCGTTCAGCGCAGCGGAGCGATATCGCGGATCAGGGCGCCGTTGACGATGTAGTGGGCGTCACCGGCCTCGAGGGGAAAGAATCCGGGAGCGGCATTCAGATAGTCCTGCAGCCGGTTCTGACCTTCGGGCATGTCGAGAGCGATGCTCCCCTGCAGAAGTTCGCCGCCGAAAAAGGTGATGCGAACGTTGACCTGTTCGCCAAAGGGGGGCTCCAGCTCCCCCAGGGGCTGAAACCGCACGTGGGTCAGCGAGTCCTTGTTGACCAGGGCAAAACCGCCCCCCTGGTGGCGAAAGGGAATGAACACCTCCCGCTCCCGCAGCATTTCCAGCAGGCTCTGTTCGCCCAGATGGGTCTGGGCATAGGGGCTGAGGAACAGCACTCCCTCCTGCACCACCCCGTCCGAATGAAACAGCGTGACCGGCTGCTCCCGCTTGTCGACCCGGTACAGACTCATCATGGACTCCTCCTGGTTGAGCGTTTCCCTGCAATGTTAGCCCCTTGCAGCCGAAACTGGCAAGGGAAAAGATGGCTGGGGGCGCGCCGGATCCCGTTGCAGGGTTACAAAAATGGAACTTGTCTTTCCTCGGCCCGGGGTGTAGCATCGCCATCGACCCGCGGGAGACCATTCTCATGATGCCAAACCGCAAGCGCTTGCGGCAGATGAGCCCCAGCTTGGCGCTGAGCGTCTATTATGCCGGTGCCATTCTGCTCGGGGCTTGCGCCCTGACCCTCCCCATCTCCAGTGCCGGCGCTCCCGTCTCCTTCCTCGACGCCCTGTTCACCGCCACCAGCGCCATGTGCGTCACCGGCCTGACCGTGGTCGATACCGGCACTACCTTCAGCCTCTTCGGCCAAGGGGTGATCCTGGTGCTGATTCAGATCGGCGGCCTCGGCATTACCACCTTTTCCGTCTACCTCTTCTTCTACCTGCGCATGGGGGTGGGAACCCGGGGGCGCTGGATCATCCAGGACACCCTGCTGCATACCCCCGTCGACTCCCTGCGCGATCTGATCCGCAGCATCTTCCTGGTGACTCTGGTGATTGAAGGGATAGGGGCCACGCTGCTCAGCTTGGCCTTCGTTCCCCAGTTCGGCTGGAGCAAAGGAATCTATTTCGCCATCTTTCACTCGGTTTCGGCCTTCTGCAACGCCGGCTTCGGCCTGCTCCCCGACAGCCTGATCGGGTATCGCAACGACCCCTTGGTCAATTTGACCGTCATGGCCCTGATCATCCTGGGGGGGATCGGCTTCCTGGTCATCCGCGAGCTGGCCGACCTGGCCCGGGAGAAGCAGCGCCGGCGCCGCCTTTCCCTGCATTCCCGGCTGGTGCTCTGGACCAGTGGATTGCTGATTGTCGGCGGCACCTTGGTCATCGGGCTGCTGGAGATCCCCTCGGCCTTCGTCGGCATGGGCTCTGGGGAAGGGTTCTGGACCGCCCTGTTCCATTCGGTGAGTGCCCGTACCGCCGGTTTCAACACCATCGACCTCAACCGCTTCGAGGTCTCCACCCTGTTTTTCATCATGTTCCTGATGTTCGTCGGCGCCTCCCCCGGCTCCGCCGGCGGCGGCATCAAGACCACCAGTCTGGCGCTGTTCGTGGCCATTCTGCACAGCCGGCTCAAGGGGGTGCCCCATACCAACGTGTTCCGGCGCACCGTCCCCGAAGCCGTCGTCACCAAGACCCTGACCCTGGTGATGCTGGCCGCCCTGTTCCTGGGGGGCGCCACCTTCGCCCTGCTGGTGGTGCAGACCTACGGCCTGGCACCCAACGAAAGCCGCGGCATTCTGCTCGATTGCACTTTCGAGGCGGTTTCCGCCTTCGCTACCGTCGGCCTTTCCCTCGGCATCACCCCGAAGCTGCTCCCCCTGGGTAAACTGATCGTCATACTGCTGATGTTCGCGGGGCGTGTCGGTCTGCTGACGCTGGCCTTCACCATCGTCCGCCGCAGCCAGAAGGATGCGGTGCGTTACGGCGAAGAGAACATCATGATCGGCTGATTCAACTCGGCCGGAAAGGACCAAACACATGGCCAAGAAACGGTTCTGCGTCATCGGCCTGGGGAATTTCGGCTATCACGTCGCCCGGACCCTGTATGAGGCCGGTCACGAGGTGGTCGCCATCGACCTCGACCACGACAAGGTCCAGGCGATTCAGGAGTTCGCCTCCTATGCCATCCTCGGCGACGCCGGCAGCAAGGAGTTCCTCAAGGGACAGGGGATCGGAGAGATGGACGGGGTGGTGGTTTCCACGGGAGAGCGTTCCCACCTCTCCACCCTGATCACCCTCTACCTCAAGGAACTGAAGGTGAAGCAGATCCTGGTCAAGGCCCTCAACGAGGATCACGGCCGGATTCTGGAGCGGGTCGGGGCAACCGAGATCATCTTCCCCGAGAAGGACATGGCGATCAAGGTCGCTCGCAGCCTGGCCAGCCCCAACATCCTCGAATTCATCCCCTTGGGGGAGGACTTCTCCATCACCGAGGTTGGTCCCCCGGCCCATTTTCTCGGCAAAAGCCTGGTGCAACTTGACCTGAGGCGTGCCTTCAACGTCACCGTCATCGGCGTCAAGGATGTGCTCACCGGGCAGGTGGTGACCCTGCCGCCGGCCGATTACCTTATCAAGGACAGTGATCTGCTGATCCTCATCGGTCGCTCCGCCGACGTTGATCGGGCCTGCCGCAGCAAATGAGGTCAGCCCGGTTGACAGGGGCCGAAGAACAGGTACAATGGCCCCTGTTTGTGGAATTTCCCTATCCAGGTCCTGTCATTATTGCCGATCCGGCCAAGGAGCCAGCATGTCCAGTCTGACCGATTCCAAGACCTTGAAAAATCTGCAGGAAGCTTTTGCCGGGGAGTCCCAGGCCAACCGCACTTACCTCGCCTTCGCCAAAAAGGCCGAACAGGAAGGGCATCTGCAGGTGGCCAAGCTGTTTCGAGCTGCCGCCGAGGCTGAAACCGTCCATGCCCATGCCCACCTGCGGGCCATGGAGGGAATCAAGTCCACCGCCGACAACCTCCGGGCCGCCATCGATGGAGAAACCCACGAGTTCGTCAGCATGTATCCCCAGATGATCACCGACGCGACCAACGAAGGCTTCGACCAGGCGCTGAGGAGCTTTATTTTTGCCAACGCCGTGGAAAAAGTCCATGCCGGGCTCTACCAGAAGGCCCTCGATAGCCTCGGCAAGAACCAGGCGGTGGATTACTATGTCTGCCAGGTCTGCGGCAATACCCTCGAAGGGGAACCTCACGAGCCCTGCGAGGTCTGCGGAGCCGCCAAGGCCGCCTTCAAGAAGATCGACTGAGGTCCCCCGATTCCAGAAACCCCAAGGAGAGCCGGGCCCAGGAGCCCGGCTCTCCTTCTTTTATCTGGGCCGCACCCAGGGTTCCCCAGCTTGTCTTCTATCCCGAGCCAAAGAGGTCTGTGTTATGGAAAAATGCCCGGTCTGCAAGGAAATCAAAAAGAACAAGGCCTGGTGCAGTGCCTGCAAAAGCGTCTTCGCCTGCCCCCTGCCCACCTGCGGTGCCTCCGTCAGCAAGCGGGACGCCGAAGAGTGCCCCCGCTGCGGCCTGCTCTTCGCCGACTATTTCAGCGCACAGCGCAAGATGGTCCGCCTTTGTCCCAAGTGCAAGAAACGCCAGGGTCTCTCCGAGCCCCAATGCAAGCACTGCCGCTACTGGTTCAACTGTCCCACCTGCGGCCACCGAGTCCCATCCACCAGTGCCCTCACCTGCCCCCGCTGCGCAACCAACCTGCGTTGACCGGACGGCGGGGGGACGGGAAAAACCAAAAGGGGCGACCGGATGGTCGCCCCTTTCATTTCAGCTGCCCGTCGATGGGGTCCTCTTTCGGGGCCTTCCGCACCGGAAGGCTGCAATTGTCAGCGAGTCAGGTCCGGATCCCGAAGCGGGGCAGGACCCAGCGGTTAAGCACATACCAGCCGGCAATGATGCCGACCAGTCCCAGCAGTTCCATGGCGTACCTCCATAGTTTGTAGATTTTGTATATCTAAAAACTATGGGGATGGCAAGGGCAATTGCAGTCCCCATGGCAGATGTGGCGAAAAGTCCCTGGATTGGGTCAAAAACCACCACCATTTGGGCAGGGGAGCGGGGCCAGGTTTTCGAAGAGCTATTCCGCTTCAGGGGGTTGGGCTGGTGGTAGCAGCGACGGAAGAGTTTGGTGGCAGGGATTCCGCCGAAGCGGGGACGACCGGGGCGGGGCGAGAAGGTTTTGCCTGCACCTGCCAGCAACGCTCCAGTTCGTGGGCCAGGGCGCCGGACTCGGTGATCAGGACTTCCACTGCGAGTTCATGGGCACAGTCCCGCAAAGGCTCCGGCAGAACCTGGACGTGCGGATCGGGGTCGTGCAGGAGGGCGCGCAGGGCCTGGCGCAGGCAGCCCCCAGCGCTGCCGAGATGGACGATGGTCGTTCCCTGGCGCAGCCGATAGAGCCCGACGCTGTGCTTGGGGGCGGTGACATGGGCGCTGCCGAGCAGGCCGATGCGGCGCCAACCCTGTTCCCACTGCTCCAGGGAGCGGCCGCCAACCTCGTCCGGGAGCCCGACGGCGCGCTCCCCAAGACTCAAGGCCGACTGCAGTCCTGCCACCCTCCGGTTAATCCATTTCCACCAGCGCATAGATCCTCCATGAGCCGATGTTTATACAAGATCGGTGCCAAAAAGTAAAGGACTACCAATGAGCAGTTGATTAAAGTTTTTGTGATGCCCGATCCGGCAGGGATTTTCGGAAGAAAAAAGCCCGGAGACAATTCGTTCCGGGCGGGGGGGCAGGAGACTGGTGTCGGCGATCTGGCGGTGGGTCGGGGATATGGCTAGATCAGCAATACCGGTTTGTGGACGTGATGGAGCAGGTAGTTGGAGACAGTGCCGAACAGGACATCGCGGATCTCCCCCATCCCGCGCCGGCCGATGATGACCAGGCCGAAATCCTCTTCGTTGGCGATGCGGCGGATCGCCTCCCTGGGATAGCCGAACTCCAGGCGGGTTTCTACCTGCAGGCCGGCCTGGCGCAGGGTTTTGGCATGGCCGTCAATCAATGTCTCGCCGGACTTGCGGGCGTGCTCGCGAATCATTTCGAGTTGGAAGTCGGGGATCATGCGGTAGGCCAAGCGCTCGAGATCGACAACGTGCAGCAGGGTCAGGGGCCCGCTGAAACGGTCGCGGGCCGTCACCAGGGCGGCGATGGTGCGCTGGGCGGTTTTGGAACCGTCGACGGGAACCAGGATGCGCAAGTCCATGGGGAAGCCTCCTTGGGACAAGGATGGGGGGTCAGCCGACCCCGTAGACCAGGCGGGGCAACAACAACACCAGGTCGGGCCAGTAGGTCAGCAGCAGCAGCAAAGCGATCTGGATCAGCAAAAAGGGGAGCACGGCCTTGGAGACATAGACCAGCCCCTTGTCGACCACGGCACCGGAGATATAGAGGCTGACCCCCAGTGGCGGGGTGCAATAGCCGATGCCGAGGTTGATGGTCATCAGCAGGCCGAAATGCAGGGTCGAGACATCGAACTTTGCGAGCAGGGGCAGGAAGATCGGGGTCAGGATCAGGGTGGCGGAGATGATGTCCATGAACATGCCGACGATCAGCAGCAGAATGTTCACTGCCAGCAGGAACACCCAGGGGGACTGGATGTTTTCCACCACGGCGTTGGCGATCTTGTCGGGGATCTGCTCGAAGGTCAGGTATTCGCCGAACACCGAGGCGCCGGCCACGATCACCAGCAGGGTCGCAGAGGTCACCGCCGAAGAGACGATGACCCTCTTCACATCCCGCAGGCGCATGTCGCGGTGAATGCAGATTTCGACGAAAAAGGCGTAGAAACAGGCCACCACGGCCGCTTCGTTGGCGGTGAAAATGCCGGAGTAGATGCCGCCGAAGATCACCACCGGCAGCAGCAGCGCCCAGATGCTTTCCCTGACCACCGCGCCCACTTCCTTCAGGGTCGGGCGCGGCTGGGTCGGCAGGGCGCGGCGGCGGCAGAACCACCAGGCATACAGCGACATGCAGAGCATGATCAGGGCTCCCGGGATGAAGCCGGTGAGGAACAGGGCCTCGAGGGAATCGTTGGTGACCATGGCGTAGAGGATCATGGAGATCGACGGCGGGATGACGACGCCGAGGATCGGCGCCGTGGTCATGATGCCGACGCTGAATTCCTCTTCGTAGCCGTTTTTGATCAGCGCCGGGATCATGAAACCGCCGATGGCGACCACGGTGGCGACGGTGGAGCCGGAAATGGCGCCGAAAAAGCCGCAGGCCAGCACCCCGGCCATGGCCAGGCCGCCGGGGAGGAACCCGACCAGCACGTTGGCGGTCTTGATCAGCTTCTGCACGATGGAGCCGGTGGTCATGATGTTGCCGCACAGGACGAAGAACAGCACCACGATCAGGGCGAACTTGTCCATGCTGCGGTAGAGCACTTCGATGCCGATCTGGGCATCGATCCCCACCAGGTAGACCAGACCGAGCATGCCGGTGAAAAACAGCGCCATGAACACCGGCACGGTGGTTGCCAGGGCGCCGAGCAGAACAGCGAGAATAAACAGCGAGTTGGTTTCCATAGCTCCCTAGTGGGGTTGTGGGGCCGGGGCGGCAGCGGGGGTCAGGCGCGCTGGCCGCGCCAATCTTCCACCATGACGATGAGGGTGCGCAGGAACATCATTGCGCCCATCAGCGGCATGACGGCATAAAAATACCATTCATGAATCTGCAGGGTCGCGGTGCGGGCGAATTCGTCCTGGTAGACGTTGTAGGTCATCTGCCCTCCGAGGTAGATCATGGTGCCGGCGAAGCCGAGCACCGCCAGGTGGCTGCAGAGGGTGAGGAACTTTTTCAGCACCGGCACCATCTGCGGCAAGGCGTCGATGCGGATCAGGGCGCGGCTGCGGATGGCGGCGCTGCAGCCGATGAAGGTGGTGAAGAAGATCACCTTGCGCACGACTTCGTCGGACCAGTAGAGGTTGATGTGGGTGGTCTTGCGCAGGACGATGTTGGCCATGGCCGCAACCAGCGCGATGCTTACCGCCAGAAACAACGACCAGTCCTCCACCAGGGCCAAGGTGCGGTCGATAGTGCGGAAGAAAGGGTTCATCGAGGCCGTCCATAAGAAGGGCCGGGAAGCTCAGGCTTCCCGGCCGGTGCCAAGCAGGGGTTGTCGGTTTTGGATCAGTTGCCGAGGGCGGTGCGAACCTTGTTGAGGTAATCGACGCCGATGCGCTTGCCCCAGACGTCGTAGACCGGCTTGCTCTGGTCCATCAGGGTCTTTTTGTCAGCTTGGGAGAGCTGGTAGAACTGCACCCCCTTGGTCTTGGCGTCGGCGATCTGGGCATCGTGCTGGACGCGGGCGACGGCACGGGCCTTGGCGCTTTCCTCCTCGATGACCGTCAGCAGGATCTTCTGCAGTTCAGGAGGAAGCTTGTCGAACCAGCGCTTGTTCATCAGGTGGACGAACAGCCCCTGGGCGTAGCTGACCTCGGTGAAGTGTTTGGCCACCTCGAACTTCTTGGTGATGTTGCATACCGTCGGGGTGTGATCGAGGCCGTTGATGACCCCGGTCTGCAGGGCCTGGGGGACATCTGGCCAGGGCATGACGGTGAACTTGAGCCCCCAGGCCTTGTAGATGTCGGCGTTGACCGGCGCTTCGGCGATACGGAAGTTGACGGTCTTGGTGTCGGCGAGGGACTTCACCGGGGTGGTGGTGGCCCAGCCGTAGGTGCCGTAGCCGGTGATGTCCACCACCTGGATGCCCTGCTTCAGGGCGCTGTCGGCAAAGGGCTTGAACAGGGCCGGATCTTGGCGGAATTTATCAAGTTTGTCGAAGGAGTCGACGACGAAGGGGAGGTTGACGATGCCGAGGGTGTCGGCGACGTTGGCGGCGGCCACCGAGGAGCAGAGCATTCCCTGGACGGCGCCGAGCTTGAGCTTGCTCAGCACGTCTTTCTCGCCGCCGAGTTGGGCCAGCGGGCGGAAGTCGACATAGAGCTGCCCCTTGGAAAGTTCCCAGACCCGGTCGCGGATCTTGTAACCGACAGCGATCCCCTCGATGGAGGGGTGAGAGACGTTGGAGAGCAGGTAGGTGTACTTGGCGCCGCGCGGGTCGAAGGCCGGTTTCCAGGCCGCCAGCGGATCGGCTTTTTCCTGGGCCGAGGCAGTGACTACGCCGGTCAGGGTCAGGGCCAGAGTCAGACAAACGCCCAACAGTCGCTTCATCGGTTGTTCCTCCATGAAATTGGGGTGACAGAGGTTTGGTTTGTGCCCGTCGAAAACGATTTAAATATCAGTAAACACACGGAAATATCCGCGTGGCAGGAGGATAGCGGGAAAGGCCCGGAGGGTCAAGGATGAAAAAATTCCATATCGGGTCGGAAATGATGAGGATTGCCCCCTGATCGGACAATCCGGGGGATTGCGGTATAATTCACAGCGCCGCGCGGGGATATTTTCTCTTTCTTTCGTCTTTTCCCCCTGCGACCCGGTCTGTTGACCGGGGGGATCCCGGGGCTGCTGAAATGAGCTTGACTAGATTTGGTTTGCAATATATATTTTTTCTCGAATATATGGAGGTGACAAAATGCCCTTGTTCCTGATAGCTCTTTGGCTGCTGGCACTGCCCGGGGGGTTGCGGGCCGAGCCCGTCGACCTGGCCGCGGCGCTGCGGGCCGCCGTGCAGGCACGTCCCCAGGTTCAGGCCGCCCGGGCCGAGGCCGAGGCGGCCACGGCGGCGGTCGGCGAAGCGCGCAGCCGTTACCTGCCGCGCCTGACCCTGAGCGAAAACTTCCTGCTCACCGACGAGCCCGGGGGGAGCCTGTTCATCTCCCTCAACCAGCAGAACCTGCAGCTCAGCCCCACCGCCGATCCCTACAACGCTCCCCCCTCCCGCCGGGATTTCGAAACCCGCCTGACTCTCGATCAGCCGCTGTTCGACCCGGAGATCGGCTACGGCCGGCAGCGGGCCGAAAAAGGGGCCGAAGCAGCCGCAGCGGCAGCCCGCTGGAGCGCAGAGGAGGCGGCCTTCGCCGCCTTTCGCGCCTACCTGCAGCTGCAACAGGCCGAGGGGGCCCAGGCCTGGGCCCTAAGTTCCCGCCGCCTGGCCGAGGAAGTGGCGCGGCTGGCCGGCGAGCGGCGCGCCGCCGGAGTGGGGCTGAAGGCCGATGCCCTGCAGGCCGAGGTGGCCCTGGCCGAGGCCCGCCAGCGGGAAGCGGCCGTGGCCAGCGACCGGGCCATCGCCCGCCGCGCCCTGGCTTTGGCCATGGGGCGTGCCGGGGGGGAGGCGGACCTGGCGGCCCCTCTCGACGCCGCCCTGCTGGCGGAGACGCCCGAGCCGGGCGGGCAACCCCGGGCCGACCTGGTGGCCCTCGCCCGTCAGAGCGAGGCGGCTGCCCTGGCCCAACGTCAGGCCCGTGCCGATTACCTCCCCCGGGCCGCCCTCTCCGCCTCCTATGCCCTGCATGATGGCAGCGCTCCCTTCGGCAGCGAAGCCGAAAGCTACCGCGTGTTTGTGGGGCTGAACTGGGAACTGTTCGACGGTTTCCGCCGTTCCCAGGCGCAGCAGCGCACCGCCGCGGCCCAACGCAGCGCCGAACTGCGCCAGTTGGAGGCGGGCCGCCAGGCCGCTTTCGCCCTGGAGGAGGCCCGCGCCCGGGCCGCGGTGGCCAGGCTCAACCTGGAGACCGCCCGCCAGGCGGCGCTGCAGGCCGAGGAGGGGCGCCGCCTGCTGCAGGAGCGCTACGCCGCCGGCCTCTCCGACCTCGCGAACCTGCTGGCGGCCCAGGCTGCCCTCGACCGCGCCCGCTTCGGCGAGATCGAGGGGGAGAGCCGCCTGCTGCTGGCCCTGGGCCACATCCGCTTCCACAATGGCACCTTTCTGAGCTCTCTGCTCCCCGCCGAGGAGATTCGCCCGTGACCAAGATCGCCCTTGCTGTCCCCCTCCTGCTCCTGCTGCTGGCCGGCTGCGGCCAGGAGATCCAGCCCGGCAACCTCCAGCGCCAGGCTCCCCTGGTCCAGGGGCTGAGCCTGCTGACCCTGCAGCCAGCCGAAATCGCCGCCGGTGAAACCTTCGTCGGCAGCGTCGAGGCTCCCGACCGCGGCCAGGTGGCCGCCCTGACGGCCGGGCGGGTGGGCCGCATCGCCGTGGCGGAAGGTGCCCGGGTCAAGGCCGGCGCGTTGCTGCTGAGCCTGGAGCAGACCACTGCCGGCGACCAGGCCCGCGCCGCGGCCGCCGCCGTAAACGAGGCGCAGGGAGCCCTGGCGGCCGCCCGCGCCCGGCTGGAGCTGGCCGACAAGACCCTGGAGCGCTACCGGCAACTGTTCGAAGGAGGCGGTGACCCCCCTGGAGATGGACCGGATCAGCACCGAGCAGGCCCAGGCCGCCCAGGGGGTGGCCGCGGCCGAGGCCGGGGTGCAGCGGGCCCGCGCCGGCAGCGCTGCGGCCGCAACCGCCGCAGGCTATGGCGAGGTGCGCGCCCCCTACGATGCCGTGGTGGTGCGCCACTTGGTGCAGGAAGGTTCGACGGTTCTGCCCGGCACCCCCCTGCTGCTCCTCGATCGCCAGGGGGCCTGGCTGGTGCGGGCCCAGCTGCCCGAGGCCCTCACCGGCAAGGTGGCCGTCGGCGAGGCTTTCAGCGTCGAGTTGCCGGCCCTCGGCAGGAGTCTGGAGGGCAAGGTGGCCGAGGTGCTGCCGGCCGCCGATGCCGCCAGCCGCGCCTTCGAGATCAAGCTCGACCTGACCGCCCAGGACGGGCTCTCCGCCGGCCTCTTCGCCCGGGTGGCGGCGGTCGGCGCCCGCAAGAGCGCCCTATTGGTTCCCGCCGCCGCCATCCTCGAGCGGGGTCAGCTCAACGGGGTGTTCGTGGTCAAGGAGCAGATCCTCAATTTCCGCCTGGTCAAGACCGGCGCCCGGGTCGGCGATCAGGTGGAGATCCTGAGCGGGCTGGCCGCCGGTGAGACCATCGTCGTCGACGGGCTCGAGCGGGCCGTCAGCGGCGGCCGGGTGGAGGGCTGACCGCCATGGCGAAACAGCGCTCCTTCGCGACCCGGATCGTCGAAAAATTCCTCGACGGCAACCTCTCGGTCATCCTCATCCTGCTCTCCGTGATCGCCGGCATTGCCGCCCTGGTGCTGACCCCCCGGGAGGAGGAGCCGCAGATCGTCGTCCCCATGGCCGACGTCTACGTCCACATGCCCGGCGCCAGCGCCGAGGAGGTGGAGAAGCAGGTCGCCACCCGCCTGGAGAAGCTGCTCTGGCAGGTGGACGGGGTGGAGTACGTCTATTCCATGTCCCGCGCCGATCTGGCGGTGGTGACCGCCCGTTTCTACGTCGGCGAGGACCGCATCGGTTCGCTGGTCAAGCTGCACAACAAGATCAGCACCCAGACCGACCTGGTGCCGCCGGGGGTGAGCGGCTGGGTGGTCAAGCCAGTGGAGGTGGACGACGTCCCCATCGTCAACCTCAGCCTCTACTCGGACCAGGTCTCCGACCACGAGCTGCGGCGGGTGGCCGAGGAGGTCGTGGACCGTCTGCAGTCGGTGCGCAACACCTCGGTGACCACCGTCATCGGCGGCCGGCCCCGGCAGGTGCGGGTCGATCTCGATCCCCAGGCGCTGGCGGCGCGGGGGCTGGCCCCCCTCGATATCCAGCGAGCCCTGGCCGGGGCCAACCTGGAGCTGCCCGCCGGCAGCTTCCAGCAGCACAACGAGGAGATCCTGGTGCGCGGCGGCTCCTTCTTCCGCAGCGCCGAGGAGGTGGCTGCGCTGATGGTCGGCGTCAGCGGCGGGGCGCCGGTCTACCTGCGGGATCTGGCGCGGGTCAGCGACGGAGTCGCCGAACCGACCAGCTACACCCGGCTGCGCTTCGGCCCGGCCGGGGCTCCGGTGCCGGAGGCGCTGGCGCAGGAATACCAGGCGGTGAGCATCGCCGTCGGCAAGAAAAAGGGGACCAACGCCGTGGGGGTGGCCAAGGAGATCCTCGCCGCGGTCCGGGCCATGGAGGGGACCATCATCCCCGACGACGTCGAGGTGCGGGTCACCCGCAACTACGGCGAGACCGCCAACCACAAGGTCAACGAGCTGATCACCCACCTGGTGATCGCCATCGTCACCGTGCTCGCCCTGGTGCTCTTCGCACTCGGCTGGCGCGAGGCCTTCATCGTCGCCGTCTCCATCCCCATCATCTATGCCCTGACCCTGCTGGTGAACTACTGGTTCGGCTACACCATCAACCGCGTCACCCTCTTCGCCCTGGTGCTGGCCCTCGGCCTGCTGGTGGACGACCCCATCGTCGACGTGGAGAACATCTTCCGCCACCTGCGGATGAAGAAGGAGCCCCCCCGCGACGCGGTGCTGACCGCCGTCGACGAGGTGCGTCCCCCCGTCATCCTGGCGACCCTGGCGGTCATTCTCTCCTTCCTGCCGATGCTTTTCATCACCGGCATGATGGGCCCCTACATGCGGCCGATGGCCATCAACCTGCCGCTGACCATGGTGATGTCGCTGCTGGTCGCCTTCACCGTCACCCCCTGGATGAGCTACCACGTCCTCAAGGGGGTGCACGGTGGCGGCCACGGCGAACAGCCGCCGGAGCAGACCCGCACCTACCGTGTCTACCGCCGGCTGCTCCTCCCCTTCCTGCAGTCGCGGCGCAAGGCCTGGCTGCTGATGGCCGGGGTGGTGGCGCTGCTGCTCGGTTCCCTGGCGCTGCCGGCGCTCAACCTGGTGCCGATGAAGATGCTCCCCTTCGACAACAAGAACGAGTTCCAGCTGGTGATCGATCTCCCCGAGGGGGCGACCCTGGAGCAGACCGACAGCGCGGTGCGGGCCCTGGAGGATTACCTCGCCACCGTCAACGAGGTCACCGATTTTCAGGCCTACGTCGGCACCGCCAGCGCCATCGACTTCAACGGCATGGTGCGCCACTACTACATGCGCCAGGGGCCCAACCTGGCCGACATCCGCGTCAACCTCGCCGACAAGTCCCGCCGCGCCCAGCAGAGCCATCCCATCACCCTGCGGCTGCGCAACGACCTGACCGCCATCGCCACCGCCCACGGCGCCCTGCTCAAGATCGTCGAGGCCCCGCCCGGGCCGCCGGTCATCGCCACCCTGGTGGCCGAGGTCTACGCCGAGCCGGGGGTCTCCTACGCCGAGCAGATCGCCGCGGCCAGGCTGATCCGCGAGCGCATGGGGGTGGAGGACAAGGTGGTGGATATCGACGACACTGTCGAAACCGCCCAGCGCCAGCTTCATTTCGTCCCCGACCGCCAAAAACTGGCCCTGGCCGGCATCGGCGACGCCGAGCTGGCCCGCACCCTCGCTCTGGCCCTGGGGGGGGAGGCGGTGGGGACGGTGCACCTGGACGCCGAGCGCAATCCCCTGCAGATCCTGCTGCGCCTCCCCCGCGAGTCCCGCTCCTCGGCGGCCGAGCTCGCCGCGCTGCAGCTGCGCGGCCGCGAGGGGCTGGTGCGCCTCTCGGAGCTGGGGAGTTTCGTCGCAGAGGAACTCGAACCGACCATCTACCACAAGAACCTCGAGCGGGTGGTCTATGTCTTCGGCGAGATGGCGGGCAAGAGCCCGGTCAACGCCATCCTCAACCTCTCCTCCCACTTCAAGGACAACCCCCTCCCCCGGGGGACCCGGGTGGTCTGGAGCGGCGAGGGGGAGTGGAACATCACCCTGGATGTCTTCCGCGACCTGGGGATCGCCTTCGGCGCCGCCATGGTGCTGATCTTCATCCTGCTGCTGATCGAGACCGGCTCCTACGTATTGCCGCTGATCATCATGGGGGCCATCCCCCTGACCATGATCGGCGTCATGCCCGGCTTCTGGCTGCTCAACCTCATCGCCGACCGCCCCGTCGGCGGCTTCGACACCCCGGTCTTCTTCACCGCCACCGCCATGATCGGCATGATCGCCCTGGCCGGCATCGTGGTGCGCAACTCCATCATCCTCATCGACTTCATCCACCACGCCCTGCGCCGCGGGGTGCCGCTGCAGGAGGCGATCATCGAAAGCGGCGCGGTGCGGCTGCGGCCGATCCTGCTCACCGCCGGGGCGGCCCTGCTCGGCAACTGGATCATCACCCTCGACCCGATCTTCTCGGGGCTGGCCTGGTCCATCATCTTCGGGATCTTCGCCTCCACCCCCTTCACCCTGCTGGTGATCCCGGTGGTCTACTGGCTCGTCTACGGCAAAAAGGCCGAACAACACGCAAGGAGTTTCCAATCATGACCATCGATCGGTATCTGCGGCTGATCGCCGGCTTCTTCGTCCTGCTCAGCGTCCTCCTCTCCCAGGTTCATTCCCCCTACTGGCTGTTCTTCACCGCCTTCGTGGGGCTCAACCTGTTCCAGAGCGCCTTCACCAACTGGTGCCCGATGATTACCTTCCTGCGCAAGCTCGGGGTGCGCGAAGGCTGAGGGTCTAACTCGCCGCAACGCAAAAGGCGCAGCCTCCTTCGCGGGGGCTGCGCCTTTGGTTGTGTGGATGATGGAGCGGGATGGCCCTAGCCGGTCTGCTGCAAGGTCAGCTCCTGCAGCGCCGTGGCCAGCTGGTCGGGACAGCTGGTGTTGCCGCGGCAGGCGATTCCCTTGAGCAGGGCGATCGCCTCTGAAACCGGGCGTCCCTGCACCAGGGTCGCCACCCCCCGGGTGTTGCCGGCGCAACCGCCGATGAAACGCACTTCCCGCACCTTGGGGCCGTCCAGTTCGATGTCGATGAAGCG